>NZ_CP127409.1:1918047-2237722 GCF_030291135.1 Rhodanobacter thiooxydans | reverse complement strand
CGTCGCGCAGGCCGTCGACAAACTGGTCCGCGATGGCGGTGAAGCCGCGGATGGAAACCTGGTCGCGCTGGCCGTCACCGGTCGAGAAACCGACGCCGGGCACGTTCTTCAGTGCATCCTGGATCGACGTGGCGTGCTGGTCGCGCAGCACGCTGGCCGGCACCACGTTCACCGTCTGCGGCACGTCGCGCAGGGCGGCGTCGATCCTGGTGGCGCTGGTGGCGTCCGGCACGCGGTAATCGCCGGGATGCGTGGCCTGCACGTTGACGCCGGGCAGCAGTTTGGCCTGGTCGGCGGAAGCGTCGGCAAAGGCCCGGGGCGAGCCCAGGATGGCGAGCAGGGCGAGGGAGAGAGGCAGCAGGCGCATGGAGGAATCCTGGGCAACAGTGGGCCACGCACATCCCTCGCGGGGGACGCGACGAGCACACAAGGGATGGCGCCGGGCCGGCGTGGCGCTGGCGGGATCAGGCCGCGGCGAACGGATGGAGCGCTTTCATCGTTGCTGGCCGGGAATGGTCAGCAACGATGTTGAGAATTATTCTCATTTGAACGTAAAGTGTCAACACTGCACTGAATTGACGCCGTGCGGTGCGCGGCGGGCACCGTTGCGGTTTGCAGGCAGCTGCGAAGAGGTCGAAAGGCGCGTGGCGTTTCGGCTTCGTGCGGTCAGCTTGTGCCTGCCGCGGCGGCGTAGCCCTTCAGCTTGGCCAGCATCGCGGCCAAACCGTTCGAGCGGGTCGGCGAGAGATGCTTGGCCAGGCCGATCGTGCCGATGAAGGCCGGCTCGGTGGCGAGAATCTCTGCCGCGGGGCGGTCGGAATAGACACGCAACACCAGGGCGATCAGGCCGGACACGATCGCCGAATCGCTGATCGCCTCGAAGTGCATCTTCGACGCATCGCCACTGGGCACCAGCCAGACCATCGACTGGCAGCCGTGCACACGGTACGCCTCGGTCTTGTACTCGTCCGGGAGCGGCGGCAGCTGCCGGCCGAGATCGATCAGGTACTGGTAGCGTTCAGTCCAGTCACCGAGGAAGGCGAATTCCTCGGCGATCTCCTGCTGCACCTGCTCGGCGCTGGTAGTGGCGGTGGCGTTCATGCACTCATTATCGCGCGGGGCGGGGCGGGAAATGAAATGCGCAGGGTGCGCTCCTGCATTTGCGTCACGGCTTGGCGATGCTCCAGCGCGTGCCCTGGGCACCGTCCTCGATCGCGATGTGCATGGCCGCCAGTTCGTCGCGGATCGCATCGGCGCGGGCGAAATCGCGGGCGGCGCGGGCAGCCTGGCGCTGTTGCAGCAGATCCTCGACGTAAGCCGCGTCGACCGTGTCCTCGCCGCGCCGGAACCAGGCTTGCGGATCCTGTTGCAGCAGGCCGAGCAGGGCGCCGCCGCCGAGCAGGTCGGCTTTCGCCTCGGCGCTGCCGGACTGGCGCGCCGCGTCCGCCAGCACGGACAGCTCGGCCAGCGCCTGCGGCGTGTTGAGGTCGTCGCACAGGGCTGCCTCGATGCGCTCTGGTACCGGCAGTTCGCCAGCCGGCAGCTCGACCGCGGCCAGGTCGCGCAGCACGCGATACCAGCCGTCCAGCGTGCTGCCTGCCTGGGTGATTGCGGCTTCCGACCAGTCCAGCGGCTGCCGGTAGTGGCCGCTCAGCAGGCGCAGGCGCAGTGCCTCGGGCGGGTACAGCTGCAGCAGCTCATGCACCAGCAGCACGTTACCCAGCGACTTGGACATCTTGCGGCCATCGAAGGTGAGCATGCCGTTGTGCATCCACCAGCGCGCGAACACCTTGCCGCCGTGCGCGCAGGTGGACTGGGCGATCTCGTTCTCGTGGTGCGGGAACAGCAGGTCGATGCCGCCGGCATGGATGTCGATGGTGTCGCCCAGGTGTGCCGCGCTCATCGCCGAACACTCGATGTGCCAGCCCGGACGGCCGCGGCCCCACGGGCTGTCCCAGCCGGGCAGTTCGGGCGTGGATGGTTTCCACAGCACGAAATCGCCGGCGTTGCGCTTGTACGGTGCCACCTCGACGCGGGCACCGGCGATCAGTTCCTCAGGGTTGCGACCGGACAGCTCGCCGTAGGCCGGGAACGAGCCGACGTCGAACAGCACGTGGCCTTCGGCGGTGTAGGCGTGCCCGCCGTCCAGCAGATTTTCGATCATGGTGATGATCGGGCCGATGTGGGTGGTGGCGTGCGGCTCGACATCCGGCGGCGCTACGCCGAGCCCGGCCATGTCCTCACGGTACGCCTGCGCGAAGCGTTCGGTGATCGCACCGATCGGCACACCCTGTTGCTGAGCGGCAGTGTTGATCTTGTCGTCGACGTCGGTGATGTTGCGGGCGTACCGCACCTGCGGGTAATGCCGGCGCAGCAGCCGCACCAGCACGTCGAACACCACCGGCCCGCGCGCGTTGCCGATATGCACGTAGTTGTAGACGGTGGGGCCGCACAGGTACATCGTCACGCGCTCGGGGTCGAGCGGGGCGAACGGTTCGGTGCGGCGGGTCAGGCTGTTGTAGAGCGATATCGGCATCGATGGAATCCGCGGCTTGGGGCTGCGCAGGGCAGGGCGCAGCCAGCCCGGCATCTTAACAAGGTGTAAGTGGCCGAGTCCTGCAAGCCCTGCCGGGGCGGGTTCTAAGCGTGTATTCAGCGTTAATTTGCTGGAATGCTGCCAGTACGCGCGCAAGCGCGCCCGCAGTCCTGAATTTTTGGAGGTCGCCATGACCAAGCCATGGCTTTCCGCACTGGTACTCGCCGTGATGGCCACAGGCGCCTACGCCCAGGATGGGCGTTACGCCAATGCCAATGCCGATGACAACACCCACTACGGCTGGGCCGACGTGCTGCGGGCCGACCCGGTGCAAGGCGTTACCCGCACCGAAGTGCCACGGCAGGAATGCTACGAGCAGCCGGTGGTGCGTCGCGAGGGCGGCAACAGCACGGCCGGCACGGTGCTGGGTGCCGTGATCGGCGGCGTGCTGGGCAACACCGTGGGCAAGGGTGACGGGCGCAAGGCCGCCACCGTCGTGGGTGCCGTGGCTGGCGGCGCGGTGGGCAACCGGGTGTCCAGCCGTGGCAGCGAATACGAGAGCACCCAGACCGACTGCCGCCAGGTCAACTCGGTCAGCGAGCAGCGCCGGATCATCGGCTACGACGTGGAATACCGCTACCGCGGCGAGGTCTACACCTCGCGCCTGAGCTACGACCCGGGCGAGCGCCTGCGCGTACGCGTCAGGGTCGACCCGGCCGACTGAGGACGCCCTCGCCGCTCAGCAGTGCCGCCCACCGGTGGACGGCACTGTCGTTTCCGGATCTGATTTTTTTGTTGCATGGCAGCGAAATTGCCGCCATCATGTGCACTCGTCACCTGGAATCTGCATGTCTTCAGCCGTCTATACCGCCACCGTACTGACCAGCGCCCGCGCGGCTGCTGGCATGACGTCGCGTGCGCGCCGACCGCTGGATGGATATTCGGCCGGGTAGGCAGTCGCACGCGTTTCTTGTGCATCGACGAAAAACCCGGCCATCGCGCCGGGTTTTTTGTTGGTTTTTCACGCGGGTACATCCACTAAATTCCGGCATCCATGGCCGGATCCAGTCAAAGAAGAGCAAGGGCCTGACTCCATGACCATTCGCCACTTCATCACCACCCAGGATTACAGCCGCGCCGAGATCGACGCACTGCTGGAGCAGGCCGCCGCGTTCAAGCGCTCACCGCGCGGCCAGCAACTGGCTGGCAAATCCATCGCGCTGCTGTTCTTCAATCCGTCGATGCGCACCCGTACCAGCTTCGAGCTGGGCGCGTTCCACCTCGGCGGGCATGCGATCGTGCTGTCGCCGGGCAAGGACGCGTGGCCGATCGAGTTCGAGGTCGGCAGCGTGATGGACGGCGACACCGAGGAGCACATCGCCGAGGTGGCGCGGGTGCTTTCGCGCTACGTCGACCTGATCGCGGTGCGCGCGTTCCCGAAGTTCCAGGACTGGGCGGTGGACCGGCAGGACAAGGTGATCAAGGCCTTCGCGCAGTACGCCACGGTGCCGGTGATCAACATGGAGACGATCACCCACCCCTGCCAGGAGCTGGCCCACGCGCTGGCGCTGAAGGAGCACCTGGGTGACCTCACGAAGAAGAAATACGTGCTGACCTGGACCTATCATCCGAAGCCGCTGAACACCGCAGTGGCGAACTCCGCGTTGCTGATCGCCACCAAGATGGGCATGGACGTGACCCTGCTGTGCCCCACGCCGGACTACGTGCTGGACGAGCGCTACATGCAGTTCGGCTACCAGAACGCGAAGGAGAACGGCGGCTCGCTGAAGGTCAGCCACAACATCGAGGAAGCCTACGCCGGAGCCGACGTGGTCTACGCCAAGAGCTGGGGCGCGCTGCCGTTCTTCGGCAAGTGGGAGCAGGAGAAGCCCGTACGCGAAGCCAGCAAGCATTTCATCGTGGACGAGGCGAAGATGGCGCTGACCAACCACGGCCTGTTCAGCCACTGCCTGCCGCTGCGCCGGAACATCAAGGCCACCGACGCGGTGATGGATGCACCGTATTGCATCGCCATCGACGAGGCCGAGAACCGCCTGCACGTGCAGAAGGCGGTGATGGCGTCGTTGATCGGGCAGGGCTGAGCGCTCGTGTATACGCCGAAGTATTTTGCGGAAACCCGCCTGGAAATCCTGCACGGACTGATCCGTGCGTACCCGTTCGCCACCGTGGTGACCCGCACCGCGAACGGGCTGGGCGCGAACCACCTGCCGTTCGAGCTGGTCGGCGACGTGCTGCACGGCCATGTCGCCCGCGGCAACGAACTGGCCCAACAGGATGGCGCGGAGGTACTGCTGGTGTTCCAGGGGCCGGACGGCTATATCAGTCCGAACTGGTACCCGAGCAAGCACGAGACCGGGCGCGAGGTGCCGACCTGGAACTACGCGGTGGTGCACGTGCATGGCCGCCTGCGGGTGATCGACGACGCGGCCTGGCTGCGTCGCCTGCTGGAAACCTTGACCGATCACCATGAGGCCGGCCAGCCGCAGCCGTGGAAGATTACGGATGCGCCGGACGACTATATCGAGAAGTCGCTGCGCGCGATCGTCGGCCTCGAAGTTGCGATCGAGCGCATCGAAGGCAAGTTCAAGCTGAGCCAGAACCATCCCGCGCGCAACCGTGCCGGCGTGATCGCCGGCCTGCGCGAGCGCGACGGCGATGGCGACGCGGAACTTGCCACACTGATGTCCAGCCAGCAGGAGTCGGCACCGTGAACCATCAGCATCGTTATCGCGTCGACGTGGAGTGGACCGGCAACCTCGGCACGGGCACGGACGGCTATCGCAACTACAGCCGCGACCATGTGATCCGCATCGCGGGGAAAGCCGAGCTGGCCGGCTCGTCCGATCCGTCGTTCCGCGGCGACGCCACCCGGCACAATCCGGAGGACATGCTGGTGACCGCGCTGTCGACCTGTCACATGTTGTCCTACCTGCACATGGCCACCGTAGCCGGCGTGGTGGTGACGGCCTACACCGACGCCGCCGAAGGCACGATGGTCACCGAAGGCGACGGTGGCCGCTTCGCCGAAGTGGTGCTGCACCCGGTGGTGACGATCAGCGCCGCCAGCGATCCGGCCAGGGCCGAGGCGGCGCACGAAACCGCGCACCACGCCTGCTTCATCGCCAATTCCGTAAATTTCCCGGTGCGCTGCGAGCCGCGCATCGTTGTCGAATCCGCCTGACCCAACTTCTTTCCAGGATCTGCAAGCCATGAGCAAAGACATCGTCCTCGCCTTCTCCGGCGGCCTCGACACCAGCTTCTGCGTGCCTTATCTGCAGGAGCGCGGCTGGGCCGTGCACACCGTGTTTGCCGACACCGGCGGTGTCGATGCCGAGGAGCGCGCCTTCATCGAGAGCCGCGCGAAGGAACTGGGCGTGGCCAGCCACGTCACTGTGGACGGCGGCCCGGCCATCTGGAACGGTTTCGTCAAGCCGTTCGTGTGGGCGGGCGAGGGCTACCAGGGCCAGTACCCGCTGCTGGTATCCGACCGTTACCTGATCGTCGAAGCCGCGCTGAAGCGCGCCGCCGAACTGGGCACGAAGGCGATCGCGCACGGCTGCACCGGCATGGGCAATGACCAGGTGCGTTTCGACCTGGCGGTGAAGGCGCTGGGCGACTACCAGATCGTGGCGCCGATCCGCGAGATCCAGAAGGAACACACGCAGACGCGCGCCTACGAACAGAAGTTCCTGGAAGAACGCGGCTTCGGCGTGCGCGCCAAGCAGCAGGCCTACACCATCAACGAGAACCTGCTCGGCCTGACCATGTCCGGCGGCGAGATCGACAAGTGGCAGGCGCCCGGCGCCGGTGCGGTGGGCTGGTGCAAGCCGCGCGCTGAATGGCCGTCCAAGCCGCTGCAGGTGAAGATCGGCTTCGTCAATGGCGAGGCGGTGACGCTGGACGGAGAAAAGATCGCCGGGCACACGATGCTGGCGAAGTTGAACGGCCTGTTCGCCGCCTATGGAGTGGGCCGCGGCCTCTACACCGGCGACACCACGATCGGCCTGAAGGGTCGCATCATCTTCGAGGCGCCGGGCCTCACCGCGCTGCTCGCCGCGCATCGCGCGCTGGAAGAGGCGGTGCTCAGCAAGCAGCAGAACCGCTTCAAGCCGGAGGTGGCGCGCAAGTGGGTGGAGCTGGTCTACGAGGGTTTCTTCCACGATCCGCTGAAGACCGACCTGGAAGCGTTCCTGGCCTCCAGCCAGTCCACCGTCAACGGCACGGTGACGCTGGAGACGAACGGCGGCAGCGTCGGTGCGGTGGCGGTAGAGTCCAAGCACATCCTCAACGCCAAGGGTGCCACCTACGCGCAGTCGGCCGACTGGGGCGTCGAGGAAGCCGAGGGCTTCATCAAGCTGTTCGGCATGAGCAGCACGCTGTGGGCCGAGGTCAACCGCGGATGAGCGCACTGCTCGATGCCACGTTGAAACACCTGGCGGCGCTGGTCGGTTTCGACACGCGCAACCCGCCGCGTGCGATCGACACCGGTGGCATTTTCGACTACCTGCGCGCACAGCTGCCTGGCTTCACGGTGACGGTGACCGATTTCGGTGCCGGCGCGGTGGCGCTGCACGCCGTGCGCGGCGAACCGAAGTACCTGTTCAACGTGCATCTGGATACGGTGCCGGATTCGCCGGCCTGGACGGCCGATCCGCACACGCTGCGGGTCACCGCCGATCGCGCGATCGGCCTCGGTGCCTGCGACATCAAGGGCGCGGCAGCTGCGCTGCTGGCGGTGGCGAAGGCCAGCGACGGCCCACTGGCGCTGCTGTTCACGACCGACGAGGAAGCCAACGATGCGCGCTGCATTGCTGGCTTTCTGCGCGAGCCGAAGCCCTACGAGGCGGTGATCGTGGCCGAGCCCACCCGGGGCGAGGCGGTGCTGGCGCATCGCGGCATCCAGTCGGTGCTGATGCGCTTCGCCGGCCACGCCGGGCATGCGTCGGGCGAGCAGCAGCCCAGCGACAGCGCGCTGCACCAAGCCGTGCGCTGGGGCAACGCCGCACTGGATTTCGTGGCGGCGCAATCGCATGAACGCTTCGGCGGGCTCACCGGCCTGCGTTTCAATATCGGCCGCATCGAAGGTGGCATCAAGGCGAACATGATTGCACCGAGTGCCGAGGTGCGTTTCGGCATGCGCCCACTGCCCACGATGAATCCGGATCACCTGCTGATCCGTTTCCGCAATCTGGTGGAGCCGCAGCCAGTGGAGTTCGCCGAGACTTTTCGTGGTGCCTCGCTGCCGGCCGGCGATACCGCCAATGCCGAGGCGAACCGGCTGGTCGCACGCGACCTCGCCGACGAGCTGGGCATCCCGGTCGGCAACGCAGTGGACTTCTGGACCGAGGCGGCCCTGTTCTCCGCTGCCGGCTACACCGCCTTCGTCTACGGCCCCGGCGACATCGCCCAGGCGCACAGCGCCGACGAGTGGGTCGCGCTGGAGCAATTGCAGCATTACGCAGAAACGATATTCCGGATCGTCAACAATGGAAACGCATAAGCACACCCGCAAGACCATCGTGCGCCTGCTTTCGAGCATGGGCAGCGCGAAGGAAATCCAGCAGTACCTGAAGCGCTTCTCCGAGGTGGACGCCAAGCGCTTCGCCGTGGTGAAGGTCGGTGGTGCCGTGCTGCGCGACGAGCTGGCCGACCTGGCCTCGTCGCTGACCTTCCTGCAGCAGGTGGGGTTGACCCCGATCGTGCTGCACGGCGCCGGCCCGCAACTCGACGAGGAGCTGGCTGCCGCCGGCATCGTGAAGCAGACGGTGGGCGGTCTGCGCGTGACCTCGCCGAAGGCGCTGGGCATCGTGCGGCGCGTATTCATGCAGCAGAACCTGAAGCTGGTCGAGGCGCTGCAGTCGATGGACACCCGCGCCACCGCGGTGCCGTCGGGCGTGTTCATGGCCAGCTACCTCGACCGCGAGACCCTGGGGCTGGTCGGCAAGGTGGAGAGCATCAACCTGGCGCCGATCGAGGCCAGCCTGCGTGCGAATTCGATCCCGGTGATCGCCAGTCTGGGTGAGACCGACGAGGGGCAGATCCTCAACGTCAACGCCGATATCGCCGCCAACGAACTGGTGCGCGCACTGCAACCGTACAAGATCGTGTTCCTCACCGGCACCGGCGGCCTGCTCGACGGCGAGGGCAAGGTGATCGATTCGATCAACCTCAGTACCGAGTTCGAGCACCTGATGGCGCAGCCGTGGATCAACGGCGGCATGCGCCTGAAGATCGAGCAGATCGCCGACCTGCTGGCCGACCTGCCGCTGACCTCGTCGGTGTCGATCACCCGGCCGTCCGAGCTGGCCAAGGAACTGTTCACCCACAAGGGCTCGGGCACCCTGGTGCGGCGTGGCGAAAAGGTGCTGCGCTTCGACTCCTGGGAGGGCGTGGACCGCGAGCGCATGCGCGGCCTGATCGAATCCAGCTTCGGCCGCACCCTGGTGCCGGATTATTTCGAGCGCACGAAACCGTTCCGCATCTACGTCAGCGAGAACTACCGCGCCGCGATGATCCTCACCATGGAAGGCGGCCTGCCGTACCTGGACAAGTTCGCCGTGCTCGACGACGCGCAGGGCGAAGGCCTGGGCCGCGCGGTGTGGCAGGTGATGCGCGAGGAAAACCCGCAGTTGTTCTGGCGCTCGCGCCATGGCAACCAGGTCAACATTTTCTACTACGCCGAGTCGGACGGCTGCATCAAGCAGCCGCGCTGGAAAGTGTTCTGGTACGGCCTGGACGGCAACTTCGACACCATCGCCCGCTGCGTGGCGCATTGCGCGCAACGCCAGCCGACGCTGGTGGATTGAGCAAAACCAACGCCCTCCCCTGCGAAGCAGGGGAGGGTGGGGCGACCGAAGGGAGTCCTTTAGGTGAGGGGTCGCTCTTGATCTCGGTGGAAGATCAAAAGCCACCCCCTCCCGACCTCCCCCTGCTGTGCAGGGGGAGGAGTAAAAAAATCGCAGGAGTGAATTGGTGACACACGACAAGAAGACCATCGGCATCGTCGGCGCACGCGGGCATACCGGCATGGAGCTGATCCGCCTGATCGCGGCACATCCTGCGCTGGAGCTGGCTTTCGTCTCCTCGCGTGAGCTGGATGGCCAGCGCGTGGCCGACCAGGTTGACGGCTTCGCCGGCGAACTGCACTACGAGAACCTCGATCCCGAGGCCGTGGCCGCCAAGCGCGCCGACGTAGTGATCCTGGCGCTGCCGAACGGCAAGGCGGCGCCGTACGTGGCGGCGATCGACGCGGTGAAGCCGGACACGCTGGTCCTCGATCTTTCCGCCGACTACCGTTTCGATCCGTCGTGGTACTACGGCCTGCCCGAACTCACCCGTGGACAGTGGCGCGGCGAAAAAAGGATCAGCAACCCCGGCTGCTACGCCACCGCGATGCAGCTGTCGATCGCGCCGCTGAAGGACCTGCTCGCCGCGCCGCCGGTGTGCTTCGGCGTCTCCGGCTATTCCGGCGCCGGCACCACGCCGTCGGACAAGAACGACCCGGACAAGCTGCGCGACAACCTGATGCCGTACGCGCTCACCGGCCACATGCACGAGAAGGAAGCCAGCTTCCGGCTCGGCATCCCGGTGGAGTTCATGCCGCACGTGGCGCCACACTTTCGCGGGCTTACCGTCACCAGCAATCTCTACCTCAGTCGTCAGCTGAAGCGCGAGGAAGTGCTGCAGCGTTTCCGGCATGCCTACGACCGCGAGAAGCTGGTATCGGTGCTGGACGAGGCGCCGTGGGTCAGCCGCATCGCGCACAAGCACCACACCGAGATCGGCGGCTTCGCGGTGTCGGCCGACGGCAAGCGCGTGGTGATCGTGGCCACGCTGGACAACCTGCTCAAGGGCGCCGCCACGCAAGCCATGCAGAACATCAACCGCGCGATCGGCGTGGACGAGTACACCGCCATCCCCTTGCCGTAGGAACCCGCCAGCGGGCTCCTGCATGAAAGAACCAGGACACCACCATGACCCAACCCCTCTGGCAAAAATCCGGCATCCAGATCGACGCGAAGATCATGCGCTTCCTCGCCGGTGACGACGTGCTGCTGGACCGCGAGTTCTTCCTGCACGACATCACCGCCAGCAAGGCGCACGTAGAGGGGCTGGCCAACATCGGCGTGGTCGATGCCGGTGAAGCGGCCGCGCTGAAGCGCGAGCTGGATGCGCTGGCCGACGATTTCGCCAGCGGCGCGTTCGTGCTGGACGAGCACTTTGAGGACGGCCATTCGGCGATCGAGGCGCGGCTTACCGAGCGCCTCGGCGACGCCGGCCGCCGCGTGCACACCGGGCGCAGCCGCAACGACCAGATCCTGGTCGCCACCCGCTTGTGGCTGAAGGACAAGCTGGCTGCGCTGGAAGTGCATTGCCGCTCCATCGCCCACGTCTGCCTCGACCGCGCCGCGCAGCCGGCCGTGCCGCTGCCGGGCTACACCCACCTGCAGCGTGCGGTGGTGTCGTCCACAGCGATGTGGTTCGCCGGTTTCGCCGAGGGCTTCATCGACAACGCCTTGCGCGCCCGCCAGACGATGGCGCTGATCGACGCCAACCCGCTCGGCACGGCCGCCGGCTACGGCGTGAACCTGAAGCTGGACCGCGAACACACCACGCAGGCACTCGGCTTCGCACGCATGCAGCTCAGCCCGATCTACGCGCAGCTGTCGCGCGGCAAGTTCGAGATGGCGGCGCTGGAGGCGATCGGCGGTGCGCTGCTCGATCTGCGCCGGCTGGCCTGGGACCTGTCGCTGTTCACCACCGCCGAGTTCGATTTCGTCAAGCTGCCGGCCGAGTACACCACCGGCAGCTCGATCATGCCGAACAAGCGCAACCCTGACGTGATCGAACTGCTGCGCGCCAGCTATGCCAGCGTGGCCGCCGCGCGTACCGAGATCGAGCAGCTGCTGTCGCTGCCGTCCGGCTACCAGCGCGACCTGCAGTTCTCCAAGGGCTCGATCTTCCACGGCGTGCGTCATGGCCTGATGGCGCTTGAGCTGGTGCCCGACCTGTTGGCGCGGTTTGCGTGGAACGAGGGCGCGATGCGCGCCGCGATCGAGCCGGCGATGTATGCCACCGACGTGGCGATCGAGCAGGCTGCTGCCGGCGTGCCGTTCCGCGACGCCTACCGTGCCGCGGCGGAAACCGCGGCGTCTGCAGGGCAGGGGCGCACGCCGGAAGGCAGCCTCGCCGCGCGCGTGTCGCCGGGCGCCGGCAACGACCTGCGGCTGGATGAACTGCACGCGCGATTGCGCGCACTCGACGATTGAAGCGGAGACACGGGCATGGCGGCGATCGACACCGGGAACACGCACACCGAGCTGTCCGCACAGGCGCTGCCACCCTGGCGTCGCGCCGTGCTGAAGGTGGGCAGCAACCTGCTCGCCGCCGATGGCGGTGGCCTCACGCCGCGTTATGCCGAAGCCCTGGCCGCCTTCGTCGCCGCCAGCCACGCGGAGGGCCGCCAGGTCGTGCTGGTGTCTTCCGGCGCGGTGGCGGCGGGGCGTGCGCTGCTGCGCGAACATGCGCCAGCTGGCGGCGATCTTGCCGCGCGACAGGCGCTGGCCGCGCTGGGCCAGGCGCCGATGATCGCGCTGTGGCAGTCGCTGACCGCGCGGCCAGTGGCGCAGGTGCTGCTGACCCACGACGACCTGCGCAACCGCCGCCGCTACCTCAACGCGCGCGCCACCCTGCGCGAACTGCTTCAGCTCGGCGTGCTGCCGGTGGTGAACGAGAACGACACCGTCTCGGTAGACGAATTGAAACTCGGCGACAACGACAACCTCGCCGCGATCGTGGCGGCGTTGGTCGATGCCGATCTGCTGCTGATCGCCTCCGACGTCGATGCGCTGTACAGCGCCGATCCGCGGCGCGATTCGACAGCGGTGCCGATCACGCACGTCGCCAAGCTGACGCCAGCGATTCTGGAGATGGCCGGCGACAGCAGTAGCACGGTAGGCACCGGCGGCATGCGGACCAAGCTGCAGGCCGCGACCAAGGCGTTTGCCGCCGGTATTCCCACTGCCTTGTTCAGTGGTCGCGACACGGCGACGGTGCAGGCACTGGAGCAGGGCCGCCTGCGCGGCACCCTGGTCGATGCGTCCTCCAGTCGCATGCAGGCGCGCAAGTACTGGCTGCGGCATGTGCCTGCCGAACCGGGGCATATTCGCATCGATGCGGGGGCCGCGAAGGCGCTGGCTGGTGGTCGCGTTTCGCTGTTGCCGGGCGGAGTGCTGGAAGCAAGTGGCGAATTTCGTCGTGGCGACCTGGTCGAGATCGTCGACACGGCCGGCAGCGTGATTGCACGTGGTCTCAGTCAGTACGGCGCGGACGAGATACGTCGGCTGGCCGGGCGGCACAGTCGCGAGATCGATGGCGTGCTCGGTTACAGCCATGGCGACGAGGTAGTGCATCGCGATGACCTCGCCACCACCATCGAGTCGCCCGTCAGTTCGTCCACGGAGATTTCCGCATGAGCACCATTCGCCAGCAGGCGCTGGCCTGTCGCGATGCCGCGCTTGTCGTTGGCGCGTTGGGCAGCGATGCCAAGCGCGCACTCCTGCGTGACATGGCTGCAAGCCTGCAGGCACACGCCGATGCCGTACTCGCCGCCAACGCGATCGATATGCGCCAGGCCACGGCGAAAGGCGTGCAGGGCGCGATGCTCGACCGGCTGCGACTGGATGAGCCGCGCATCGCAGGGATCGCCGACGCGCTGCGCGAAGTGGCCGAGTTGCCCGATCCGGTAGGTGTGACGACCCGCCGCGAGATGCGCCCGAATGGCTTGTCGATCGAACGCGTGCGCATCCCGCTCGGCGTGATCGCGATGATCTACGAGGCGCGCCCCAACGTCACCGCCGACGCTGCGGCGCTGTGCCTGATGGCCGGCAATGCGGTGATCCTGCGCGGCGGCTCCGAGGCGATCCATTCCAACCTCGCCATCGCGACCGCGCTGCACGCGGCGCTGCGCGCGCATGGCGTGCCCGAGGCCGCCGTCACCGTGCTCGACGACCTGAGCCGCGAGGCGATGGTCGAACTGCTGCAACTCGGCGACCTCATCGACCTGGCCATCCCGCGCGGCGGCGAAGGCTTGATCCGCTTCGTCACCGAACACGCACGCGTGCCGGTGATCAAGCACTACAAGGGCGTGTGCCACCTGTACGTGGACCGCGCCGCCGACCTCGATCTGGCGCTGGGCCTGCTGATCGACGGAAAGACCTCGCGCCCCGGCGTGTGCAACGCGCTGGAGACCCTGCTGGTGCATCGCGACGTGGCCGCTGCCTTCCTGCCCCGCGCGGCGCAGGCGCTGCGCGAACGCGGCGTCGAGCTGCGCGGCGACGAGCGCAGTCGCGCGCTGGTGCCCGCCATGCACGCGGCGACCGATGACGACTACGCCGCCGAATTTCTCGACCTGATCCTCGCCGTGCGCGTGGTCGATGACCTCGACGCAGCGATCGCCCATATCCGCCGCTACGGCTCCGACCACACCGAAGTCATCGCCACTGCCGACCAAGCCGCCGCGCAACGCTTCGTGCAGGCGATCCGCTCCGCCGTGGTGATGGTCAACGCCTCCTCTCGCTTCAGCGACGGTGGCGAACTCGGCCTCGGCGCCGAGATCGGCATCTCCACCACGCGCCTGCACGCCTATGGGCCGATGGGCGCCGAGGCGCTGACCATCGAGCGCTTCGTGGTGCGCGGGGAGGGGCAGGTGCGGCATCCGCAGAGCCGGGCGCAGGGTTGAATGTCCGCTTTGGGCTGCGGCTTGGCTGAACGCCTGCTGCCGCCAAATCCTGCAAACAAGCCAGAACGACTGTTTTTATCATCGCGAATTGTGGGCGATAAGACATAGCGCCGCGATTCATGAGATATACAACGCGGCAACGACGCAGCAGAACTGCTCTGCATCGGCAGCCATCGTCTTGAATCAACGTAAGTTCCACCGTCCTTGACGGCCGATGTTCGAAGGCTGAACATCGGGCGCATATACCCCGATCTGGGGTCTACTGAGGGTTAGATCTCACAGCCATGACTGCAGACGGGTTCGAACAGCACCGGGCAGAGCTTCGGGACATTTACGTTCAGTCCACGCCGCGCCAGCGCTTGGGCGTTGCGCTGCAGCGCATTAGCAACGCTGACCATGATCCAAACCTATTAGTCACGCGCGTTTCTGCGGTGGAAGCTTTAGCCAGATCGTTACTGGTACATCACCTAGCTTCAGTGCAGTCTGATTCGCTCAGTTTTTATGACCTTTTCCGCCAATCTGGCCCCACCGCGCTGGTGGAGGCTTACTTTCAGGTCAAATGCGCATCTACCCCGGAAATGGTTCTTGGGATTGGCGTCTGGGAGCTATTTGGCCACGCCGTCCACTATCGCAATCTGCTAGTCCACGAGTGCACATACCTTGGACAAGACAAAACACCCGCACTTCTTGATGCTTGCC
This sequence comes from Rhodanobacter thiooxydans, assembly GCF_030291135.1. NCBI lineage: Bacteria > Pseudomonadati > Pseudomonadota > Gammaproteobacteria > Lysobacterales > Rhodanobacteraceae > Rhodanobacter > Rhodanobacter thiooxydans. The sequence goes on along the minus strand of NZ_CP127409.1, from coordinate 2,222,726 downwards.
GGGTAGTCTTGCGCAAACTTGCAGAGGTCTCCGGGCTACCTACCGGCGAAATCTAGCTGTTCGTTCAAGGCGGACGGCTTTGCCGCTGCTTAACTCCAGCGTTAGCCACTAGGGAGATAGCTGTGCCCGCCGATCCCGGTCTGAATGATGATTGCGTCGTATACCTTGATCTCGACTTCGTCTCCCGCAAGTATGAGGAGAAGTTCGGAACCGATCCGCAAGCGAAGATCACAAAGCAACGCGGCGGGAACGCAGGTATATCAGCCTATTTTGCAAACGCAGGCGTTTCGACACAGGAATCTCGGACGTACTCCATCACTTCCCGTCAGATGCTTCATGCGCTATGGAAGCAGCTGGAAGCTGATTATCCGAAGTTTGAAGGCTTCGAAAACTACAACGGGACGAAGCTGGTTTGGATGTCGGGCGACCTGACTCTGGGAGAATGGCGCAAAGCGGAAGCTCAAGAACCTGGGTATGAGTTCTTCCAGCTGAAGAAGGGCGAAGAAAGAACAGTCTTCTTGGCGAACGAGACCTACTTTTCCGCCGGCTTCGCGCGCATGCTCACGGCATCGGAGGTGCTGAAGGTGAACATCGGCATTCCTGTCGTCTGCTTGGCCCGCGTCATGTGGTACGCAGACCGAGCAAAGAATTTCGTCGCCTGCCCTTATGTCGTCATCGAGCGGAGTGAGGGCAGTCATGCGTAGCATCAAGTTTGAACTGCACGGCTGATCAGCCTTCATCGAAGCCCTCCTAGGGCGCTCGGTAGTTCAGTCTTTTTCTTGGTCTGGCGTTGAGCGCGTCGGCGGTCAGACTGCAGTCGAACAGGACGCGGCCGCGCTCGTGACCAGCGCTCACACGGATGAGCTGAAGAAGCTTTTCGCGCAGTTGCGCCATGCCGGCGCGGCGGAAGATCCGCAGCGCCATGCGCAGCGGCGCCAGTGCAGGAATCGGCGTGCTGGAGAGTCGCCGGCCGCGGTGGCTGCGCGAGATTTCTTGCGCGGCCCATGACTTCCGCGTTCATGGTCGAGGGCTACAATCCGGCCTTGATACTCCTGAAGGCGGCGGCCATCGATGACAGGCGCAGACCAGCAACCCGCCGTGCGCTGCCGCGGTCTGACCAAGCACTACGGTTCGGGCAACGAGCGCGTGGATGCGCTGCGCGGCGTCGATCTCGAGGTGCGCAGCGGGGAATTGCTGATGCTGGTGGGGCCGTCGGGTTGCGGCAAGACCACGCTGATCTCGATCATCACCACGATCCTCGACCAGGATGGCGGTAGCTGCGCGGTACTGGGCCGCGACATCGGCCGCATGACGGAGGACGAGCGCACGCGTTTTCGCGGCAAGTCCGTCGGTTTCGTCTTCCAGGCCTTCAACCTGCTGCCTGCGCTCACGGCGCTGGAGAACGTGTCGGTGCCGCTGCTGGTGTCCGGCGTGGCGCGGGAGGTGGCTGAGCAGCGTGCCAGGTCCGTGCTTGAGGAAGTCGGGCTGGGGGCGCGCGCCGATGCGCTGCCGCGCAAGCTCAGCGGCGGCCAGCAGCAGCGCGTCGCCATCGGGCGCGCGCTGGTGCACGATCCGAAACTGGTGGTGTGCGACGAGCCGACCAGCAACCTGGATGCGAAGACGGGGCACGAGATGATGGACATCCTGCGCGGCGTGGCCCGTGCGCCCGACCGGGCGCTCATCGTGGTCACGCACGACAACCGCACCTTCGATTACGCCGACCGCATGGCGCGCATGGAGGACGGGCGCATCGTCGAGGTCGGCGAGGGCGGGCGGCAGGGAGGGGCGACGTGATGGCGTCCTTCGAGAAACGGATCTACCTGCTGGTCGGCCTGGCGCTGATCGGCGTGGTCATCGCCGTGGCGGTGGTATTGCGCTCCGGCGAATCGTCGGTGACGACGACCTCGCCGGCACCGGTCGAGCAGGTGCCGTTCGCCGATTACGTGGTGGGCACCGGCATCACCGAAACCGGGCTGGGTAACGTGTCGGTCGGCACCGCCGTGGCGGGCGTGGTCAGCGCGATCGATGTGCGGCCGGGCGACGAGGTCGAGGCGGGCGCGCCACTCTTCAGCATCGACGACCGCGACCTGCAGGCGCGCCTCGGCGTGGCGAAGGCCAATGTCCGGCTGTCCCGGGCGGCGCTGGCCAAGCCCGCGCACCGGCTGGATTACCTCAGCCACCTGCGGCAGCTCGACAAGGCCGCGCTCAGCGTCGAGGCGCTGACCAACGCGAAGGACGACATGGAGGCGGCCGCCTCCGCGGTGGACACGGCTGCGGCGACCGAGCAGCAGATCGAGGTCGACATCGCCCGCGCGGTGGTGCATGCCCCCGTTGCCGGGCGCGTGCTGCAGGTCAACCTGCGGGTGGGTGAGTTTGCGCCGGCAGGCGAGGTGACCAAGCCACTGGTGCTGATCGGCCAGGACCAGCGCATGTACCTGCGCGTGAACATCGACGAGAACGACGCGTGGCGCGTGCGCCCGCGCACCCATGCGCGCGCGTTCGTGCGCGGCAACCCCCGCCTGTCCATCCCGCTGCGCTTCGAGTACATCGAGCCGTACATCACGCCCAAGACCTCGCTGACCGGGTTGAGCACGGAGCGCACCGACGTGCGCGTGCTGCAGGTGATCTACAGCTTCGAGCGCGGCACGCTGCCGGTGTATCTCGGCCAGCAGATGGACGCCTTCATCGAGGTGCCGCCCGCGCCGGGCCAGCCGGCGGGCGGAAAGCGCTGATGTTCCGCATCGCGCTGAAGATGCTGGCGGCGGATCGTGCAAAGTTCATCGGGCTGCTGTTCGGCATCGCCTTCACTTCCTTCCTGGTTACCTTCGCCGCCTCGTATTTCTGCGGCTTCATGACCAACGGCTTCGCGCTGATCTCCGAGAATGGCGCCACCGACGTGTGGGTGATGGACCCGGCGGTGGAGTCGGTGGAGCAGACCATCAACATGCCGGCCTCCGCGCTGGACCGGGTGCGCAGCGTCGAGGGCGTCAGCCGCGCGGTGCCGCTGGCGCTGGGCAACGCAGACGTGCGTTTTCCCAACGGACAGTTCCAGACCTTCCAGGTGATCGGCGTGGACGACGCCTCGCTGGCCGGCGCGCCAGCAGTGCCCGGGCACAAGCCGGAGGAGCTGCGCGCGCGCGATGCAGTGATCGTCGACGCCGGCGGCACCAGCGGCAAGCTGGAGACGCCGGCGCTGGCGCGGGACCAGTGGCCGCACGACGGCGCGCACCTGGATGCGCCGACGCGCGAGCTGCGCGGCGGCGACGAGCTGCTGGTCAATGAGCACCTGGTGCGCGTGCTGGGCCAGTCCTCGACCGTGCCGCGCTACCCGGCGCGGCCGCTGGTCTACACCACGCTGTCCAACGCGCTGCGCATCCTGCCGGTGGAGCCGCACACACTGACCTTCGTGATGGTGCGGACCGTGCCGGGTACCTCGCCGAGCGAGGTGGCCACGCGCATCGAGCAGCGCACCGGCTTGCGCGCGCGCACCACGGCGGATTTCAAGTCCGACACGGTGCGCTGGTTCCTGGTCAACTCCGAGGACGTCGGCGACATCGCGGCGATGCTCACGCTGGCGATGACCATGGGTTTCGGCGTCACCGGCGTCATGCTCTACATGTTCACCTACGAGCACCAGAGCCAGTACGCCGTGCTCAAGGCGCTGGGCACGCCGTCGGGAACGCTGACCGCGATGGTGCTGGCGCAGGCCGCGATGTGCGCCCTGCTGGGCACCGGCATGGGCTTGGGGCTGTGCGGCATCGCCGGCGAGGTCGTGCTGCGGCTGGGCTTCCCGTTCCGGATGATGTGGTTCACCCCGCTGGCGGGGCTGCTCGGCGTCGTGCTGGTGAGCGTGGCGGCCGCGCTGATCAGCGTGCGGCCGGTGGTGAAGCTGCAGCCAGCGGTGGTGTTTGCCGGGAGGTGAGCCGAAGGCGTGCGCCGCGCCGGCGGAAGTGGCTCCGGACTGTCTTGATCAGTGCCATGTGCGCTTGCCACCCGCAGCCGCCGGGTTCATCTCGACGCTCAGGGTGAAGGTGCGTTGTTCGTCCGGCTTCATGGCGCCGACGCCCACCAGCTTGCGCGCGATCTCCTCGCCGCGTTCGTTGCGGATGGTCAATACCATCGAGTATTCCCACGCACCGCTGTCGACCGGGTTGCGGAAGCTGCCTTCCACGCGCAGTGGTATGGACGCCGGCGTGGTGACCGCGCCGGTTGAATCGCTGAAGCGCAGCTTGTGGCGGCACGCGGGACACACTTCCGCACTTTCCAGGATCGTCTCGCGGCAGTGCGGACAGGTGCGGGTCGCCCCGGCCGTGCCCGAGGGTGCGGTGGTCACGAAGTTGTGCCGTTGCCCGGGTTGGCCTTGTGGGCGCTGTGGCCATCCCTGACCTCATCCCAGCCGAACTCGACCTGACCGCGCATGCGCGAACCGGCTGCCACGCTCAGCGATCCGGCCTTCAGGTCGCCGGTCAGCGCACCGGTTTGCAGCAGTTCCACATGCACCGCGGATTCGATGTTGCCGATCAGTTCGCCCGCGATGGTCACCTTCTCGGCGCGCATGCTGCCGGTCACCTTGGCATTGGGCTCGATGGTGACGTCGCCGCGCACATTGACGTCACCCTTGAAGCTGCCAGCGATGCGCACATGGCCCGCACCTTCGATCTTGCCCTCGATGGTGATGTCGGGCGCGATCAGGGATTCGGTCACGGCCTTGCCCGGCGCGGGCGTGGGACGAAATGCGGGCTGCACCGGCTTTTCCGCTTCTGGCCTGATCTCCGGCTTGTGCTCCGGAGTGCCGAGGTGCGCCAGCTCCGCCGCTTCGGGCGTTGAGGTGGCGGCGGTCTTGACGGGTTCTTTCCACAGGGCCATGGGGGACTCCACTTTGGTCAGAAGGAGGTCGAGGGTACCCCTCAAGCGACCGCGATGGGAACAGGCGCAAACCGGGAAGGTTCAGGTTGCGCTGGCCCGCCCCACCAGATCCACCAGCCCGGGTTGCGCCGGGTCCGGCAAGTCGCTGCAGGTTGGGCACAAATGGCGAAGGCGGCCGTGGCCGCCTTCGCATTGAAGCGGATGACGACGATCAGGCGGCGATCGCCGCATCCATGTCGGTCACGACGTCGTCGCCACACACATCACGCCACAGGTGATACATCACCCCGAACATCATCGAGAACAGCGCCAGGAGCAGGGCGATATAAAGCGGAACGATCACCACGAGCACCAGCCACGGGCTGATGAGTTTGGCGAGCAGGGCGAGCAGGGCGCCCGCGATCATCAGGGCAATGATCACGACGATCCAGGCAAGGAGGGCGCTCAGTGCAAACACGAGCAGCGGCAGCAGGTTCTTCAGCGCGCCGACCATGCCGTCGCCGATCGCGCCGAACACGTTGCGGCCGCGCAACGCGACCTGGCCAAGGCTGATTGCATAGAAGCCCATCATGAAAAGACCGACCAGCATCAACAGCGCCATGGTGATCCCGAAGCCATCGGGCAACGCCGTCGGCGGCGGCTGGTGGCTGGCCTGCGCCGCCAGTACTTGCGCGTACCAGCTGGCGACCCCGCGGCCAGTCGCTGCGATGACGACGCCGAGCAAGGCAACGTAGACCACGATCATCGCCAGCCCGTAGCCGATCAGGCGCAAGGCCTCGCCTTGTCGATAAGGCCTGAAGATGTCGAGTGCGCGGGCCGGCAGCCCGCGCTCGGCCGCGTCGACCACCTGCAGATAGCCCGCGTAGAGCGGCACGACCAGCAGGGCGAACAACAGGGAACCCGCCATGATCCAGCCGAAAGTGGCCGGGCTCGGCTGCACGCCCGCCAGCTGCATGCGGAATTGCATCGGCAGCGTGATCAGCGCCGGCAGGAAGGCCGCCAGCAACAGGAAGGCTGCTCCACCGAGCAGTGGCTTCGGGTGGCGGTAGCCCACGTTGATGCCGCGCATCAGCCAGCCAAAGCCGGCCAGCGGCCCCCTGGATCGTGTCGTCATGGTGTCACTCCCCTGATGATCGGCGCTCCCCGCGCCGTGAATGCCGAGCATAGCGGGTGGGGGAAGCCGACAGAACCGGTGCCGGAAAGGGAAGCTGACGGAGTCAGCGTGAGGTGGCCTCTTTTCCAGGCATCTTTCCCGGCCCCATGCCACGATGGATGAAGGCTGCCAGCCGTGCCCGATGCAACTGCCGCGCAGCCCGCGGCGCCGGGCGCGCGCGGTGGCGCGGTTTGTGGCTACCGGGCCAGGCCGCCGGGCGGGAGTTCTGCTATGTTGGCTGCGGGGAACGCGTTTGCCTATCCATTCGCATCTATCCGGCGGGAGGTCAGCCCCATGGGCCACGACAAGTCACGCTCGAGCGTTTCAGTCGGCGCCGTCGACTGGAGTGACCCGAACCTGGACGCACTGCTGCAGAAAGTCGACGGCTGGAAGCTCGACAACCGCAGTGGCCAGCCGTTGCAGGAAGTGCAGATCCAAGTCAGCTCCGGATGGACGGCCAATTCGGTCGTCAGCAAGCCGGCGCAGCTGATTTCGATGGATGAGCAGACCATGGTGCTGGTGACCCGGTTTCCGGTTGCGCAAGGCGATCACGTGCGCGTGGATAGCCAGCATGTGGAAGGCATGCGCAGCGTGTGGGGCTGGATCGTCGAGGGACGCGAGGGTTACCGAGTCGAGGATCGCGAGCACGGCCTGTTCCTGAACAAGTTGCGCATCGGCTGAAGGCAGGGCGGCACGCGCCGTGCGCGCTCACGGGCGGTACCCGGTCCCGGTCTGGCGCCATCGCGCGAGCAGCGCCAGCGGTCAGCACTCGTGCAGCCAGTAGATGCTCACGCCGTTGCTGCAGTCTTCCGCACGCCTGCCGGCGCGGCCTTCGACCAGCACCCCCCATACGCTGCGCATGCCGTCACCGTAGAAGCGGTCCACGCGTACGTATTCACCGGTGGGAATCGGGAAGCCGGCTTCCAGCACCATGACCTTGTCGCGCTTCCATACCAGCACTGCCGTCCGCCCGCCGCCCGCGCTCCAGCCGATCTGCACCTGTACTTCTTCCCGCGGGAAGTTCTCGCGGTTGTCCAGGTCCCAGTCCTCGATCTTGCTCAGCAGCTTCTGCAACTGGGGATCGCTCCAGTCGACGCGGTTGCTTGCACGGGTGGGGTTGCTGCGGTCGACCATCATTGCGGCCATCCGCCGGGGCGGGCACCGCTGGCGTGGCGGGATCCGCCACGTTCGCCCGGGTGCCGGCAATGCGCGCCCGGCGCGTCGGGTCGTGGCCGGCGGCCCCCGTTTCCCGCAGGTGGCGTCGTTGCGCTAGAGGGCATCTGGGCGTGGCGTGGCATCGATGGGTCCTTCAGGTTTGCTACGGTCATCGGCACGGCGCCGGTTTCCTGAAGGGGTGCGGGGTCGGAACGTGAGTGCCCCGCCTGGTGGCAGGCTTTCACGCACGTCGATGCCGCTGTTCCGGCGCGGGGTTTCAGGCTTCGGTCAGGTTGCCGGCGTCGGCGATGACCCGGTTGCGTCCGGCGCGCTTGGCGCGGTACAGCGCGACGTCTGCCTCCTTGCACAGCCGTTGCAGCCCGTAGCCGGAGCTGTCGGTGGAGGCCAGGCCGACGCTGGCGGAAATCGCTATGTGCTGCCCGTCTTTCTCGATCGGCGTCGTGCCGATCGCGATCCGGATGCGCTCGGCGATGTCCAGGCCCTGGTCGCGGGAGCACTCGTGCAGCAGGATGCCGAACTCCTCGCCGCCCAGCCGGCCGAACAGGTCGCTGGGGCGCAGGTGCTGCTGGCAGATCGCCACGGCCCGCTTCAGCACGGCATCGCCCATGGCGTGGCCATGGGTGTCGTTGACCTGCTTGAAGTGGTCCAGGTCGATGGAGATCAGGCAGGCGTGGCCGAGTTTCTTCTCCAGCAGGCGCAAGAAGCGATCGGCCTCGCTGATGAAGTGCTGGTGGTTCAGGATGCCGGTGAGTCCGTCGCGGCGCGACAACCGCATGAAGCGAAGCTGCGATCGCTTGAGCCGGTACAGCCACAGCACGATGGCGGCCAGCAGGGCGATCAGCAGCGCGATGTAGAGCCGGCTGGTCTCCGCCGCCTTGGTGTCCAGTGCCTGCTGCAGCTTGAGGACGCTGTTCTGCCTGCCGAGCTCTTCGGTTTCCAGCTTGCGGGTCAGGACTTGCTGCTGGACCGTTTGATAGGCCAATGCCTGTGCGGTGGCATCATCGAGCGAGCCCTTGTCCTGGGCGACATAGTGTTCGTAGTAGGCAAGCGCGGCGGCTGTGTTGCCGTGCCGCTTCGCAACCTGGTAGAGCACTTCATACGCATCTTTGAGGTAGTCGTTGACATCGTTCGGGCCGGCCATGGCCAAGGCGGCGAGCGCCGCCTTCCGGGCGTCATCATCTTTACCCAGCTGTGCGTACGCCTGGGCTCGTTGCACCTGCGCGGACAGCGTGTGCGGGTAGTAATGATTGATCCGGATGTCGGGTGCTATCCGGTCGAGCAGGGCCAATGTCTTGACTGGCTGGTGTTCTTCCAGGTGGAGCGTGCCGAGGATGAGCTGCATGGTTGTCGCCATGATCGGCTGTCCAGCTGCTTCGCATGTCTTGACGGCCTGCTCCAGCTCCGGGCTGGAAGAGGTCAGCCGCTTGGCACTCCAGAGCGCGGCAACCAGTCTGGAGCGCGGGTTGCACAAGGTCATGCCGGGGGGGACAGCGTTTTCCATCAGGTGGGCGTACTTGATCGCCAGATCCGTCTGCCCAGCCAGGTTCAACATCTGGGACAGGTAGCTGAGGACCTGGAAGCGGACTGCCTTGTCCTGGATCCTGGGCAGGTCGATCGTGAGCTGCTGGGCCAGCTGGAAGGCGTCTTTATAACGGCGACTGACGGCCAGGTTGTTCATCAGCAGCGCCGACGCCTTGGTGGCAAGTGTCGGATCGCCTGAATGACCGATCACATCGCGTAGCGGCTGCTCCGCAGCGGCGTAGTTGCCCTCAAGCGAAGACTCGAGCGCGTCGAGATAGCGCAGGCGCCATTGCTCGGCCGTGGTCAGTGCGGGTGACTCGCGATGGATCTGCGCCAGCCGTTCGGCGAACTGCCGGTGGTCCTTGATGCGCAGCTCCTCGGTCTGGTCGAGGAAGGCGCTTGCGTCGGTGATCCTGGGAGGGGCGGCGTGGCCTGCATGCATCAGGCCGCAGAGAAACAGGGCCGCCAAGGTGGCCCCCATTCCCCTGCCTTGCAAGCCGATGGGCATGGAGTGTGGAATTATTGTCTGCGTGGCTTGCGGTGGTCGGGTTCGGGCGGATGGTGCGGCTTGTCGTCACCGTCGTGATCCGGCTCGTCTTCCTCATGCCCTGGTGCATTGGTGATCTGCGGTGCTTTATTCGGCTGGTGCCCGAATTCCTTGAACAGAAGCGAGCTATCGCCGGCGGCAACGGCGGCCCGGAGAGCCCCGGACGCCATTGCCTGTTCGAGCACGGGCGCAAGCTCGTCGGCGGAGGCGTGGCGCAGTGCGGCGTTCTGGCCGATGGTTTCCAGAAGTTCGATCGTGTCCGACATGTTTTCCCCCTGTTTCCCTTGGTCCCCAAGCATCCGTTGTGCGAGTGCTGCCGATCACCGTTGACGTGTCAGGTGGTCGCGGTTTCCCTGTCCAGCGCCGCCAGCCGCTCGCGCATGGCCTGATTCTGCTTCAACGGCACGGCGGGCGGTAGCACTACCGTTTCCTCGGCAGTCAGTTCGGCGCCGGGCAGGTCGCGCAGCGCCATACGGCAGACCCGCGGCTGCTGGATCGGCAAGGTGGCGCCGCGATAGACGATCACCTCGTGGTCGAGCGGGTAGTCCACGCTCAGCACGTCCACCAGCGCCTGCCGGTAGGCCGGCCCGGTGGAAAAGCGCTTCAGCGACAGATCGCCCACCAGTCCGACCTGCCACAGCACCAGATAGCCCGTGGGGTCGATGCGCCGCTCGTAGAACAGCAATTGGCTGGCCTCGAAGTGTTGGCAACCGTAGCGACCCGGATCGATGCCCAGGTCGGCGTAGAGGCAATCCTCGGCGGAAATGCCCGGCTCCATGTGCGCCGTGAAGCCTTCCGCGCGGGCCGCCTCGATGGCCTTGTGCGGCGACCAGGCGAAGATGCCAGGATGGCCGTAGAACACGCCGCAGACGTGTTTGCCGGCACGCACCTCGGTCATCATCAGCTCGACCCACTGCCGGTAGGTAGCCATCCGTGACTTGCCCTCGGCGTAGTAGGGCTGGAGGCTGCGCACATCCGGATGCATGCGCTGCAGCCACAATTCCACGATGCCGTCGGACAGCGCCGCGAACACCACGTCGGCCTGTTCGATGTGGCTGCGTGCCAGTGGTGTGAGATGGGAGCCCAGGGTCATGCCCATGCCAACGCAGGCCAGGCTGCCGCGTGGCGCGCCGCTGGGTGATGGGGGCGTGGGTATTGCCATCGGCGGATAGTAGGGCAATTTTTCAGGGCCCGGGGTGGGCGGAGATGGCGGCACCCCGGCCGGCGCCGGTGATGCTAAGTTGTGCGAATCCCTTGGTCTGCCTGCTGGAGTCCCCCATGTCCGTTGCTTTTTTCGCCGGGTTGCCGGTTCGTACGCGATGCACTGCGGCGCGCATGTTGCTGGCCGTATCGCTTGCGTTCGCGACCGGTGCCGCTTGCGCACAGGCACTGCCAGGCGCCAGCGTGCCGCCGCCGCAGGACGTGCCGTATCCCGGCACGATCGCCATCCATGTCGACGCCAGCGACACCGCGCAAGGCATCTTCCGCGTGCACGAGACGATCCCGGTGCAAACCGGTGCGATGACCCTGCTATACCCGCAATGGATTCCCGGCGACCACTCGCCGACCGGCCCGATCGCCATGCTTGCCGGACTCACGCTCAGCGCCGGCGGCAAGCCGCTGGCGTGGAAGCGCGACGAGTACAACGTGTACGCGTTCCATCTCGACGTACCCGCGGGGGTTGCCAGCATCGACGTGGAGTTCCAGTACCTGTCGCCCCGCGACGGCGGGTTCGAGATCACCGACCGCATGATGGACATGGAATGGAGCAAGGTGGCGCTGTATCCGGCCGGCCATTTCACGCGCGGCATCACCTTCGCGCCCAGCCTGACGCTGCCGCACGGCTGGCAGCTCGGCAGTGCGCTTGAACGTGCTGATCAAACCCGGGCCTCGCAGTCGGGCGATACCGTCACCTTCAAGCCGGTGACGTTCAACAACCTGGTCGATTCACCGGTCTATGCCGGCCAGTACTTCAAGCGCGTCGACCTCACGCCGCCCGGCGGGGCGCCGGTGTATATGGACATCGTCGCCGATGCGCCGAAGTACCTGGCCATGACGGCCGAACAGGTAAACGCGCACCGCGCGCTGGCGGTGCAGGCGACAAGACTGTTCGGCTCGCACCATTACGACCACTACGACTTCCTGTTCTCGCTGTCGGACCAGTTGGGCGGCAACGGCACAGAGCACCACCAGTCCAGCGAGGACGGCCTGGGCGCCGACTACTTCACCGCCTGGGACGACAACGCACCCGGCCGCGACCTGCTGGCGCACGAGTACACCCATTCGTGGAACGGCAAGTTCCGTCGTCCGGCCGACCTGTGGACACCCAACTTCAACGTGCCGATGGGCGATTCGCTGCTGTGGGTTTACGAGGGGCAGACGCAGTATTGGGGCTTCGTGCTGACCGCGCGCGCCGGCCTGTGGACGCCCGAACAGTTCCGTGACGCGCTGGCGATGGTGGCGGCCAACTACGACCGCAACCGCGAAGGCTTCCAGTGGCGCACGCTGGAGGACACCACCAACGACCCGACCGCCGCGCGCCGCTCGGGGCTGCCGTATCGCAGCTGGCAGATGAGCGAGGAGTACTACAGCGGCGGGCAGATGATGTGGCTGGAGGTAGATGCCAGGCTGCGTGCGCTGACCCACGATCGCAAGTCGCTGGACGATTTCGCGCGTGCGTTCTTCGGCGTCGACAACGGCAGCTACGTGACGAAAACCTACACCTTTGACGACGTGGTGGCGGCGTTGAATGGCGTGGCGCCGTACGACTGGGCCGGTTTCCTGCATGCGCACGTGGATACGCACAAGCCGCCACTGCTGGACGGCCTCAAGGGCACCGGCTGGAAGCTGGTCTACACCGACCAGCCCAGCGCCTACGAGAAGCAGTACAACAGCCGGCCGCAATCGTCGCGCCACCTGTTCAACTTCGCCTGGTCGATCGGCCTGACCATGGCCAAGGGTGGCCAGATCAACGATGTGCGCTGGGATGGTCCGGCGTTCAAGGCCGGCGTCAGCACCGGCGCCACTCTCGTCGCGGTGAACGGCCAGGACTACAGCGAGGATGTGCTGAAGAGTGCGATTACCGCGGCCCGGACGGACAAGGCGCCAATCAAGCTCCTGCTGAAATACCAGGGCAGCTATCGCACGGTGCCGGTGGATTACCACGACGGCCTGCAGTACCCGCACTTGGTGCGCATCGAGGGCACGCCGGATTACCTCGGCGAGATCATCGCGGCGCGGAAGTAGGCGAGGGCCGGAGCAGGGCGGGACCGCTCCGGCAGCTGTCCGGACGCCGGCTCAGCGCCGCGTTGCCAGGACGCCGTCCAGCGCCAGCTGCGCCTTGAACCCGGCCTTCTCCAGCCGTTTCGCCACCTCGCGCGGCACGTCACGGCCGCTGGTGAGCTTGTTCGGGCTGCCGGTGTAGTGGAACAGCCGGCCGCCCTTGCGCAGCACGCGCGCCAGCTGGTCGTAGAACGCCTGCGCGTACAGCTCGCCGGCGATGCCGAAGCGCGGCGGGTCGTGCAGCAGCGCGTCCACCGAAGCGTCGGCCATTTGCACGATCGCCTGCGACACATCGGCATGGCTGAGTTGCAGGCGGCCGCCGCTGGCGGGTGTCCCGGGATCGGGTGACCACGGGTTGAGCGTGCGCAGCCACAGCACGTCGGCGTTCTTCTCGAATGAGAGGATGCGCGCCACGCCGGCCTCCAGGCAGCAGGCCGCGAAATAGCCCAGGCCGCCGCAGGTATCCAGCACCACCTTGCCGCGCGGCTCGACCAGCGCGACCTTGCGGCGCGCGTCGTCCAGCGGCGACTCCTTCGAGGTGGGCAGCATCTTGATGCCGTCGATCTCGAAGGTAGGCGCGCCCCATTCGGTGGGCACCAGCTTGATCAGCGAGCCGGCATAGCGCGCCACCGGCGCGAACGCGTCGCCGTCCCAGCAATAGATCGTGCGGTCCTTCAGCGCGGATGGATACGGGTAGCGTCGGTCTCGCCACTGCCAGGTGTCCGCCTGCAGCGCGGCATGGCCGTTCGAGACTTCCAGGTCCAGCGAGCCGCTCCATTCACCCGCGCCGGCATCGCGTGCAGCCAGCAACGAGGCGGCGACGGGGTGGGTGAGCAGGGGGCCGGAGTAGTGCGACACGACGTGCAAATCTCCTGGAACGGCGGCAACACGCCGCGATGCGACGAGGAGACGGCATCGTAACCCGGCAGCCCGCCGGCGTGGCGGGCGGGATTTCCTGCGCCGGCCCGGCTTTGCGGGTCGTCGGGCCGCGCCCTTTGCCATGCGGTGCGCAGCGATTTTCGCGCTACCCTTGACGCTCCTGTCGCCGTCGCCGCCTGAGAGGTGGAACATGGCCATTCTGGTGGGGTTTTCCGGCAGCCTGCGCACGGGCTCGTTCAATACCGCGCTGCTGCATGCCGCGGTCGCGGCGATGCCAGCCGGCAGCCGGCTGCAGGTCATGTCGATCGCCGCGTTCCCGCTGTACAACGGCGACGATGAAGCCGCGCACGGCATTCCGGCCGAGGTGACGGCGCTGAAGGAGGCGATCGTCGCGGCCGACGGCCTGCTGATCGCCACGCCCGAATACAACAACAGCATTCCCGGCGTGACCAAGAACGCGCTGGACTGGCTGACCCGGCCGCCGGCCGACATCCCGCGTGTATTCGCCGGCAAGCCGGTGGCGCTGATCGGCGCATCGCCCGGCGGCTTCGGCACCATCCTGTCGCAGAACGCCTGGCTGCCGGTGCTGCGCACGATCGGCGCGGAACTGTGGACTGGTGGCCGCCTGATGGTGTCGCACGCGGGCAGCGTGTTCGATGCCGACGGCGCCATCGCCGATGCGCGCACCAGCGACCAGCTGCGCAAGTTCGTGGAAGGCTTCGTTGCGTTCGCGCACGGCGGCTCGACGGGAAAGGCGTGAAAGCCGCGGTTGATGGAACGCAGGAGGGAGTGTCTTGTCTCGTGAAAATGACATGGCCGGCATGAATCCGGTACCGCGGATCACCGGCCGCAGCAGTTCACATTTCACCCGCCTGGTGCGCGTGTTCGCGCTGGAGCTGGGCGTGGTCTGCGAGTTCGCCCCGGTCTACAACCTGGCGTCGCTGGATGCGCGCGACTACGCGGGCAATCCCGCGCTCAAGCTGCCGGTGCTCACCCTCGGCGGGGCGACGGTGTTCGGTGCCGAGAACATCTGCCGCGTGCTGGCAGAATCCGCGCCGGAGCGCCGGCGCATCGTCTGGCCCGAGGATGTGCGCGAGCTGCAGGCGCGCAATGCGCAGGAACTCGTCTGGCACGCCATGCAGGCCCAGGTGCAGCTCGGCTTCGGCACGCAGGTCGCGCAACTTCCGGCAGACAGCATCTACTTCGCCAAGGCCGCCGCGGGATTGCGCAATGCGCTGCAGTGGCTCGACGAAAGGCTGTTGCCGGTCATCGCCACGCTGCCGCCGCGCGACCTCAGCCTGCTGGAGGCATCGCTGTTCTGCCTGGTCGAGCACCTGGCCTTCCGTGTCACTGTGCCGCTCGCGCCTTATGGCAACCTCGCGGCCTTTGCGCGCGAGTTCGGCGAGCGGGCATCGGCGCGCAACACGGCGTACTGCTTCGACGTGCCGCCCGCTGGCTGAGGGCGCAAGGCCACATTGCTCCCCCCTTGGCAGCGGCTTCACGGAAATTTGTCGGGCCTGTCCGGTTGTTCGCGTTACAACAGCCGCCTTCATGCAGGAGTGACGACATGGTTCTTCATGGCTATGGATTGACGGTGCGCGGTGCGCTGCAGTTCGCGGCTGCAGCGTCGTGAGCCGCCGTTTCGATGCGATCATCGTCGGCGCCGGCCAGGCCGGGCCGCCGCTGGCGGGTAGGTTGACCGGCGCCGGCCGATCGGTGGCCCTGGTCGAGCGCAAGCTGTTCGGTGGCACCTGCGTCAACACCGGCTGCATGCCGACCAAGACCCTGGTTGCCAGCGCGCGTGCCGCGCACATGGCCCGTCGTGCGGCGGATTTCGGCGTGGTGCTGGCGGGCGGCGTGGGCATCGACATGGTCAGGGTGAAGTCGCGCGCCGATACCGTCATCGCGAACGCGCGCCACGGCGTGCGCGCGTGGCTCGATGGCATGGACGGCTGCACGGTGATCGAGGGCCATGCACGGTTCGAGGATGCGCAGACCCTGCGCGTCGGCGAGGAGCGACTCACCGCACCACAGATTTTCCTGAACGTCGGCGCCCGCGCGGCGGTACCGGACATGCCCGGCGTGCATGACATTCCCTATCTCACCAACACCTCGATCCTCGGACTGGACCGCGTGCCGCCCCACCTGCTGATCGTCGGCGGCAGTTACATCGGGCTGGAATACGCGCAGATGTACCGCCGCTTCGGCGCGCGCGTCACCGTGGTGGAAAAGGGGCCGTACCTGATCGGGCACGAGGACGAGGACATCTCGACGACCGTGCGCGGAATCCTGCAAGGCGAGGGCATCGACATCCGCACCGGCGTCGCCGACCTCGCGTTCGAGCGCGCCGGTGATGGGATCCGGGTGACCGCCGATGGCGAGCGGATCGACTGCAGCCACGTGCTGCTGGCGGTGGGGCGTGTGCCCAACACCGGTGACCTCGGCCTGGAGCAGGCCGGCGTGACGACGGACGAACGCGGCTACATCGGCGTCGACGACGAACTGCGCACGAACGTGCCGGGCATCTTGGCGCTGGGCGACTGCAACGGGCGCGGCGCGTTCACGCATACGTCCTACAACGACTTCGAGATCGTCGCGGCGAACCTGCTCGACGGCGAGCACCGTCGCCTCAGCGAGCGGGTCAGCGGCTACGCGTTGTACATCGACCCGCCGCTGGGGCGTGTCGGCATCGGCGAAACCGAGGCGCGCAAGCGCGGCCGCCCGTTCCTGGTCGGCAAGCGGCCGATGAGTCGGGTCGGGCGTGCGGTGGAGAGGGACGAGACGCACGGTTTCATGAAGGTGATCATCGACGCCGGAACGAAGGCTATCCTGGGGGCGGCGATCCTCGGCATCGAGGGCGACGAGGCGATCCACGGCATCATCGACATGATGAGCGTGGGCGCCACCGCCACGCAGCTGCAGCGCACGGTGCCGATCCATCCGACCGTGTCGGAACTGCTCCCCACGCTGATCGCCGAAGCACGCGCCGCGGACGGCTAGGGCGGCAGCCCGGATGCATCGCCATCGCCGTGCGGGATCGACCTTGTCCAAATCGGGGAACCCCGCACGTCATGGGTATGGCGGCGCATGCTGCCCGCCGATCACCTGGAACGGAGAATTACGATGCAATATCTACTGATGCTGTATGCGGAGGAAGGCGGCTGGTCGCGGATGTCGCCGGCCGAGCAGGAACAGGGCATTGCAGCCTACGGGGCCTATACGCAGGCGTTGAAGACGGCGGGCGCGCTGGCCGGGTCGAACCGCCTGCAGGGCACGACGACCGCGACCACCGTGCGCGTGGCGAACGGCAAGTCGCAAGTACTGGACGGCCCCTACGCGGACTCCAAGGAGCAACTGGGCGGCTACTACCTCATCGACGTCGCCGACCTGGATGCCGCACTCGCCTGGGCGGCGCGCTGCCCGGGTGCGAGTCACGGCATTATCGAAGTGCGGCCGGTCTGGAGCATGTAGCTTGGATCGCACCGCGCAGGCGCGCCGTGCGGCGGATGCGGTGGCCCGCCGCAGCTACGGCAAGCTCGTCGCCTTCCTCGCCGCTGCCCTGCATGACGTGGCAGCGGCCGAGGATGCCTTGTCCGAAGCCTTTGCCACGGCCCTGGCGGACTGGCCGCGCAACGGCTGCCCCGCGAATCCGGAAGCCTGGTTGTTGACCGTGGCCAGGCGCAAGGGGATCGACCGGTTCCGGCGCCACCGCCACGGCGAAGCGGCGGCCGTGCAGCTGCGCATCCTCGCCGAGATCGAGGAGAGCGCGGTGGCGGAAGGGGATGACGCCGCCATCCCGGATCGGCGCCTCGCGCTGCTGTTCGCCTGCGCGCATCCGGCCATCGATGCCGGCATCCGCGCGCCGTTGATGCTGCAGGCGGTGCTCGGGCTGGACGCGAAGGCGATCGCCGCGGCCTTCCTCGCCTCGCCCGAGGCAATGGGCAAGCGGCTGGGGCGGGCCAAGCAGAAGATCCGGCAGGCCGGCATTCCCTTTGCCGTGCCTGCGCGCGACGAACTGGCCGGGCGGCTGGACGGGGTGCTGGAAGCCATCTACGCCGCCTTCGCGGAAGGCTGGAGCGATCCCGGCGGCACCGATGCGATCCGTCGCGACCTCACCGCGGAGGCGCTGTTCCTCGCCAGGCTGGTGGCTGGCATGCTGCCGCAGGAGCCGGAGGCGCTGGGCCTGCTGGCCTGCATGCTGCACGCGGAAGCGCGCCGTTCTGCGCGCCGAACGGTGGCGGGCGACTACGTGCCGCTGGCGGAACAGGATGTCGCGCGATGGGACGCGGCGATGATCGACGAGGCCGAGGCGCTGCTGCTGCGCGCCAGCCGGCTGGGCCGTATCGGTCGCTATCAGCTCGAAGCCGCGCTGCAGTCGGCCCATGTCGAGCGTTGCCGCAGCGGGCGCACCGACTGGACGCCTGAGGTCCAGCTCTACGACGCGTTGCTGGCGCTCAGCGACTCGCCGGTGGTTGCGCTCAACCGCGCGCTGGCCATCGCGGAGCTGCAGGGTCCGCAGGCGGCGCTCGGGATCTTGGATGTGCTCGCCGCCGATGGCCGGCTTGTCGATTACCAGCCCTACTGGGCGGCGCGGGCGGCCTTGCTGGCCAGGACGCACGCCTGCCGCGACGCGCGGCACGCCTTCGACATCGCGATCGGTCTTGCCGGCGATCCCGCCGTGCGCCGTTTCCTGCAGGGTCGCCAGGCCGCGCTGCCGGACTGAGCCTGCGGCCGTTCCTCGCCGGCAGGCAGTACGCCGCCGGGGATGTGGGGAGGATGTACGCTGCACGGCTGAAAACGTGTCTGCTGCAGATGACGCGTCCGTACATCGAGGAAGGAGATTTCCGATGACGCCGGAACCGGCCCCCGAGTGGCGCACCAGCGCCTGGCTGAATACCCCCGAGCCGTTGAGCCTCGGCCACTTCCGCGGGCGGGTGGTGCTGCTGCACGCCTTCCAGATGCTTTGTCCCGGCTGCGTGGCGCACGGCATCCCGCAGGCGCAGCGCGTGGCGAAGCTGTTCGAGGGCGCGCCGCTGGCGGTGGTCGGCCTGCATACGGTGTTCGAGCACCATGCGGCGATGGGGCCGGAGTCGCTGCGCGCGTTCCTGTACGAATACCGTGTGGCGTTCCCGGTCGGCATCGACGCGCCTGGCCCGGACGGCGACCCGATCCCGTGCACCATGCGCGCCTATGCCATGCAGGGCACGCCGACCACGATCCTGATCGACGCGCAGGGGCGGCTGCGCCGCCAGGTGTTCGGTGTGTACGACGACCTGCTGCTCGGTGCGGAGATCGGCACGCTGCTGGTCGAGGCGGGACAGCAGCGCCCCGACGCCATGGCCGAGGCGCCAGCGGCGGAACGTTGCGCGGACGGTCGCTGCGATGCGGATGCCGCGGCGATGGAGCGGCACCCGCTTTCGTAGCAGCGCGCAGGCAGCATGTGTCGATCCGGCCCGGACCCGTTCGTCGCCATGACAGGAGAGCGATGGGCGGGCCGGCATGGGGCCGGTCGCGCGGCTGCGCCATGACCTGCGGGAGCGACAACGATGCGATTTCTTTCGATGATCCGGATCAACGAGAACACCGGGCAGCGGCCCAGCCAGCAGCTGATGGACGACATGGGCAAGCTGATGGCGCAGATGATGGCCGACGGCACGTTGCTGGACACCGCAGGGCTGCGGCCGACCGCGGAAGGCACGCGCACACGGTTGTCGCACGGCAAGCTGACGACGACGGACGGCCCGTTCACCGAGACGAAGGAAGTGATCGGCGGCTACGCGCTGCTGCAGGCCGATTCGATGCAGCAGGCGCTGGAGCTGACCCGGCGCTTCCTGCAGGTGCATGGCGACGAGTGGCAGATCGAATGCGAGCTGCGCCAGCTGGACGAGAGCTGCGTTCCACCGCGTCCGTGAATGGTCGGCGGCGGCTGCACGCCGCCGCCAGCATCAGTACTCGAGCTTGGGGTACCAGTCCGTGCCGCGGCCTTCCGGCGTGCAGTCCAGAATGGTCCACAGCGGCATCAGGTCCGGTGCGCCGCGCGGGTCCTGGCCGGGGTCGGCGCTCTCGAAGCCCATCTCGCCACTCCAGAAGTGGCGGATCGTGCCGTCACGGCGGGTGAACACGTTGAAGGCGGCCTGGTCGCCGTCGCCGCCGTCCGGGTCGACGGCGAAGTAGTCACGGCTGTAGGCGCCGTCGGTATCCGAGTACAGCCGCAGATCGCGCCAGCCGCGTTCGTTCTTGAACGCGACGAGGCGCTCGATCGGCGAGCGCGCCACCACGGCCAGCGCCACGCGCTGGCCCACGTCGCGCGCCTCGCCGTCCCACGCGCTCAGCAGCGAAGTGCACATCGGGCAGGGCCGCGCGCGCTGCGGGCCGAACATGTAGCTGTAGACCACGAGGGTCTGCCTGTCGCCGAACAGGCCAGCGAAATCGACCGGCCCGCGTTCGCCCCGGAAGCGGTAGTCGCCGGTCACCTCGCCGCCGGGCGGCAGCGCGCGGCGCAGTTTGGCGACACGCTCGAGGTGCCGGCGCAGCTCGATCTCCTCGGCCAGCAACGCGGTGCGCGCGCGGCGGTAGGCGTCACTTTCGTTGGGGAAGCACATGGGGTTGCGCGCAGCCAGCTCGGCAGCGGGCACCAGGGTGGGGCACGGCTCATCGCGGTTCTCCTGGGCTCGGGATTATCTGGATGACGAACAGGCGCCGGCGAAATCGACATCGACGCGGTGGACGCGTTGCCTGTCGAGCGTGTCGTGCGATGCGCTGTTCAGCCCGGTGCGGGCCGGTTCCGGCGCACCCGCCGCGCCACCGGCACCAGCGCGAGCAGCGCCAAGACTGCGAAACCGGCGCCGGCGAGGAAGGTGGCATGCGAGCCGAACGCATCCCACAACTCGCCGGCCACCACGCTGGCCGCCAGCAGGGTCAGCCCACTCACCAGATTGAACATGCCGTATGCGGTGCCGCGCAGGTCGGCCGGCGCGGCGTCGGCGACCAGCGCGGCCAGCAGGCCCTGGGTCATGCCCATGTGCAGGCCCCACAACACCACGCCCAACGCCAGCCCGGCCAGTCCGCCGACGAGGGCCAGCGCCAGGTCTGCCAGCACCAGCACCAGCACGCCCAGCCCGAGCAACGTGCCGCGGTCGAAGCGATCGGCCAGCACGCCGACCGGGTAGGACGACAGCGCGTACACCACGTTCATTACCACCAGCACCAGCGGGATCAGTACCAGCCCCAGCCCCAGTTCCTGCGCGCGCAGCACCAGGAAGGCCTCGCTGAAGCGGGCCAGGGTGAACACCGCGGCGATCGCCACTACGCCCCAGTACAGCGGCGGCAGCCGGGCCAGCTCGGTGCGCGACAACGGCGAGCGTGCCCGCTTCTTTTCCCCGCTGTCCGGCACGTCGTGCACGCCGAACACCACCAGCGCGAACGCCGCAAAGCCCGGTAGCACCGCGAACCAGAACACCAGCCGGATGTTGTCGGCAGCCAGCCACATCAGCGCGATCGCCAGCGCCGGGCCGAGGAACGCGCCGACCGTGTCCAGCGACTGGCGCAGGCCGAACGAGGCGCCGCGCAGTTCGGCCGGCGCCAGGTCGGCGATCAGCGCATCGCGCGGCGCGCCGCGGATGCCCTTGCCGATGCGGTCCACGAAGCGCGCGGTGACCACCCAGCCGAGCGTGCTCGCCAGCGGAAAGATCGGCTTGGTGAACGCGGCGAGGCCGTAGCCGATCGCCACCAGCAGCTTGCGTCGTCCCAGCCAGTCCGACAGCACGCCGGAGAACACCTTGGTGATCGCCGCGGTGGCTTCGGCGATGCCCTCGATGAAGCCGACCGCGAGTGCCGAGGCGCCGAGCACGCTGACCAGGTATACCGGCAACAGCGCGTGGATCATCTCCGAGGAGGTGTCCATCAGCAGCGAGACCATGCCGAGCGCCCAGATGCCGGCCGGGATCCGCCGCAGCACGGAAGGCGTTTTCGCCGTGGCGCTGCCGGATGCTTCCGTGGGCTGGCTCATCGTGGTGCTTCCCGGGATTTCATGGGGCAGCCCGGGCCATTCAGTGGTCGGGCAGGGTGTAGCTCAGATCGTAACCGTGCTTGCCGTCGACGATGGTGATCGTCATCGCGCCGTCCAGCCCGGCCAGTTCGCCGGTGCCGGACTCGGGCACTACCGTGACGGTCCATTCCCGCGGCGTGCCGCCGACCATCAGCGCGCGGTGCACCAGCACGAAGCTGCCGCTGCGGCCGTGCAGCTTGCCGGTAACTTTTTCCAGCGCCACGTAGGCGCCGGAAGTGGTGCCGTCGCCTGCCGCCAGCATCTCGCCCTGGCTGGTGGCATCGAGGTCGCCATGGAACTGCTTGTCCAGCGACAGGCGGCCGAGACCGGAGGCCCTGGCCTGGGGGTTGTCGGGGGTCTGCGGCTGTATCTTGACGTCGAAGTTGCCGGTGGCGTGCATGGGGACGGGCTCCGTGGGGGTTCGTGCAAGGGCTGCCGCAGGTAGGGAAGCGGCGACGGCGAGCAGGAGCAGCATCGCAACCTTCATGGGAAACTCCTGCGTGGCGTCGCGTGCCGACATGAAAGCACGGCCGGAGCATCGATGATTGTAAAAATGCGACAGGCCGGTGCCATCTGCTGCGGGTGGCGCGCATGAACGAGGGCGTGGGCGAGGCTCGCGGCGTGCTGCGCCATGCGCCGGTGGCGGGCGTGTTCCACCATGCGCGTATCGCGCCGCCGCCCGCGCTGGCTGGCGTATTGCAGCACTACTGGATCGTGCGCTGGGACCTGCAGGGCGGCCCGCCGCAGCTGCGTGAAACGCTGCCGCACCCGAACGTACACCTGGTGTGCGAAGCCGGTGGCAGCCGCATCCACGGCATTCACAGCGGCCGTTTCAGCACCACGCTGAAAGGGTGCGGTGGCGTGTTCGGCGTGAAGTTCCGTCCCGGTGGGTTTCACGGCTTCCTGCGGCAGCCGGTGTCCGCCTTGCGCAACCGCTCGATCCTGTCGCAACAGGTGTTCGGCGACGATGCGGCGCGGCTGGAGGCGATCCTGCACGCGCAGCCGCACGACGAACGGATGGTGGCGCTGGCCAGCGACTTCCTTGCCGCCCGCCTGCCGCCGCCCGATGCGCAGGTGTTGCGCGTGGGCGAAGTGGTGGACGCCATCGCCACGGAGCGCAGCCTCCGTACCCTCGACGACGTGGCCTCGCGCTGGTCCCTGACTCCGCGCACGCTGCAGCGGCTGTTCAACCAGTACGTGGGCATAGGCCCGAAGTGGGTGATCAACCGTTACCGCATGCACGAGGCGCTGCAGCGTGTCGATGCCGGTGACGCAGTGGACTGGTCGCAGCTGGCGCTGGAGCTGGGCTACTTCGACCAGGCGCATTTCATCCGCGACTTCAGGGCGCTGGTGGGGTGTCCGCCGGCGGAATATGCCCGGCGGGGGCGGGCGGGCTGAGGCTGGCGCGGCGTGGTATCGGCCGGCGATGCCGGCGTCCTGCCGTGCTACCTTGCGGGGCGTGGCGGCCCGAAGGTCCCGCGTGCGCATGACGGAAGCGGCACGCCGGCCCTGGCTTTCGGTCCGCATACGGGAATGGGCATGCACTTCGACATCTATACGCTCGGCGTCATCGGCGCGGCCATCGGCATCGCCATCTCGATAAGTTTCACCCTGCTCGGGCTGGTGCTGCGTGGCCTGCCGGCGCTGCGCATCTGGGCCACCGCGTTCTGGGTCATAACCGCCGCCGCGCTCCTCCAGGGCCTGAACGAAAATGGCGGTCTGCTCTCCACGGTGGTGGGCGGCGGCCTGATCGCGCTGGCCAACGCGCTGATGCTGATGGGCATCGCCATCCACCTGCGCTATCCGCTGCGCTGGCGCTGGCCGATGGCGGTGGTGGGCCTGTTCGTCGCCTGCCAGGTCTACGTCTACCTGTGGCCGCCGATGCAGACGGTCTCGGCGCTGATGTTTGGCGGCTACAGCGTGGTGTGGGACGTGTGGATGGTCTGGGTGCTGCTGTGGCGCTCGCCGCGGGACATGCGCAACACCTGCAGTTTCACCGCGCTGATCTTCATCATCGACGCGCTGTTCTACCTGCTGCGTTCGGTGGTGGTGCTGTTTCCGGATCTGTTCGCGCACTCGCGGCTCGACGAACTGCTCACCACCTGGAATTATCTGTTCGGCATCCTGTCCTCGTTCCTGCTGAGCACCGGGTTCACCCTGATGCTGGCCGAGCGGCTGACCCTGGACCTGCGCCGGCTGGCGCGCACCGACGGGCTCACCGGCCTGCTCAATCGCAGCGCGCTGATCGAGGCGGGTGAGCGCCTGGTCGATGCCTGTCGCGCGCGCGGGCAGGCCTGCAGCGTGCTGATGTTCGACCTGGACCACTTCAAGTCGATCAACGACAACTGGGGCCACGCGGCGGGCGACGCGGTACTCAACCATTTCGTCGGGGTGATCCGTGGCATGGGGCTGGCCCGCGAGGCCTTGTTCGCGCGTTATGGCGGCGAGGAGTTCATGCTGGTGTTGCCTGCCATCAAGCCCGCGGCCGCCGGCGCACTTGCCGAGCGCATGCGCGCCGCCGTGGCGGCGGAACCGGCAGTGTTCGATGGCCGCAGCATCGACATCACCACCAGCGTGGGAGGAGCCACGGCCATTGGTGCGGACTTCGAGCAACTGGTCAATGCCGCCGATGTCGCGCTGTATCGGGCCAAGCACCAGGGTCGCAATCAGGTGGCGTGGAATCCGGGGGTGTAGAGAGAGCCGGGGCATGGGCGGGTCAGCTTTCTGTCCCGGGAACGCAAACCCGCCTCTTTATCCCCGACGTGCCTGCACCGACCCGGTAGCCACGGTATTTTCGCACCCGGTTACACCCGTACTTTTGCCTGTGTAACTCGTACACCCTCAAAAGGGTTGTATAACACCGCTGCCTGTATTCGCACCGATGCTGGTGCTAGCGCTGGTGTGCAAGGGCTTGATCGGCTTTAGGAATTGTCCGCTTGTGCGGTCAGGGGCGGAGCCGCATACTCGGTGCAATACCCTACTTTTGGGGTCTACTAAGCGTTAGGCTGCTAAACAAGTGAACGATTTGCTCGACCAAACAGAAACCCTGCAGAACCTTCTGATTTCGGAGGCAACCGGCGGGAACGAGGACGATTCAGAGTACATTCGCCTGCGTCAAATGCTGTTGGCTAATGCCGCGCTGGAGTCATTGCTACCAAAGTTGCTACGCACCTGTCGCAACCTTGCACAGTTCTGGCAATTCATCAAATTTGAATTTAGTACATACGCTGAGCGCCGTAATTACATTTGGAGCGAGTTCCGTCCTGTCTTGGATGCTATAGAGCGTGGTGTATCTGCTCCATCGGACAAGGTCGTATCGCAAGCGCTCGAAAAATTCGATGCGTCACATGTTCAAGCGGCATGGTCTAAGGCATTGGACAGGCGCGCGTCTGATCCGGAGGGCGCAATCACGTCTGCTCGGACGCTTATTGAGTCAATTTGCAAACACATTCTTGACGAGTCGGGCATTCCCTACGACGACGCAGCAGACCTTCCCAAGCTCTACAAAAAGACAGCTGAAACCCTTACGTTGGCCCCATCTCAACACACAGAACAAGTGTTTAAACAGATTCTCGGTGGCTGCACCGCAATCGTGGAGGGGCTTGGTTCTCTACGTAACCGCCTCAGCGACGCACACGGCAAAGGCAAGGTTGGTAGTAATCCCGCATCGCGTCACGCAGAGCTTGCGGTCAACCTTTCGGGGGCGTTGGCAACTTACTTACTGGCCACATGGGATGCGCGCAATGAAGCCGCAGCCTAACATCTCATTCGAGGCGGACGGCTTCGCCGCCGCTTAATTCGTTCAAGGCGGACGACTTCACCGTCGCTTAATTCGTTCAAGGCGGACGACTTCACCGCCACTCAACTCAGGCGTTAGCTGGCCATGGATGAATCCCCAGAGTTTGCAGAGCAGTACAGCAGAGCCGAAAGAATTCGGATTGCGTTGCTTGGTACAACGGCGGGAGGGTTGCTTGTAGCTTTTGAGAAGCTTTGGCTCTCTCCTTGGTTGCGTGAATTTTCAACCTCGGCGCAATGTCGGACTGTCTTTGGTGTCAGCGGGACTACCGTGCTGTGGCAGGGTCTTTTTGTCGGCCTGCCGTTTCTCGCTGGGCTTGTCGTTGCCTTTGCGTTCGGGAGGCGTGGCTTCAAGATACTCAGGGACGGACAGGTCCCGCCCTTGCGCGAGAAATCGTTGCGCCTGATCAGAATTCGGCGAGGGTCCGGGGCAAAAATCATTGGTTACTTGCATTTGGTGGCGTTCGTGCCTTTCCTCGCTCTCGGGCTCTGGGGATATGCGCAAGCAGAGGGCTTGTCCAGGCAGGCGCAGCACAAAGCTGTCGATTGCTCGGCAAACAATTCATTCAAGCCAAAGCCGCTTCACGGCTCGACTTGATTAAGGTGTCAGGCGCCGTCTGGAGATTCGTACAATAAAAGGGGGCGTGGCTAATTAACCCTCGCCCTTCACGCTGGCGAGCCTTGGACGTGGGATTGGTTGGCCATGAGATGGCCCCGGAATTCCGATGGCGCGACGCCCGGTATCGCACTACTCTGCCTGCTTCCGCATCGGGGGATGGGGAGGGGCTATATGCGCAGGGTATGGAAGTGGCTCGGCCGCCTGCTGGCCGCTGTGCTGGTGCTGTTGCTGGCGGTGGTGCTCTCGGCCTATGTGCTGAGCGAGCGGCGCATGGCGAAGGTGTACCGGATCGACCCGCCGGTGCCGGTGGTGCCCACCGATGCGGCGGCAGTCGAACGGGGCAGCCACCTGGCTGCGATCCGCGGCTGCAAGGATTGCCACGGCGCCGACCTGGGCGGCGCCACCTTCATCGACAATCCGCTGTTCGCCCGGCTGTCGGGTAGCAACCTCACGCCGGGCGGGCCGGGCGGCAAGCTCACCGACGTGGACCGGGTGCGCGCGATCCGCCACGGCGTGGCGCCGGACGGGCGCTCGTTGCTGTTCATGCCGGCGCAGGAGTTCAGCCACCTCGGCGATGCGGACCTGGGCGACCTGCTGGCCTACCTGCACAGCGTGCCGGCGGTCGATCGCACGCCGCCGGCGAACCGGGTCGGCCCGTTGGGGCGCGTACTGTTCGTGGCCGGCAAGGTGCCGCTGTTGCCGGCGGAGATCGTCGACCACGCCGTGCAGCACAGCGAGCCGCCTGCAGCCGGCCCCACCGCCGCCTACGGCGCCTACCTCGCCACCGCCTGCGCCGGCTGCCACGGCAAGGGTTTCTCCGGCGGGCACATTCCGGGCACCCCGCCGGACTGGCCCGATGCCGCCAACCTCACGCCGGACCCGAGCGGCCTGGCGAGCTGGAGCGAGGTCGACCTGAAGAAGGCGTTGCGCGAGGGCGTGACGCCGGGCGGCCGTGCCTTGAAGACCGACTACATGCCGGTGCGGGTGACCCGCTTCCTCACCGACGATGAGGTCGGTGCGCTGTACGCCTACTTCCGCACCCTGCCGGCAAAGCCGCACGGGCAGCATTGAGCTGCGCTGTGGCATCCATGTGGCGCATGGATGCCGCGTGCGCTTTTCTGTATGTTGGCGGCTTCCCAACGCCAAGGCGCGCCGCATGACCGCATCGCTGGAACACCCCGAGCATCTGAGGCGCAGCCTTTCCAACCGGCACCTGCAGCTGATCGCCATCGGCGGCGCGATCGGCACCGGCCTGTTCATGGGCTCGGGCAAGACGATCAGCCTGGCCGGGCCGTCGATCCTGCTGGTCTACCTGATCATCGGCGTGATGCTGTTCTTCGTGATGCGGGCGATGGGCGAGCTGCTCTTGTCCAACCTCGAGTACAAATCCTTCATCGACTTCTCCACCGACCTGCTCGGGCCGTGGGCCGGTTTCTTCTGCGGCTGGACCTACTGGTTCTGCTGGGTGATCACCGCGATCGCCGACGTGATCGCGATCGCCGCCTACGCGCAGTTCTGGTTCCCCGGGCTGGCGCCGTGGATTCCGGCGGTGCTGTGCGTGCTGCTGCTGCTCAGCCTGAACCTGGTGACGGTGAAGTTGTTCGGCGAGATGGAATTCTGGTTCGCGCTGATCAAGATCATCGCGATCATCGCGCTGATCGTCACCGGCTTCGCGCTGGTTGCGTGGGGCTTTACCTCGCCGAGCGGACACAAGGCTTCGCTGGCCAATCTGTGGAATGACGGCGGGTTCTTCCCGAAGGGTATGAGCGGCTTCTTCGCCGGCTTCCAGATCGCGGTGTTCGCCTTCGTCGGCATCGAGCTGGTCGGCACCACCGCCGCCGAGACGGCCGACCCGAAGCGCAACCTGCCCAAGGCGATCAACTCGATCCCGGTGCGCATCATCATCTTCTACGTGCTGGCGCTGGTCGCGATCATGATGGTGACGCCGTGGCGCCTGGTGGAAGCTGGCAAGAGCCCGTTCGTGGAGCTGTTCGTGCTGGCCGGCATCCCGGCCGCGGCCAGCCTGATCAACTTCGTGGTGCTGACCTCGGCCACCTCCTCGGCCAACAGCGGGATCTTCTCCACCAGTCGCATGCTGTACGGCCTGGCCGAGGAGCAGCACGCGCCGAAGGCGTTCGCGCGGCTGTCGCGGGCGGCGGTGCCGTCGCTGGGCCTGTTGTTCTCCTGCTTCTGCCTGCTGCTGGGCGCGGCGATGATCTACCTGATCCCCGACCTGATCACCGCGTTCACCCTGATCACCACGCTGTCGGCGGTGCTGTTCATGTTCGTGTGGTCGCTGATCCTGTTCGCCTACATGGCCTACCGGCGCAAGCGGCCGCAGCTGCACGAAGCGTCGACATACAAGATGCCCGGCGGCGTGTTCATGTGCTGGGTGTGCCTGGCGTTCTTCGTGTTCGTGCTGGTGCTGCTGAGCCTGCAGCCGGATACCCGCGAGGCGCTGATCGCCAGCCCCGTGTGGTTCGTGCTGCTGGGCATCGGCTACCTGTGGAAGGGGCGCCGGGCGCGTCGCGCGGCGGCCGTACCGGTGGAGTAAGCGGGCGGCATCGACGCGGTGGCAGCGGGCCGCTGCGCTACGTCGCCGGATCCGTGCCATGGGAAGGAAAGGCCACGCGGGCGTGGCCTTTCCGTGTCGCCCGCGCTGCGATGAAGGTCGCTGCGCGGCCCCGCACGATTCATTGCTTGTTCGAATCGAACGACGTCGTGCGGCCGGACTTGGGGTTGTGGTTGGATGTCTTCATGGTCCTGCCGTCGGCGGACACGCTCATGGTGCTGGTGAGCGTGGTCTTTCCATCCTTCTGGTAGGTCTCGCGAAGGGTCTGCTTGTCCAGTCGTTTCACCGACACGGTGCCGTCCTGCTTGCCGTGGTTCATCAGCGGCACGGCCTTGCCGTCGATCATGGCGGTGTAGGCGTTGCCGGATTCGTCGCTGTAGCTGATGTCATTGCCGGCGACCTTGTAGGTGTCGCTGGAGATGCCACCGCTGGCGCTGATGCCCTGGCTGAATTGCCATGAGCCGGCGACCGCGTGCGACCCCGCGGCGCCGTTGCTGGTCCGCTTGAACGTCGCCTTGGCGCCGCCGGTTGCGGCGCCGTCGTGGTACTGGGTGAACTCGCTGGTGGCGGTCTTGCCGTCCGCCGCCACGGTGAAATTGCCGCCGGACACGACCTTGCCATTCTGCTTGTCGGTTTCCTGGATGGTGTGCTCGTCGACGACCTTGATGGCCACCGTGTTGAAGTTCTCGTGCCCGCTGACCGGGTGATCCTCGCCGTCGGCCTTGACGCTGATCGCTGGCGTGCAGTTGCATTGGTACATGCCGTCCTTGAGCGACATCACCAGCGGTTTGCCGGTACGGTGTACCGAGGCCGGGTCCAGTTTCCAGGTACCGGTGAACGAGTCCTGCGCCCACACAAGCGCAGGGGCCAGCAACGCGAGCGCGAAGCCCGCGAGGAGCAGCCGTTTCATGATTGCCTCCAGATTGGGGCCCGGGTCGTACCGCCGGCGCGCTGGCCCTCGGGCGCCGCGCCTTCAAGCATTGTCGCGGCGACGTTACTGATACGTGAAGCCCGCGACCGGCAACGATGCATGACGGGCGGGCCAGCCGTGCCTGCCCGCGGGGCGGCGTGCCCTGGCAGGGTTATCCGGGGTATTGGTCGTGGATCTTCACCTGGCTCCAGGTGGGCTGCTGCGGCCAGCCTTCAGGCGAGTCCTCCCAGGCTTCCTGGCGGCCCCACGGGGTGGCGTCGAGCAGGCCGAAGGTGCTGATGGGCAGCTCGATGCCGCGGCCGGTGGTGAACCAGGTCTGGAAGATGCCTTCCTCCGTGCGCAGGAACACCGACAGGCCGAACGGGGCGCCTTCGGCGGCGACGAAGTCATCGTGGAAGCGGCTGCCGAAGCAGGAGTACCAGGGGAAGCGCCAGCCCAGCCGCGCCTTGACCGGCTCGATCTCGGCTACCCGGGCGCGCGAGACCACCGCGAAGGTGGCGCCGCGCGCGTTGAGGTGCGCCAGGTTGCCGATCTGGTCGCAGTAGAACGAGCAGCCGGGGCAGACATGGTCCGAATCCGGCGCCAGCATGTTGTGGTAGACGATCAGCTGTGGGCGGCCTTCGAACAGCTCGGCAAAGCTGTGCGTGCCGGCGGGCGAGGCGAACGTGTAGCCGTCGTCGACGCGGGTCATCGGCAGGCGCCGGCGCTTGGCGTTCACGGCGTCCTGCGCGCGGGTCAGTGCCTTTTCTTCCGCGAGCTGGGCGTGGCGCGCGGCCTGCCATTGTTCGCGGCTGACGATGGGTGGATGGTTCTTCATGGTGGTCTCCTGCGGGTTCGCTCAGTCGCGGTCGGGTGCGCCGAGCGGGAAGTACGAACGGTACGGGCGTGCCTCGTCCACCGCGCGGGCGAACGAGGGGCGCGCCAGCAGGCGTTGCCGGTAGGCCAGCACGTTGGCGCATCCCGGCGGGATCGGGTGGGTCCAGTCGGCGTAGAACAGCGCCGGCGCGGCGGCGCAGTCGGCGAGGCTGAAGTCGCCGCCGGTGGCCCAGTGGCGGTCGGCGAGTTTCCGGTCCAGCCAGGTGTAGGCGATGTCGAGCATGGCGCGCGCTTCCTTCACGCCGTAGGGATCGCGGTCGGCGGCGGGGCGCAGGCTGTCCCACACGATCTTCTGCTGCGGCGTGTGCACGTAGTTGTCGAAGAAGCGGTCCATCGCACGCGCCTCGAGCGCGGTGTCGGCGTCGACGGGAATCAGCGGTGCGCTGCCGGGGTAATGCCGGTCGAGGTACTCGATGATGATGCTCGATTCGACCACCGTGCGTTCGCCGTCGCGCAGCAGGGGAAAGCGGCGGATCGGCCACAGCGCGGTGAATTCGGCGTCGGTGACGGCATCGTCCGGCGTGAGTACGCGCCATTCGAACGCTGTACCGTTCTCGTACAGCGCGATCAGCACCTTCTGGCAGTAGGAGGAGAACGGATGGGCGTAGAACGCGAGGGACATGGCGGATCGCCTTGTGGTGTGGGTTGTCCATGCGACGAATGGCCGCCGGCCGGATCGACATGGCCGGGCCCGCGCTTGACCGGGGTCAAGGCGGCGGCCGGCGACGCTGCCGAATATCGGTGTCAACGACACCGTGACAGTGTCCATGAAACGAGGCAATCCGATGGAATTCCATATCGCCCTGACTGATGCGTCCCCCAGTCCTGCCGTCGTGCAGGATGCCCTGTTCGACATCGATCCGACCGCGGTGGCCGATCTCGACATGAGCGGCCTGGTGCTGCGGGTATCCGCCGTGATGACGTCGGCGGACCTGATCGAGGTGCTGCGGCAGGTTGGCTGGCCGGTGGCGCCGAAGCAGGTGGTGCAGCTGCCGTCGATCTGCTGTGGCGGTTGCGGTGGCTGACGCGGCGGCCAGCCGGCGGTTTTCCTGACCGGCGTCAACGCGGGCCGGCGCCGCGCCCCGCAGCTTGCCGGTGATCATTTTCTGGAGTGTCCCACCCATGTCCTTCGATATCGTGGTCATCGGTGCCGGCCCGGCCGGCTTGTGTTTCGCCCGTTCGCTGGCCGGCAGCGGCCTGCGCATCGCGCTGATCGAACGGCAGCAGGAGGCTGCGCTGATCGTACCCGCCGACGATGGTCGCGAGATCGCGATCACCCACCACTCGCAGCGGCTGCTGCACGAGCTGGGCCTGTGGGCGCGCCTGCGCGAGGAGGAGGTTGGCACCCTGCGCGACGCGCTGGTGCTCGACGGCGACGACCGCGATGGCCTGATGTTCCGCCACGACGAGGCGGGCAAGTCGCAGCTGGGCTGGCTGGTGAGCAACCACGCGATTCGCCGTGCCGCGTACGAGGAGGTGATGGCGTTGCCCGAGGTCGAGCGCATCACCGGCGCGCGGGTCGGCGCGGTGCGTACCGATGCCGACGGCGTCCGGGTCGAACTGGACGGTGGCGACACGCTGCATGCGCAACTGCTGGTCGCGGCCGACAGCCGCTACTCCGACACCCGCCGCGCGATGGGCATCGGTGCGCAGATGCGCGACTTCGGCAAGACCATGCTGGTGCTGCGCATGCGCCATGAGGTGCCGCACGAACAGGTGGCGTGGGAATGGTTCGGCCACGGCCAGACCCTGGCCCTGCTGCCGTTGCACGATGCGCACACGTCTTCGGTGGTGCTGACCCTGACCCCGCCGGTGATGCGCGAGCTGCTGGCGCTGGACGATGCGGCGCTGGAAGCCGCCATGGCCGCACGCTTCGGGCACCGGCTGGGCGCGATGAGCGTGGCCGGCCCGCGTTGCGCCTATCCGCTGGTGGGCGTGTATGCGAAGCGTTTCGTCGCCGAGCGCTTCGCGTTGATCGGCGACGCGGCGGTGGGCATGCATCCGGTCACCGCGCACGGTTTCAACTTCGGCCTGCTCGGGCAGGACATCCTGGCGCGCGAGCTGCGCGCCGCGCAGGCCGCCGGGCAGTCCATCGCCGCGCCCGCGCTGCTGGCGCGTTACGAACGCCGGTTGCGGCTGGCCACGCGGCCGCTGTACCTGGCTACCAACCTGCTGGCCGGCCTGTACACCGACGACCGCCGCCCGGCGCGCGCGCTGCGCAAGCTGGCGCTGGGTGCGGGCGCGCGGCTGGCGCCGTTCCGGCGGCTGGTGATGTCGGGGCTGACCGCCGAACACGGCGGCGTGCCGGCACCGCTGCGCCGTTTGCGCCCGCCGCGATGGGCCTGAGGGAACCGTGCGGGCGTCTGCTTACTATCGGTCGAAACGTCCCCACAGCAACTTGATGGCCACGCCGGCCAGCAGGAGGCTGCCGATCGCCAGCATGGCTTCGCCCGCGCGTTGCTGGTCGTCGAGCAGGTAGTTGTTGCACAGGCGTACCGGCGAGACCAGGTACAGCCAGCCCAGCCGGAAAAACGTGGCGATCAGTTCGAGCAGGAATACGCCGCGCACCACAAAACCCATGCGCGGCCAGCCCAGCCCCAACGGCAGGCCGATCAGCAGCGGCACGCTGGTGAATTTGGCGAACGCCATCCAGGCCTCGCTGACGGCAGCATCCAGCGAGCGTGGCAGCATCCAGAACATGCCGGCCAGACTGGCCAGCACCAGGCTGGTGATGCCGTGGTAATTCCAGCGCGCGATGCTGGCGTCGAGCCGCGGCGGCAGCGCGGCCGGCAGCAGGTAGCCGACGCCGATCAACAGCGGGATCTGCACCAGCATCTGCAGAACCATGCGGCTTTCCAGCAGTTGCCGCGACGGCGGCAGCAGCAAGGCCGCGAACAACAGCGCGGCGAAGGCCGGGGCCGGGCGCTGCAGGCCGGTGATCATCGTTCGAGCTTGCTGCGCACGGTCTGCGCGACCGCTTGCGGATTGCCCGCATCGAGGATCTGCACCAGCCGTCCTTGCGGATCGACGACCTGGATCGCGGCGTTGTGCACGTAGCCGCCCATCCCGTCCGGCACCACGGTGACGCCGAACGTGCGCAGCAGCTGCCGCAGCCCGTCATCGCTGACTGGTCGGGCGGCGATCCAGCCGGGGCCGCGGTCACGAAAGCGTTTCTGGTAGGCGGCAAGTTCGGCCGGCGTGTCGTGCGTCGGGTCGAAACTGATGCTGAGCAGCACCAGCCTGCCGTCGGCCAGCGGCGCGGCGAGCTGATCCTGCAATTGCGCAAATTCGCCGCCCAGCGCCAGGCACCAGCTGAGGCAGCGGGTGTAGACGAAGTCGACCAGCACCCAGCGCCCACGCAGCTCGGCCAGGTTGACGTGTGCGCCGGACTGGGTTTCCAGCGTCACGGCCGGCACCGGTGGCGGGTGTCGCCGCACCGCAAGGCGGCGCGCGGTTTCGCTGGTGAACGCGTGGAAACCGTCGGTGGCGACCGTCAGCACGGCGCCACCGAGCACCAGCAGCAGGGCGCTAGCCAGCAGGGTGCGCAGGATCGGCATCGACCGGCGCCTTGAGCAGGCCGACGATGATGCGCGTGGCGAACAGCAGCATGCCCAGGATCAGCACCATCGCGGCGATGGAACCGGCCCGGTCGTACGGCAGCCATTCCGGCAGGTGCGCCGCGAAGCGCCGCGCCACGCTCATGTGGCCGGCGTACAGGAACACCATGCAGAAGCTGATGCCGCCCACGACATACAGGAGCAGGCCGGCGCGGTCGGTTCCGCTGTTGACCGGCGCCTGCTGGCGACTGCCGACCACGTGGTAGAGCAGGGTGAGGATCATCGGCAGCACGCCGAGCAGCAGGTAGAAGTGGAAGTGTCCCGGCACCCATTGTGTGTTGTGCATCACCCGGTTGACGCTGATGGTGCCGTCGATGATCGCCGGCACGATGCCGGCGGCCCAGCCGAACAGCGCCAGCACGGCCAGCATCGAGGGCATCTTCCAGCGCAACCCGGAGCGGTGGATGTTGGTCAGTACACCGTAGGCGGTGACCAGGAACACCGGGAAGCCGGCCGCGTAGGAGATGATCTGGCCCATCACCAGCATCCAGCGCGGCTCGGCGTAATCCATCAGCAGATGGTGCGGGAACACGATGATCACGAATACGGTGCTCGCCGCCCACGACCACAGGAACGGCCGCGAGACCCCGTAGGGTTTGCCGGTGTAGCGCGGCAGCAATTCGTAGACGGCGATCACGCCCATGTAGATGGTGGCGTTGATGATCATGTGGCCGAACCAGTAGATCAGGTTCTTCACCACCAGCGCGTTCAGCGCCACCTCCGGGTCGTAGGCATTGATCAGGCACATCACCAGTACCACCGCGCCGGCCAGGATGCCGAGCGAGTTGGCGATGATCACCATGGTGCTGGCGACCACGGCCTTGGGATGGTTCGGATCGATCTCGCCGCCGAACAGCCATTGCAGCCCCAGTCCGCGACCCAGGTTGCCGAAGCGGCGGATGATCGCCGCGGCGGCATCCAGGTAGAACAGCAGCATGCCCACGCCGATCAGCAGGTAGCCGACCATGAACACGGCGGCGGCGCCGTTGCTCCACTGGCCCATCGAGTGCACCGGCAGCGGGTACAGGAAAGTCCACGCACTGGCGAAGTTGCCGATGAATACCGCCCCGATGATGCACAGCGCGCCCAGCATGAACAGCACGTAGTTGCTCACGAACGCCCACAGGTGCAACGACACGTACTTGCGCAGGAAGAACCACATCACCGCGGTGCTGGCCAGGCTCATGGTGCCAACCATGCCGGCGCCGTGCATGGTCATGACCTTGTAGAACATCGCGGCCTGGACCGGCGTCCAGTCAGCCTGGGTCATGCGCATGGTCAGGCCCAGCAGCATCATCAGCACGAACAGCAGCAACGCGGTGATCATGTACAGGTTGAACGCCACGTGTTCGCCGCGCGGCAGTCTTTCGTCCTGCGGGTAGAGTTCGAGCGAGCTCATGACTTGTGCCCCCGGGCGGCGACGTCGAGTTCGGCGGTCATCCCGTTGTGGGCGACGCCGCAGTATTCGAGGCACATGATCCGGTAGGTGCCCGGCGTGCGGAAGGTGTACAGGATCTTGTTGGTGAAGCCGGGCATCGCCTGGGTCTGGATGACGATACGGCCATCCGGCGCGTAGATCGCGAAGCCGTGGTTCACGTCGTCGCTGGTAACACGGAACTCGACGGGCTCGTCGACCGTGAGCCGGGTCTCGCTGACATCCCAGGTCCATTGATGGCCGACAACGTTGACGACCTGCGCGGCCTGCAGCGGTTCGTGTTGCAGCGGAATGGGAAAGGGTCGCAGGCTGGCCCAGGCGATCCCGATGCCAAGCAGCAGCAGCGCCAGGAACAGTCCGCGGCGCAAGGTGATGGAACTTCGGTGGGCGCGTGCGGCCTCGGCGGTCCCGGCCGGCCTGCCGGCCTGGACGATGGCATAGACGAAGCCCAGTGCCACCAGCCCCATCCCCGTCAGCGTGATGGCCCAGATCATGTTCTGGAAGATCATGGTCGTGCTCTCCCCGGAAAGCGCCACGTCCAAGCCCGTCTACGCCGTCTCGGCAGCAGTGTCAAGGAAAGATGGCGGGGAGGTCGTGATGGCGGCAGCGAGGCCTGTCACGGAATAGCCTTCCAGACGGCCGTGTTGCGGCGCGCATGACGCCGGCACGACAACCTGTCGAATGGCGGCCCGAACCGCGGTATCAGGGCGTCACGGGGAGTCGCCGAGTCGCGAGGCGATGCGCACCTCGCCGGTCAGCACCTTGTGGATTGGGCACTTGTTGGCGATCTGCAGCAGGCGCTCGCGCTGCGCGTCGTCCAGCTCGCCGCGCAAGGTGATCACGCGGGTGATGTCGTTGCCCGACTCGGGCGTGCCGTCGGGGTTGAAGGCGAGCTCGACGTCGACATGTTGCAGCGGCCAGCCCTTGCGCGCTGCGTACATCTGCAGCGTGATCGCGGTGCAGGCGCCCAGCGCGGACAGCAGCAGCCGGTGCGGCGCCGGGCCGGTGTTGGCACCGCCTTCCTCGACTGGTTCGTCGGCGTGCCAGGTGTTGCCCTGGTCGTCGGTGAACTCGACTGCGTACGGCGCGCCGCCGGTGCTGGCGCGGACGGTGGGGATGCTCATGGCGGGTACTCCTGCGTCGGGTTTCAGATCACGTCCCACATGTAGCCGTCGTGCGCGAGCACCGCGCCGGCCAGCTGTTCGATCGCCTCGTCCTCGTTGCGTTCCAGACCGCGCACGTTACGCGCCATGCGCCGGCGCGCCTGCCGGGCGAATACTTCGGCGATGCTTACGGCTTCGTCCGCAGCGGGATGCGCCTGCTTCAGCAGGCTGTCGGCGCGCGACAGCACGCACAGGCCCACGAACAGGTCGATCGCGATGTCGGCCAGGCGCTTCTGCGCGTGCTGCATGTCGGCCGCCTTCTTGCCGTAGCGGCGCAGCAGCGCGTCGGAGGATCTGGACAGTTCCACCGTGTATTTCTCGTAGGTGGCGGCGACCTTGCGCAGCCGCGGCGACAGCTCGTGTGCGATGCGGTCGATGCCGTAGCCGGTAGCCTCGCGCATGCGCCGGCCGGTGTAGCTGCCGAGCACGCCGAAGCCCTTGATCGGCTCGTTGAAAATGTCGCCCACGGCGGCCTTCAGCTCGGAGAGGCCCGCGCCCACGCCCTTCAGGCCGGACAGCGCGATGTACAGCCGCAGGATCTCGTTGGTGCCCTCGAAGATCGACAGGATGCGCGTGTCGCGGGTGATCTGCTCGTACGGAAACTCGCGCATGAAGCCGTTGCCGGCGGCGATCTGCAGCGCCTCGTAGGACGCGCGCTGCACCGCCTCGCTGGCGAACACCTTGCTCATCGCCGCCTCGACCGAGTAATCGCTGCCGCCGCCGTCGATCAGGTGCGCCACCATCCACACCGCGCTCTCGGCGGCGAAGCAGTCCACCGTCATCTGCGCGATCTTCTCGCGCACCAGGCCGAACTCGGCGATCGACTGGCCGAACTGCTTGCGCTCCTTCGCCTGCGCGCTGGCCAGGCGGATCAGCGTGCGCATGCCGCCGACTGCGCCGCCGCCCAGACCGGTGCGGCCGCTGTTCAAGATGCTCATCGCCACCTTGAAGCCCTTGCCGACCGGGCCCAGCACGTTTTCCGGCGGCACCCGCACGTCGGCGAATGCGACCGTGGTGGTGCTTGATGCGCGGATGCCCATCTTGTCTTCGTGCGGGCCGTGGCTCACGCCGGGCCACTTCGCCTCGACCAGGAACGCGGTGATCTTGCCCTCCGGCGTGTCGGTGCGCGCGAACACGGTGTAGAAGTCGGCGATGCCGCCGTTGGTGATCCAGATCTTCTCGCCCGAAAGCGTCCAGCTGCCGTCGTCGTTGCGCGTTGCCTTGGTGCGGATCGAGGCGGCGTCGGAGCCGGCGCCGGATTCGGTGAGGCAGAACGCAGCGATCATCTCGCCGCTGGCCAGCTTCGGCAGGTAGCGTTGTTTCTGCTCGTCGCTGCCGAACAGCAGCAGACCTTTCATGCCGATCGAGCTGTGCGCGCCGATGGTCAGCGAGACCGAGCTGTCGTGGCTGCTGGTCTGACCCAGCACGCGTGCGTAGGCGCCGTTGGACAGTTCCATGCCGCCGAACTGCTCGGGGATGATCAGGCCGAACAGGCCCATCTCGCGCAGCGCCTGGATGAACCCGGCTGGCTGCTCGGCGTCGCGGTCGTACTGCTTCAGTGCGGCGCCCTTGTCGGCGAGGAACTGGTCGATCGCGTCGGTCATGGCGCCCAGCATTTCCCTGTCGCGCGCGTTGATCTCGGGGTAGGGGAACAGGTTCTCCTCCAGGATGTTGCCCAGGAACAGCTGCTTGGCGGCGCTGTCGTCGCTGCGCAGTGCGGGCTGCTCATGGGTGGCGGGCGATGGCGTGTTCACGACGCATTCTCCTGGCGGGGTGGAAAGCGCATTCTGGCACCTGGGGCGCCGAAGGCGATGCCGCCAATCGCCGCAGGCCGGATCGCCCGGTGGCCGCGGTATGCTCGCCAGGCATTTCAACAGGGGAAGTCCATGCATCGTTTCGGCATCTTCGCGGCGCTGACGGCGCCGCTCCTGCTGGCGGGCTGCGCGTCGCACGCGCCGACCAGGCCGGCCAACACCATCACGCTGACCCTCGACGAAACGGGCGAGTCAGCGGCCGACGCCGACCTGCAGAAGGTGCACGACGCGCTGAAGATGATCGAAAGCGGCAGGATCCAGCTGGCGGTCGAGGGGCCGTTGACCGAGGTCGTCGACAAGTACGAAACGATGTATGCGGGCAAGCCCGGCAAGGTGTTCTGCGCCCGCGGCATGGTCGATGGACTGACCTACGCCGGGCTGGGCAGCAAGGCAGTCAATGGCAAGGCGGACGTGCCGGTGCAGGTAATCGGCCCGGCCTGGGCGATGGCGTACTGGGCTCGCGGCTACGCCTACAGCGAGATGGCCCGTTATGCGGATGCACGGGCCGAACTGGAAAAGGCCCTGGCCTTGTCGCCGATGGACAGCCAGTACAAGAGCGAACTCGCGTTCACCTATCAGCGCGACGGAGACTGGAAGAGGAT
The DNA here is from genome assembly GCF_030291135.1 of Rhodanobacter thiooxydans. NCBI lineage: Bacteria > Pseudomonadati > Pseudomonadota > Gammaproteobacteria > Lysobacterales > Rhodanobacteraceae > Rhodanobacter > Rhodanobacter thiooxydans. The sequence continues at coordinate 2,183,831 of NZ_CP127409.1, read as the reverse complement.
GCTGGCTCTGTACCAGGAGGCCGAGGGCGATGCGGACATCAGCGGCGCCACGCCCGCGCAAGCCACCCGGTTGAAGTGCGTGGCACTGCGTGGTCAGGGTTACGCACTGGTCGAACTGCATCGGCTCGACGAGGCGGCCGGGGCCTACCAGGGCTGCTTGAAACTCGTTCCCGGCGAACCCAAGTCCTTGGGCGAACTGAACTATATCCAGGGCTTGCGGGCGAAGGCGCACTGAGCGCCGCCCACGATCCCGATTTGCGGAGGTAGGGCCATGGCAACCGGTTGGGCAGGCGACGGCGCGGTACAGGACCAGATCGACGCCACGGTCAGCGACGCGGTGCAGCGGGCGCGCCAGCAGCTGCGCCAGGGGCCGGGCCTGAAGCACTGCGAGGAATGCGATGCGCCGATTCCCGCGGCACGGCGCAAGGCCGTGCCTGGCGTGCGCCTGTGCGTGGCCTGCCAGGAAGCGCAGGATGCGGGGCAGCGCAGTGCCGGTCTGTACAATCGCCGCGGCAGCAAGGACAGCCAGCTGCGCTGAACGGGTGCGCGCAAACGACAACCGCCGCACGGAAGCGCGGGCGCGTGGGGGCGGGTGCTTGTGCGCTCCGTCGACAAGCGGCAAGCTCGGGCTCTATCGACCGGGCCGACCCGGGTCTCGCGGGGCGGTTGGCAACGGATTACTGGCGTGATTGCTTGGAGGCACAGGCCATTTCTACCGCATCGAACCCATCCGAACTCGCCGCTGGCATCAACTATTTCTTCGCGTTGCTGCCGGATGAGCAGGCACGCAATGCGATCGCCGGCGTGGGCGAGCGTTTCCGCAAATCGCACCGGGTCAGCGGATCGCCGGTCGGCATCGACAGCCTGCACCTGACGCTGTGCCCGATGGGCAAGCCCGAGTGGCGATTGCGGCAGCCGCTGGAGGAGGCGCTGCTGGCCGCGGCCGGCGAAGTGCGTGCGCCGGGGTTCGTGGCCACGCTGGATGCGGCGATGCGCTTCAGCGCCAGGGACGGGCAGTTTCCGTTCGTGTTGTGCGCGGACAGCGCCACTACCGAGGCGGCGCTGAGCCTGCGCAAGGCGATTGCCGCGGCGCAGCTTCGTGTGGGCCTGCAGGTCAGTGGCGTGTCCAGCTTCCTGCCGCACGTGAGCCTGCTGCATGGCCATGCGGTCGATGCGATCGAGGAATCGGTCGCGGCAATCCACTGGCGCGTGTCCGAGTTCGTGCTGATCCGCAGCTTCTTCGGCCAGTCGAAGTACGAAGTGGTTGGTCGCTGGCCGCTGGCGGCGGTAGCCGCGCCCGAGCCGCTCGACCTGCTGGCGGAGATGGCCAGCCTGCCGGACCTTGCGGAACTGCCGGACTGGTTCGACGGGGAGTGATCGGCACCGGACGCGGCTCGCGTCAGATCGACGGCTCGGCGTTCGCGGTGCACGCCTCGCGACGCCGCTGGCGCGCCAGGTTGTGTTCGCGGTGGGCGATGTACAGGCTGGCGCCGATGATGATGGCGGCGCCCGCCGCGGTGTAGTGGTCCACCTCTTCGCCGAAGATCCACCAGGCCAACACCGCCACGATCAGCAGCTGCAGGTAACTGAACGGCGCCAGCAACGAGGCGTCGGCCAGCCGCAGCGCGCGCGTCCAGCAGTAATGCCCACTGGTGCCGAGCGCGCCGGACAGCACCAGCCACGGCCAGATGCCGGCGTGCGGCCATTGCCATACGGGCAGCGCGGCGGGCAGCGACAGCGGCACCCACAGCAGGGTGGTCAGCAGCACGATGCGGTCGGCCGGCTCGCTGCCGGTCAGCGACTTGATGCTGATCGTCACCGCACCGGTCAATCCCGCCGCCAGCAGCGCGACCAGGCTGCCGGCGGTGAACGCGTCACTGCCGGGCCGCACGATCACCAGCACGCCGATGAAGCCGGCCACCACCGCGCTCCAGCGGCGCAGGCGCACCACCTCGCCGAGGAACAGCACTGCGCCGATGGTGACGAACAGCGGCGAGGAATACGACAGCGCCACCGCCTCGGCCAGCGGCAGGTTCACGATCGCCCAGAAGCCGGCCAGCATGCCGCCCATGCCGAGTACGCAGCGCATCACGTAGAAGCCGAAGCGTGGCGTGTGCAGCAGCTGCCAGCCGTGCACATACAGCAGCGGCAGCGCGAACAGTGCGCCGAAGGTGCTGCGGAAAAAGGTGATCTGGAACGGGTGCAACTGGGCGGAAGCGAGCCGGATCGACACCGCCATCAGCGCGAAGAAACCGGCGCTGCCCAGCATCAGCAGCACCGCGCGCAGCGGCAGCGGCGTGGAGGTGGGCGGCGATGCAGGGATCGGGTCCAGGACCGTGCCGTGGGAAGCTGGGGGAGGCGCGCATGGTACCCCACCCGCGCATCGGCTTTCGCCCGGCCGGTGGCGGTGTTGTTGCGCTGCCTGGCGAGGAACCTCAGTGCGCGGGCGGTGCTGCGGTGTCTGTTCCACCGCCCGACCACGCCTGCAGCCGCTCGCGCACGGCCGGTTCCAGGCCCTTCAGTCCCCAGCGCCGACCTTCCGCCAGCGCAGCCTCGGCCGGCAGGCCGTCGATCAGCGCGGCACGCAGGGCGATCATCGCACCCACCCGGTTGCCGCTGGCGCAATGCACCAGGGTCGGCTGGTCGCCGGCGTCGCGCAGCAGGCGGTCGAACTGCACGACCCGGGCGCGGGTCAGGTCGCCGGCGCCGCGGATCGGCAGGTTGTGGTAGCCGATGCCGGCTGCCCGCACGGCGGCGGCTTCGTCGAAGCCGGGCGTCTCGCTGTCCAGGCTGAGATCGATCACCTGGCGGATGCCGGCGCGTTTCAGCGTGGCGATGTCACCGGCCTGCAAACGCCCGGAGGCCACGCGGTGCGGCGCCGGGAACGCGACATGGGCAAGCCCGGCCATGGCGGCTTCTTCCGGCGCGGCGGCGACGGAAACGGAGACGAGCATGGCAAGTGCCAGCAACAGCAGCAGCGGACGGTACATCGGTGGATACCTGAGGGCGGGATGCGATCAGGATAGCCGGGCCGGAGACTTCGAACAGGCCCTCAGGCGGCGGCCGACTCCACGAAAGTCACCAGGTTGCCGTCCGGATCGCATACCGGGGCGAAGCGCACGTAGTGGGTCGCCAGTTGCGGCGACGGTACGTCGATCTGCCGTCCCTGCAGGCCGAGCAGGATCTCGTCGAGATCGTCCACGATGATGCCGAGCGATACCGAGCCGGCATGCGGGCTCGTCTCGTCCAACTCGCTCCTGGGCAACACCTGGATCCGCGTGCAGCGGGCGATCTGCCACTCGGCGCAGGAGTCGTTCGAACCGTTGTCCGGCATCCGTCCGAACAGGCGGGCGTACCAGTCGCTGGAAGCGGCGAAGTCGCTGGCGGCAACCGTGGCGAGAACCGGGTGGGGATGCATGGCAAGTCTCCGCGGCGGTGCACGCAAAGCTAGCGTCATGCCGATGTCGAGCGCGTGAAGGCATGCGACGTGCGCCCGTATAATCGCCAACCCCTTGATGGAATGACCAGGATCGACCGATGTCCGACATCCCCGCCTGCCCGCTGTGCGCGATGGAGAACACCTATCCGGACGGCGACAACTACGTCTGCGCCGACTGCGGCCACGAGTGGCCGATCGCGGCCGGTGCGCCTGCGGCCGATGCCACGCTGGTGGTGCGCGACGTCAACGGCAACGTGCTCAACAGCGGCGACACGGTGACGGTGATCAAGGACCTGAAGGTGAAGGGTTCGTCGATCCCGCTGAAGCAGGGCACGCTGATCCGCAACATCCGCCTGGTCGACGGCGACGACGAACACATCGAAGGCAACTCGGACAAGATCAAGGGACTGGTGCTGAAGGCGTGCTTCCTGAAGAAGGCTTGAGCTGAGCCTACTGGCGCGCCTCGATCCGCAGTCCGCGCGGCGTCAGCCGGCGCTCGACCAGCTCGAACAGGCTCTGCACCAGCAGCGCCAGCACGGCGGCCGGGATCGCGCCCTGCAGGATCAGGCCCACGTCGTCCAGCCGGATGCCGGTGAGGATCGGCTGGCCATAACCACCGGCGCCGATCAGCGCCGCCAGCGTGGCTGTGCCCACGTTGATCACCGCGGCGGTCTTGATGCCGGCCAGGATAGAGCGCATCGCCAGCGGCAGTTCCACCCGGCGCAGCCGCACGCCGGGCGGCAGGCCCAGCGCGGCGGCAGACTCGCGCAATTCCGGCGCGATGCCGACCAGGCCGGCGTGCGTGTTGCGCACGATCGGCAGCAGGCTGTACAGGAACAGCGCGGCGATCGCCGGCCAGGTGCCGATGCCGAGCAGCGGGATCATGAACACGAACATCGCCAGCGACGGTACCGTCTGCAGCACGCCGGTCAGGCCGATCACCCACTGGCCCAGCCGCCGTTGCCGGGCCGCCAGGATGCCCAGCGGGATCGCCAGCAGGATGGCCAGTCCCAGCGAGATCGCCACCAGCTTCACGTGTTCGGCGCTGCGCTGGAGCAGCTGCGACCACGGCCCGCCATCGTGGCCGCCCGCATGGATGCCGAGAAAATCCGCGGCCACCACGTTTTCGCCGATGCCGCGCAGTTTCACCCGCGCGTTCATCGCGCGCATCGCATCCTCGTCGATGCTGCCGGTGAGCTTGCGCAGCACGCCGACGAAGGCGGGCGAGCTTTGCTCCAGCGCCAGGCGGTACAGGTAGACCGCGTCGTAGCGCGGGAAGTAGTGGCGGTCGTCGCGCAGCGTGCGCAGGTGGTAGTAGGGAATCTCCGCGTCGGTGCTGTACAGGTCGATCGCGTCGACGGCGCCGCTGGCCACCGCGCGGTATGACAGCGCGTGGTCGAGGCCGCTCACCTTGGTCTGCGGCAAGCCGTAGCGTTGGCGCAGGCCGGGCCAGCCGTCGCCCCGGTCCATGAACTCGTTGGAGAAGCCGAAGCGCAGGGCGGGGTGCTGCAGTAGGTCGGAAATGTCGGCGATGCCCAGCCGCGCGGCGACGTCGGCACGCATGCCGATCGCATAGGTATCGCTGAAGCCGAGCGAGTCGGTGATGCCGATGCCCAGGGGTTTCAGTCGTGCGCGCAGAGTGGCGATGTCCGCGTTCGCCGGCACGCCTTTCAGCAGTTCCTGGGTGAGCGTGCCGGTGTATTCGGGATAGGCGTCGATCCCGCCTTCGAGCAGGGCGCGCCACAGGATGCTGGTGCCGCCCAGCTCGCGCCGGTGCACCGCATCGACGCCGGCCTCGCGCGCGCTGGCCAGCGCCACTTCACCCAGGATCACCGATTCGGTGAACTGCTTGGAACCGATGCGCACCGGCGTGGCCTGTGCCGGCGCGGGCAGCAGGCAGGCGCCCAGCAGCAAGATCAGCAGAGGCAGCGTGCCGCGCATCACGGTGCCTCCGGCAAGCGTCGCTGCGCCGCGACGAAGCGGCTGACGAACGCATCGGCGGGGCGGTCGCGCAGGTCGCGGAACGTCCCGTCCTGCAGCACGGCGCCCCGGCGCAGCAGCACCAGCCGTTCGGCGAACCAGGCCGCCTCGGCCAGGTCGTGGGTGACCACGATCACCGTCTTGCCGAGCTGGTCGAAGATCTGTTTCAGCTCGTCCTGCAGTTCGTGCCGCACCACCGGGTCGAGCGCGCCCAGCGGTTCGTCCAGCAGCAGCGCGTCGGGATCGGCCATCAGCGCGCGCATCAGCGCCACGCGCTGGCGCTGGCCGCCGGACAGTTCGGCCGGGTAGCGCTCCAGCACGCCAGCCGGCAGATGGGTCAGTGCGGCGAGTTGTTCCGCGCGCTGCCGGATGCGCTCGCGGTTCCAGCCCAGGTGGCGCGGCAGCAGGGCCAGGTTGCCCAGTGCGGTGAGGTGGGGAAACAGGCCGCCATCCTGGATCACGTAGCCGACCCGCCGGCGCAGCGACAGCACGTCGGCGCGCTGCAGGGGCCGACCGTCGACTTCAACATGGCCGTGGTCCGGCCATTCCAGCCCGAGCAGCAGCCGCAATACGGTGGACTTGCCCGAGCCGCTGCTGCCGATCAGTGCCGTGGTGGTGCCGGCGGCGAACGCCAGGCTGGTGCACTCGAGCGCGTGCAGTTTGCCGTAGCGCTTGCTGGCCTGCGCCAGCGCGAAGGCGATGCCGCCGGAGGACTCAGCCGTGGACATGGCGTGTCATGGCGTGTCGACCTTCAGTCCGGTGGCGGGGGAAGCGGGGCCGGTGGGCAATGCGACTGCGCCGGTGCCGCAGCGGCTGCGGTGCAGTCGTGAGCCTATCAGCAGAGCGGATTCAGGCGCCAATGGTGACTGCGCTGCGTTGACCGGGTACCTCGCGGACTGCTACGGCGCACCGTTCATCAGCGCACGGTTGCCGCCCTGCCGTTTGGCGTTGTACATCGCGTCGTCGGCGTGTCGCAGCAGCTGTTTGTCGTCCTCGCCGTGATCGGGATAGAGGGCGATGCCGATGCTCGCCGATACCTGCAACCGGCAGCCGGCCAGTTCGAACGGCCGCCCGAGGGCGGCACGGATCTTCGTGGCGACCACGACGGCGTGTTCGGGCAGGCCGATGTCGTTGAGCAGCACCACGAATTCGTCGCCGCCGATGCGCCCGACCGTGTCGGATTCGCGCACGCAGTGGTTGATGCGCGCGGCCACCTCGCGCAGCAGCAGGTCGCCGATGTCGTGGCCATGACGGTCGTTGACTGGCTTGAACTTGTCCAGGTCGAGGTACAGCACGGCCAGCCGCCGCTGCTCGCGCCGGGCCATGGCCAGTGCGCTGTGCAGGCGGTCGTGGAACAGCTCGCGGTTGGGCAGGTCGGTGAGCTGGTCGTGCCGGGCGAGGTGCTGCAGGCGGGTATGGGTCTGCTTGCGCTCGATCGCCGCGGCGATCTGGGTGGAGACGAACTGCAGCAGCGCCTTGTCCTGCTCGCCGTAGCGTGTTTCGCCGGAGTAACTCTGCACCACCAGCGCGCCGATCACGCCCGACTGCCCGTTGAGTGGCACGCCAAGCCATTCCAGCGAATCCCGGCCGCTGATCGGGCCCACCCGTGCGGGCAGTTCCACCCGGGTATCCGGCGTCAGCAGCAGCGCCTGGCCGCTGCGGATCACCTCGCTGCTGAGCGTGCCGGAATCCAGGCTCTGAGTCGGCGGCGGCTGCTCGCACTCGTCGACGAAGTAGGGGAAGCTCAGCTGGTCCTTGTTCGCGTCGTACAGGGCCACGAAGAAATTGTCGGCCGGCAGCAGCTTGCCGACGACCCGGTGGATGTGCCGGAACAGCGCCAGCAGGTCCTCCGCCAGGTGCGCCGCCTCGGAGATGGAGTGCAGCGCCATCTGCATCAGCTCGGCGCGCTTGAGTTCGGTGACATCGCGCGCCACCGCGATCCGCACCTGGTCCACCTCCGACCAGCGCGCCGACCACATGATGTGGATGACCCGGCCGTCCTTGCGCACGTAGCGGTTCTGGAAATGCGGCTTGGAATGGCCGGCCATGATCTCGTCCGCCGCCTGCAGGGTGCGCTCGCGGTCGTCGGGGTGGACCAGTTCGAGCATCGACCGGCCGATGACCTCTTCAGGCGTATAGCCGAAGATGCGCTCGAAAGCGGCACTGACGAAGACGTAGCGGCCCTGGACGTCGACCACGCAGATCGCGTCGAGCAGGAGGTCCATGACGTTGCTGAAGGGGAGGCCGGCGCCCGATTCCAGCGGAGGAGGCGGTTGGTTCATTCGTACCTGTTCGAGCGTGGAGCCTGGTGATGCGGTTATGCCGAGTTCGAAGCCTATCCGGAATCCGTGCGGGAAATGTCTACGCGCGCATCCCTGGCGCGAAACCCAATGGCGGGCTATTTTTCGTGGATGGCTTCCGGCACGGGCCGGCATCGCGCCGGGCGGCTTATGGTGGCGTTGCACACATCGGGCGAGGGACAGTGATGTTCAGGCGGATCCTGCTGGTTCTGGCGCTGGCCTCGGCCATGGCGTTGCCGCTACGGGCGGCGACGATCCCGCCGACCCAGGTGGCCGTGCTCGCCACGCTGCACCAGCTGCATGCCACCACGCCGGCCTATTCGTTCGAGGCACTTGGCCGCGCCATCGAGCGGTTGCAGCCCGACGTGCTGTGCGTCGAACTGCAGCCGGACGATTTGCAGCGGCGTCCGGCGGAGCCGACCAAGCAGGAATACACGGAGGTCGTCTATCCGCTGATCGACCGCCACCATTACCACGTCTACGCGATGGAGCCGGCTGATCCCGCGTACAGCGGCATCCTCACGCCGTACATCCAGGCCGGCCAGGATTTCAGCGTACGGGCACCGGAGCAGGCCGAGGCGTTCTCGCGCTACAGCGACGGCGCCTACATCGGACTGCAGGCGTACTGGACGTCGCCGACACGGGTCAACGACGCGGTGACCGATTCGGTGCTGCGCGCCAAGCACGAGCTGCAGCAGGCGATGGTCGGCAACGGCGAGCGCACCGGCTGGGAACGCTGGAACCAGCAGTTCCTCGGCATCATCCTGCAGGCGGCGAAAGAGAATCCGGGCAAGCGCATCGTGGTGGTCGTGGGCGCCGAACATGGCTACTGGCTGCGCGGGCACCTGGCCCAGGCGGCCGGCGTGCAGTTGCTCGATACGGCCGAGTTGCTGCGGGCGCCACCCGCGAAACCGGTGCCGCGAGCCGCTGGAGCCGGCGTGCCGACCACGTGATGGCGGCGACCGCCGACAACCACCAGTAGGCCCTGCATTAATTTCCGGATGACCACGCTTGCGACGCTGGGCGCCGCCGCACCCGTCATGCTGGCCGGCAGCAACGTACAGGCGCAAGACACCTGCAACGCACCCCGGCGTGAGGCGCCCGGCGCTCAATCCAGCGGTGCGGTCATCAGCAGCCGGTCGACCGGGTAGCCGCGCTGGCGCGAGTGCTGCCTGAGGGTCTGGAACAGCGCGCGATCCATCGTGGGGCGGCGCGAGAGTATCCACAGGTGCTCGTGCCCGGGGCTGCCGATCACGGCCCACTGGTAGTCGGCGTCCACCTCGACCACCCAGTAGTCGGCCCATGCCATCGGCAGCCAGGTCAGCCAGGCGGGCGCGAAGCGCACCTCCAGTGCCCCCGGCTGGTTGTCCTTCACCCGCGCCACGCCGTCGACCGACATCCGGCCCTTGCTGGTGCGGCAGGTGTTGTGGATGTGGATGCTGCCGTCGGGGTTCGGCGTGTAGGTGGCAACGACGGCGTCCAGGCATTTGCGCTCGAAGTACATCGGCAGCCGCGCGATCTCGTGCCACTGGCCGGCGTAGCGGTGAAGGTCGAGCGACGGCACCGGCTGGTTCGGCAAGGTGGCGGCTGCGGCAGGCCAGGCGATGACCAGGGCTGCCAGGATCAGCAGCCGGCGGAACGTGTGCATGGTCTGACTCCGTGGGTTGGGCATGGCGCGAATGAGGCAATAGCCATGGAACGATACTGCACTAGCGGTAGCGCGCTTCCTGCAGGTCGATCTCGCGCACCAGCCGGCGCGAGACTTCGTCGGAGATGTGGTGGTGGCGCGCCAGTTCGAAGATCGCCTCGCGTTGGCCCTGCAAGGCAGCCAGGCGCAGTTCGCGTTCGGCCACGTCGGCCTTGCGCAGGTGTTGCGCCTCGTCCCCGCTGGAGGCGTCCTCGTCCAGCCAGTGCTGGTACAGCGCGATCACCCGGGTACCCGCGCTGGTGTAGATGTCGACCTCGCTGGCCGGGGCTTTTTCCAGCAGTTCGTGCTGGGTCTTCTCGATGGCGGCGATCGCTGCGGTGGCGGCGGTCCGGCGGGCCAGGTTTTCTTCCCGCTGCACCGCCGGCTCCGGCGGCAATTCCAGCCCCTTCAGCAATGGCGGCAAGCCGATGCTGGCGGCCAGCAGCGACAGCAGGATCACCGCGGTGGCGAGGAAGATCGCCAGCTCGCGCGCGGGGAAGGGCGTGCCGTCGGGCAGCAGCAGCGGCAGCGTCATCACGCCGGCCAGGGTGATCGCGCCGCGCACGCCGGCCAGCGAGGTGGCCAGCAGCAAGCGCCAGTGCGGTTGGCTCGCGGAGTGGCCGCGGTGGTGTGCCTTGAGCACGTTGATCCGCAGCGAGATCCAGACCCAGGCCAGGCGCAGCAGCGCCAGGCCGATATTGATCGCCAGCGCGTACACCAGCAGCCACCACGGGTTGCGATGGCCGCTTTGTGCCACCGACGCCATCGCGCCCTGCAGGCTGGCGGGCAACTGCTCGCCCAGCAGCACGAACATGATGCCGTTCAGGGCGAACTGCACGGTGTTCCACACCGCCGTGCGCCGCACCCGCGTGGTGGCCAGCAGGCGGCCGCTGAGTTCGACGTAGCTCATGGTGATGCCGGCGGCGACCGCGGCGAGGATGCCCGAAGCATTCGCGTATTCGGCCAGCAGGTAGGCGCCAAACGGGATCAGCAGGCTGATCAGGATCGGCGAGCCGGCCTCCTGGCCGAAGTGCCGCGACAACCAGCGCTGTGCGAAGCTCACCGCCACGGTGAACCCCACGCCGATGCCGAGCCCGGCCAGCGCCACCCACAGGAAGGTCAGCGACGCGGACAGCAGCGAAAAGCCGCCGGTCACCGCCGCCGCCACGGCGAAGCGGAAGCAGACCAGGCCGGTGGCGTCGTTGAGCAACGACTCGCCTTCGAGGATGTGCATCAGCCGCTTCGGGATCGGCACCCGCGCGGTGATCGACGACACCGCCACCGGATCGGTCGGCGACACGATCGCGGCCAGCGCGAACGCCACCGCCCGCGGCATCGCCGGGATCAGCCAGTGGATCAGGAAGCCGGCGCCGATCACGGTGGCCACCACCAGGCCCAGCGCCAGCGCCAGGATCGCGCCGCGGTCGCGCAGCAAGCCGTCCTTGGGGATGCGCCAGCCATCGAGGAACAGCAGCGGCGGCAGGAACAGCAGGAAGAAGATCTCCGGATCCAGCGCCACGCCGTGCTTGAACACGCCGGCGATCACCGCACCCAGCCCGATCTGCACCAGCGGCAGCGGCAGCGAGAACGGCAGCATGCGCACGAGGTAGCCGCTGCCGACCACGGCCAGCAACATGGCCAACGCTACTTCGATCGAATTCATGCGTGTTCCGGCGACGAGTTTTGACCTTAGCAAGAGCACGGCCGCGCCGTCGAGTGGCGGCGCAGCGACATGCGCAAGGCGACATGGCATACCATCGACGCTCCCCGCGGCCGATCCGTTCCCCAGGAGATCGCATGCAGCCGGTCATCACCGTTCGCCAGCTCGGCAAGACCTACGCCTCCGGCTTCCAGGCACTGAAGCGGATCGACCTGGAGATCCGCCAGGGCGAGATCTTCGCCTTGCTGGGCCCCAACGGCGCCGGCAAGACCACCCTGATCAGCATCATCTGCGGCATCGTCAACCCCAGCGAGGGCACCGTGCTGGCCGACGGCCACGACGTGGTGCGCGACTACCGCGCGGCGCGCACGAAGATCGGCCTGGTGCCGCAGGAGCTGACCACCGACGCGTTCGAGACGGTGTGGAACACGGTCAGTTTCAGCCGCGGCCTGTTCGGCCGCGCCGCCAACCCGGCGCACATCGAGAAGGTGCTGAAGGACCTCTCGCTGTGGGACAAGCGCAACAACAAGATGATCACCCTGTCCGGCGGCATGAAGCGGCGCGTGATGATCGCCAAGGCGTTGTCGCACGAGCCGCAGATCCTGTTCCTGGACGAGCCCACCGCCGGCGTCGACGTGGAGCTACGCCGCGACATGTGGGCGATGGTGCGCGCGCTGCGCGCCTCCGGCGTCACCATCATCCTGACCACCCACTACATCGAGGAGGCCGAGGCGATGGCCGACCGCATCGGGGTGATCCACAAGGGCGAGCTGATCCTGGTCGAGGACAAGGCCGAGCTGATGAACAAGCTCGGCCGCAGGCAGCTCACCCTGCACCTGCAGGATCCGTTGCAAGCCATTCCGGCGGCGCTGGCCGATTACCCGCTGGAACTGTCGGCCGATCGCCGGCAGCTGGTCTACACCTTCGACACGCAGGGCGAGCACACCGGCATCGACGTGCTGCTGCGCCGGCTCGGCGAAGCGGGCATCGACTTCAAGGACCTGCAGACCCGGCAGAGTTCGCTGGAGGACATCTTCGTCGGCCTGCTGAGGGAGCGCGCATGAACATCCATGCGATCCGCGCGATCTACCGCTTCGAGATGGCGCGCACCTGGCGCACCCTGTTGCAGAGCATCGTCTCGCCGGTGATCTCCACCTCGCTGTACTTCGTGGTCTTCGGCGCGGCGATCGGCTCGCACATGAAAGGGATCGACGGGGTCAGCTACGGCGCCTTCATCGTGCCCGGCCTGATCATGCTGTCGCTGCTGACGCAGAGCATCTCCAACGCCTCGTTCGGCATCTACTTCCCGAAGTTCGTGGGCACCATTTACGAGATCCTGTCGGCGCCGGTGTCGCCGCTGGAGATCGTCGCCGGCTACGTGGGCGCGGCGGCGAGCAAGTCGATCATCCTGGGCCTGATCATCCTGGTCACCGCGCGGCTGTTCGTGTCGTTCCAGATCGAGCACCCGCTGTGGATGCTGGCTTTCCTGCTGCTTACCGCGGTCACCTTCAGCCTGTTCGGCTTCATCATCGGCATCTGGGCGGACAACTTCGAGAAGCTGCAACTGGTGCCGCTGCTGGTGGTGACGCCGCTGACCTTCCTCGGTGGCAGTTTCTATTCGATCCACATGCTGCCGCCGTTCTGGCAGAAGGTCACCCTGTTCAACCCGGTGGTGTACCTGATCAGCGGTTTCCGCTGGAGTTTCTACGGCGTCGCCGACGTCGGCGTGGGGGTCAGCCTGGGCATGACCCTGGTGTTCCTCGCGATCTGCCTTGCGGCCGTGTGGTGGATCTTCCGCAGCGGCTACCGGCTGAAAGCCTGAGCGGCTTGTCAGGTCAGCGCGGTGTGCGCGTGGAACGGCAGCGGCGTGGCGCCGGTGCGCGCGACAGCGGGCCCGGCCACGCCGAGCTGGTCCTTGCGGGCGTCGAGCACCACCAGGATGCGGCCGGCCGCAATCTCGTCCTTGAACTTGCGGCTGACTGCGTCCGGCACCTCGAAGCCGACCATCTCGCCGATGCAGGTGCCGAACGCGGCGCCGGCGATGGTCATCGCCGCGGCGCCGGCCAGCGTCACGCCCAGTGGCGGCACGGCGACCGCGATCAGTCCCAGCAACAGGCCGGTACCGCCGCCGCAGGCGCCGCCACGCACGGCGGCAGGATAGAAATCATTGCGCCCCTGCATCAGGTGGTCGGGGATCTTTTGCAGTTCGATGTCCTCGCGGGCGACCAGCGAGATGTCGCCGTCGTCGATGCCTGCCCCGCGTGCCGCGGCCATCGCAGCGCGTGCCGCGGCCAGGTCGGGGGTGCTGAATACGCATCGGGTTTTCATGGGGTGGCCCTCCACATCCGGCATGGCGCCCGCCGCGCGGATGGCGCCGGTCGGCCCGGATATCCGCACGGGCGAGGCAGGTTTGCGCAATTCACCGTTTAGCGGTTGTGACGTTGTTGCTGCGTGACCCGTTTGTTATCGGGAACCGGAACGGCGGTCGCATGGGCGATACCCGACGCGGATCGCAGCGGGCCTGGCCAGCAAGCTGGTACGGTGTGTCGCGCCGGCCCGGACCAGTGCGATGAACGAATCGCGCGCAGGCCAGTCCAAACCGGATACTCGACGCTAGGGAGCAATCGTGGGCAAGCAGACATCGACAGGCAGCTGGATCGTGGCGGTGGTCGTGGTGGCGGTCATCGTGGTGGCGGGGGTGTACCTGGCGCGCAAGGCCATGCATGCCGGCGCGCCGCCGCCGGTGGTGCCGGCGACTTCGGCATCGGCTGCCGCACCGCCTGGCGCGCCGCCGATCCAGCATCCGATCGAACAGGCGCAGGCCGGACCGGCGACGGCCTCGACCAGTGCGTTGCCGGCACTGGACGACAGTGACGCCAGCGTGGCCGCTGCACTCGCCGCGCTGGCCGGCGGCAACGACCTGTCCTCGCTGCTGGTGGGGCAACAGGTCATTGCGCGCCTCGTGGCGACCATCGACATGCTGCCGCGTCACGACGGGCTGGCCGTGTTCACGCTGCCGGCGCGCGTGCCGAAGGGTGCGTTCATCGTCGACGAAGCCAACGGCGGCACGGTGGCCAGCGAGCGGAACGTTGCCCGCTACGCGCCGTACATGCAGATCGTCGATGCCGTCGATCCGCAGGCGCTGGTGGCCTGGTACGTGCACGCCTATCCGCTGTTCCAGCAGGCGTACCGGCAACTGGGCTACCCGAAGGGCTATTTCAACGACCGCCTGATCGTGGCGATCGACGACATGCTGGCCGCGCCGGAGCTGGCCCAGCCGCCGGCCCTGGTGCGCTCGAAGGCGTACTACGTCTACGCCGATCCCGCGCTGGAATCGCGCTCGACCGGGCAGAAGCTGCTGTTGCGTGTGGGGCCTGCCAACGAGGCGAAGATCAAGGCCAGGCTGCGTGCAATCCGCACGCAGCTGACCGGGCAGGACCTGCATCCGGCGCCGGCGGGAACGGCCGGGTAGACTCGCGCGCCCAGCTTCCGATCCACAGCGATGGCCAATCGATCCACGCCTGCCGACCAGCCCCAGCTCGACCTGCTCGGAGCAGTCGAGCCTCGGCCTGCCGAAGTGCACCGATTGTTCTTCGCGCTGCTGCCGGACGCGGCGACGCGTACACGGCTGGCGCAGGCGGCGCAGGCACTCAAGGCCAGCCATCCCGGTCTGCGCGCGCGCTGGGTGGACCCGGCGCGCTATCACGCCACGCTGCATTTTCTCGGTGACCACGCGCTGCTGCGGCAGGATGTGGTTGCCGCAGCCATGGCAGCCGCAGGCAAGCTGCATGTGGCGCGGTTCGAATGGGTGCTGCACGAGGCGGCCGGCTTCCATGGCCGGCAACCGCCCTGCATCCTGCGCAGCTCGGGCGTACCCGAGCCGTTGCAACAGCTATGGCAGGAACTGCGCCGTGCGCTCGTGCTGGCCGGGCAGGGCCGCCATGTCGCGCGCAGTTTTACGCCGCATGTCACGGTCGCCTACAGCCATGCGGCGCAGCTGGACGTCATGCCGATCGAACCGGTGGCGTGGCGGGTCGAGCGCGTTGCGCTGCTCCACAGCGTGGTCGGCCAGCAGGATTATCAGCTGCTGGCGGAGTGGTCGCTGCAGTCGGTGAAGTAGACCGCCCCTGGTCAGGTGTAGGGCGTTCCATCCTTGTGCGAGTAATGATCGGCGCCGCGTTCCAGGTGCAGGTCGATGTCTGAATAGTGGCAGGTGTCGTCACCGCAGCGGGTACCGATGTCGAGATAGACGGCAGTTTCTCCGCCGCGGTTGATCATGTGGTGGCCATCAGGCACGTTTTTCGGAAAGGCCGCGCCATCGCCGGCGCGCAGCAACTGCTCGCCGGCTTCGCTTACCAAAGTCAGTTCGCCGGCCAGGACGTAGACGAATTCCTCCTCGTGGCTGTGCCAGTGGCGCTGGCTCGACCATGCTCCCGGCGGCAGGTGCACCAGGTTGACGCCGAAATCGGTCAGGCCGCCGGCACGGCCCAGCGCCTGCCGGATGCGTCCACTGACGGGTTCTCCGTAAGGTGCCGGATAGTCCGAGCCCTGGCGCTCGGAAATCTTGGCGGCGTCGACTTTCGGCATGAGCTTGTTCCTTGTAACGGTGGGGAGGCTTCTTTCGATGAATCATCGCGCATCGGCCGGACCTTGGTTGCGCTGGCCCGGTCGACGATCGGTTTTTGAACACCGACCGCGTTACAGTGGCGGCATCGTCGCTGATGTCATGCGGAGGTCGGTGAGATGATGCGTTGGCTGTGGCGGGTCTGTGTGGCGGTTCTTTGCACACTGCCGATGCAGGCGGTGCTTGCCGTCGAGCCCACGGTTGCCGGCCGCACCGCGGCCGATGGCATGGTGGCGCAGATCACGCTGGATGGCCCGATCGGCCCCGCCGCCGCGGAGTACTTCGACGACGCCTCGAAGCGTGCCGTCGCCGATGGTGCGGTGGCGATCGTGCTGCGGCTGGATACGCCCGGCGGGCTGGCCGATTCGATGCGGCAGATCATCGCCGGCATGCTGGCCTGCAAGGTGCCGGTGCTGGTGTATGTCGCCCCCGCTGGCGCCCGCGCGGCGTCGGCTGGAACGTACATCCTGTACGCCGGGCAGATCGCCGCGATGGCGCCGGCCACCCACCTTGGCGCGGCGACGCCGGTGCAGCTCGGGGGCGCCACGCCGCTGCCGAAAACCGGCAACTCGCCGGCGTCGGCAGGTTCTGCCGCGAAAGACGAGCCGGCAGCAGGCGACGATGCCGAGTCGCACAAGGTCATGAACGATGCGATCGCCTATATCCGCTCGCTGGCACAGTTGCGCGGGCGCAACGCGCAGTGGGCCGAACAGGCGGTGCGCGGCGCCGCCACGCTGACCGCCAGCGAGGCCGCGCAGCAGCACGTGATCGACTTCGTGGCCGCGGACGTGGCCGAGCTGTTGGCCAGGGCGGACGGACGCAAGGTGCAGGTGGGCGATCGCGACGTCACGCTGCAGCTCAAGGGTGTGTCCGTGCATGAATACGCGCCCGGCGCGCGCACGCGCTTCCTGGCGATCATCACCAATCCCACCATCGCCTATCTGTTGCTGCTGGCCGGCATCTTCGGGCTGCTGCTGGAAGCCCTCCATCCCGGCGCGATGCTGCCGGGCATCGCCGGAGGCATCTGCCTGCTGGTCGGCCTGTACGCGCTGCAACTGCTGCCGGTGAACTACGCCGGGCTGGCGCTGATGGCGCTGGGCGTCGGCCTGCTGGTGGCCGAGGCGGCCAATCCCAGCGTGGGCGCGTTCGGTGTCGGTGGGCTGGTGGCGTTCGTAGTGGGCTCGGTGATGCTGATGAATACCGGCGTGCCGGGCTATGGCGTCAATCTCGGCGTGATCGCCGGCATCGCCATGGGCACGGCTGCGCTGCTGGCGCTGATCGTGTGGCTGGTGTTCCGTTCGCGCCGCGCCCATCCGGTTACCGGCGATTCGGCGATGCTGGTGGACACCGGCGAACTGCTGGAGCCGGTGGAAGCCGGTGGCGAGGCGTGGATGCTGGTGCGCGGCGAGCGCTGGCGCGTACACAGCGATATCGCCTTGCCGGCCGGCGCGCGGGTGCGCGTGGTGTCGCGGCAGGGCTTGCTGTTGCAGGTCGAGCCGGCATGAGCCGGTGCGGCCATTTCATGAAAGGCAGGAGATGATCATGTTCGGATTCGTCGGTGTACTGGTAATTCTCGGCGCGCTGCTGCTGTTCTCCGCGGTGAAGATCCTGCCGGAGTACCAGCGCGGCGTCGTGCTGACGCTGGGCCGCTACACCGGCACCAAGGGGCCCGGACTGGTGCTGCTGGTGCCGTTCGTGCAGCGCATGATCCGCGTCGACCTGCGGGTGACCGTGATGGACGTGCCGCCGCAGGACGTGATCTCGCGCGACAACGTTTCGGTGCGGGTGAACGCGGTGGTCTATTTCCGCGTGGTGGAGCCCGACAAATCCGTGCTGCAGGTGGAGAACTTTCTGCAGGCGACCAGCCAGCTGGCGCAGACCCGGCTGCGCTCGGTACTGGGCCAGCACGAGCTGGACGAGATCCTGTCGCAGCGCGACTCGATCAACCACACCCTGCAGGCGATCCTGGACGAGGCCACCGACCCGTGGGGCATCAAGGTCGCCAACGTGGAGCTCAAGGATGTCGACCTCAACGAGACCATGGTGCGCGCGATCGCCCGCCAGGCCGAAGCCGAGCGCGAACGCCGCGCCAAGGTGATCCATGCCGAGGGCGAGCTGCAGGCCGCCGAGAAATTGCGCGACGCCGCCGCGATGCTGTCGCAGCAACCGCAGGCGCTGCAGCTGCGCTACCTGCAGACGCTGGCTGACATGTCCAACAGCGGCAAGTCCTCGACCATCGTGTTCCCGCTGCCGCTGGACCTGATCAAGCCGCTGATGGATGCGTTTCCGGCGAAGGCCGATCCGGCACCGAACCAGTGAACTGGCGCCGCCGTCCGGGGCGGGTGAATAATGCCGCTTCCATCAAGATGAGCGACCCACCATGGATGCAGCACCTTCACCCGGCAGCCTGGTCTGCGTGGGCCTGGGCATGACCCTGGGCTCGCACCTCGGCCCGCTGGCGCGCAGCTACATAGAGCAGGCCGACGTGGTGTTCGCCGGGCTCTCCGACGGCATCGTCGAGATGTGGCTGCACAAGATGCACCAGGACGTGCGCAGCCTGCAGCCGTACTACCGCGAAGGCAAGTCGCGCATGCAGACCTACCGCGAGATGGTCGAGGCCATCCTCACCGAGGTGCGCGCGGGCAAGCGGGTGTGCGGCGTGTTCTACGGCCACCCCGGCGTGTTCGCCTGGGCGCCGCACAAGTCGATCGAGGTCGCCCGCAGCGAAGGCTACGAGGCGCACATGGAACCGGGCATCTCGGCCGAGGACTGCCTGTACGCCGACCTCGGCATCGACCCGGGCCGTTACGGCTGCCAGCACTTCGAGGCCAGCCAGCTGCTGTTCTACAAGCGCAGGATCGACCCGACTGCCTACCTGGTGCTGTGGCAGGTGGGCCTGGTCGGCGACCAGTCGCTGGCGCGTTTCTCGACCGGGTCGGCCTACCGCGAACTGCTGGTCGAGGTGCTGGCGCGCGACTACCCGGCCGACCACGAGATCACCATCTACCGCGGCGCCACCTTGCCGATCCAGCAGCCGCGGATCCGCCGGATCCGGCTGGCCGACCTGCCGCAGGCCGAGGTCGGCATGGAAGACACCGTGGTGTTGCCGCCGACCGGTCCGCTGCAGCCCGACCTGGCGATGCGCGCGCGGCTGGACGCGCTGGACAAGGCGGAAATCAAGCGGGATGCCGGCGTTTTGTGAACAGGTAGGCAAGTTGCCGTTGGCGTCGTCCCTAGGATGAATCGGCGCGGTTTGATGCCTCGCTGCGGGGCAAACTATTCCACCCCCGCGAATCAGGCCAGTCCGCGCCATTCCAATCCATTGACTATCCGGGAGATATGCCATGTCGAATATCGTTGATTTTCTTGAGAACGTCGGTCAGAACGCCAGCTTGCGCTATGCCCCCGCCGGGGAGCTGCAGCGCATGCTTGCCGATATCCAGGTCGACCCCGAGGTGCGCGATGCCGTGCTGGCGAAGGATCAGGCTCGGCTGGCCGCATTGGCGGGTGCGAAGAACGTGTGTTGCATGCTGGTGCCTGCCATGGTCCAGTCTGACCGGGACTCGGGTAGGGACGAGGAGTATTACCACCAACGGCGTGCCTGAGAAGGGAAGGATTCGGCGGCGCACTGCGCATGAAGAATCTCGACTCTCCCGGGTGTGCTGTTTCTAGCCAACACCAAGTCTAGGGGGAGCTGCACATGTCAGATGTCGTCGGATTTCTTGATCAGGTCGGTCAGGATGCGCGGCTGGGCCGCGGAACAGGGCATGAGTTCGAGCTTGCACTGACTTCGGCGGGTTTCGATCCTCCGATCCAGGAAGCCATTCGTACAGGGAATCAGGCACGACTGGGGGCTTTGCTGGGCATGGCTCAGGCTGTCGGATTCCTGGCTCCCAGCGAGGAACAGGAGGATGGTGCCGAAGAAGCGCCCTCGCGCGATGGCGAGGAAGAGGCTCCTGAGCTCCGGAGTCGCTGAGTCGTTTGGTCAGGGCAATGCGCACATCCGGCAACCGACATGGAGTGGTGATCGCTGGACTTGTCCTGCTGGGACTTCTGCTTGCGACGGGTACGGCCCTGGCGGCCGTACCCGTCGCTGCGAGTGAGGTTCCGGCGCTGCTCAAGCGCGCGGACGGCATCAAGCTTTCCAATCCCGGGGAGTTCCAGCAGATTCTCGATCGGCTGGATGGCGACAGCGCCGCGTTGGCGCCGGATCAGGTTGATTACCTGCATTACCTCCAGGCGTGGCGCGCGGCCTATCGCGGTGATTACCCGACTTCCGACACCATGATCGGTGAGCTGCTGGAGAAGTCCCGCAACGCCGTTGTCCTGTTCCGGGCCAAGGTGCTGAAGGTCAATACCTTGGCGGAGCGATCGCGTTACGAGGAGGCGTTCCAGCTGGAGAGTCAGCTCCTCGCCCAGTTGCCAGAGATTACCGATCCGGACGCACGCGGGCAGGCCCTCGTCATTGCGGCTTACCTCTATGAAGAGGCCGGGCAATACGACTTGGCTTTCGAGTATGCCGATCAGGTATTCAAAGAAAGCCCCGGCCCCTACAGCTGCAAGGCCGAGCACGCCAAGCTGGCTGCGCTCTACAAGAGCGGCAGGCTGGAAGGCATCGATGAGCAGTTCCGCAAGGGCGTCGAAATCTGCACGGAAGCGAAGGATCCCGTCTATGGCAACGGCATCAGCTTTTACGTAGCCAGCCTGGCGCTCCAGCGTGGCCATGCCGATGAGGCCATTCGTGTGCTGGAGTCCAATTACCCCGCGGTCGCGCGCAGCAACTATCAGATACTGATTTCCGAATTCGACGCCTTGCTGGCCGAGGCGTACATGAGTACCGGTCAGCTGGCGAAGGCGAAACGGTTTGCTCTTGAGGTCGTCGAGCAGAGCAAGCGCAACGAGTACGCGGAGTCGCTCAGCATCGCCTATCGTGTTTTGTACCTGATCGAAAAGCAGCAGGGACACCTGGACAAAGCTCTCACGTATCACGAACAGTACATGCTGGCCAACAAGGGCTACCTGAACGCGGTGAATGCCCGTGCGCTCGCCTACCAGACTGTGCAGCAGCAGCTGGCTGCCAAGAAGCTGCAGATCGATACCCTCAGCAAGCAGAACGAGATCCTGCAACTGCAGCAGGCTCTGGACCGCAAAGCCGCCGAGACCAGCCGGCTGTACATCGTGCTGCTGCTCGGCGGGCTCGCGTTCATCGCTTTCTGGGCCTATCGCGTCAAGCGCTCGCAGCTGCGTTTCATGCGGCAGGCGCGGCGCGACGGGCTCACGGACATCTTCAACCGCCAGCATTTCGTCAATGAGGCCGAGCAGCAGTTGCAGTACTGCCGGAAGTCGGGGCGGGAGGCCTGCCTGGTGCTGATCGATTTGGACCACTTCAAGGCCGTCAACGACACCTACGGCCATGCGGTGGGCGATCGCGTGCTGAAGCGTGCCGTGGCCGCCTGCCAGGCGCATCTGCGTTCCACCGACATCTTCGGCCGCCTGGGTGGCGAGGAGTTCGGCATTGTGTTGCCGGAGTGCACGCTCGAACAGGTGCTTGCCCGAACCGAACGGATCCGGTTGGCGATCGTGGAGGTGGTCCGCGGCGATGCCACCGAGGAAATCTGCGTTTCGGCCAGCTTTGGTGTGGCGAGCACCAAGCATTCCGGGCATGACCTGCGCCAGCTGCTGGTCCACGCCGACGACGCGTTGTATCGGGCCAAACGCGAGGGCCGCAACCGGGTCAGCGTCAGCGACGGCCGGTCGAAAACGCAACTGGGCGTCGTTGCCGTGACGGCCGAAGGCGTGCAGTAAGCCGAGTCGGGTTCTACCCCGTTTTCGCGGACAGTTGGGTCAAGGCCGTAAAGGCCTGATCCCGGGCATCGATTCTGCGTTGCATTCGGGGATGCGCCCGGCATCCCGATCTCGGCCAGCTTCGGCGTGGCAGCCGCGGCCAGTTCCGGTTACGAGCTGCGGCAGCTGAGGAACGATGCCGACTGCGCCCGGCACCAGGCCAAGGACGAGGGGCGCAACCGGATCAGCCTTTTGACGCCGCCGTGTGCAGTTGAATGCCGTGCGGGCGCACCGGGCTGCCGCCACGGCGATGGCGGCAACATCATGGCGTCAGGGCGGCAGCTGCGTCCCACGTTTGCTGCCGCCACCGACGATCACCAGCGGGGCCTGTCGCATGGACAGCGGTGCAGGGGCGCGCTACAAAGGTGGCCGATTTCATCGGCGGGAGCGTTTTGATGCGAGTGAGGAATTTCACCCTGATGGTTGCGCTGGGCCTGGCCGCGTTGCCGCTGCAGGCGGCGACGACTGAACCGGACACGACACGAGCGCCGTCGATCAACGCCGCCGATTTCGCCCGCTTCGACCAGACGCTCAGCTCCGATGCGTTCGGCGGGCGCAAGCCCGGCACGATCGGCGCACAGCGCACCACTGATTTCCTGGTGGCCGAGTTCAAGCGGATGGGCCTGCAGCCGGGCAACCACGGCTCGTGGTTCCAGACCGTGCCGGCCGACTCCACCTTGCTGCTGAACACCGATGTCAGCCTGGACGTCACCGCGGGCGGCAAGTCGCTGAAGCTGGCGTATCGCACCGACATGGTGGTGCAGACCCTGCAGGCGAAAGCCGAGATCGCGCTGAAGGATTCGCCGGTGGTGTTCCTCGGCTACGGCGCGGATGCGCCGGCCTGGCACTGGAACGACTACCGGGGTGTCGACGTGAAGGGCAAGACGGTGATCGTGCTGGTCAACGACCCCGGCTTTGCCAGCCGCGACCCGAAGCTGTTCAACGGCCGCGCGATGACCTGGTACGGCCGCTGGCCGTACAAGTATGCGGAGGCGGCGCTGCAGGGCGCTGCCGCCTGCTTCATCGTGCACACCAGCGACGCCGCGGCCGGTTATCCGTGGAGCGTGCTGCAGAACGGCGCGGTCGGGCCGCAGCTGAGCCTGCCGAGCAGTGTCGATCCATCGCCGCGGTTGCCTGTGGCTGGCTGGCTGACACGCGATGCGGCGGTCCGGCTGTTCGCCGCCGCAGGCCTCGATTTCGCTGAACTCGAACGGTCCGCGGCGAAGCCGGGCTTCGAGCCGGTCCCCTTGCACGCGACCGCCTCGATCACCCTGCACAACAAGATCGGTCATATCGAATCGAAGAACGTGGTAGCGATGGTCGAAGGCCACGGCAAGCCCGACGAGGTGGTGATCTACACCGCGCACTGGGACCATCTGGGCACCGACCCGACCCGCCAGGGCCACCAGGTCTATGCCGGCGCGATCGACAACGGCACCGGCCTGAGCATGCTGCTGCAGATCGCCGATGCGTTCGCGCACCAGGCGCGGCCGCCCGAGCGCAGCGTGCTGTTCTTCATGCCGACGCTGGAGGAATCGGGCCTGCTCGGTTCGCAGTACTACGCGGCGAAGCCGATCTTTCCATTGAACCGCACGGTGGCCGACATCGCCGTCGACGCGTTGCCGGTCATCGGCCCGGCGCGCGACATGACGGTGATCGGCAAGGGCCAGTCCGAGCTGGAGGACATGCTTGCCGGCGTGTTGCATAAGCAGGGTCGGGTGATCTCGCCGGAGACCACGCCGGAGAACGGCTTCTACTTCCGCTCCGACCATTTCAACTTCGCCCGGGCCGGCGTGCCGGCGATGCTGGCCAGTTCGGGCCTCGACCTGCGCGATGGCGGCAGGGCCGCCGGCCAGAAGGCGGCCGACGACTATACGGCGCACCGCTACCACACCACGAACGACGTGTTCGATCCGCACTGGAACCTGGAAGGCATCCTTGAAGATACCCAGGCGCTGTACGAACTGGGCCGACACCTCAGCCAGGCGGGCGTGTGGCCGCAGTGGTATGCCGGCAATCCGTTCAAGGCCACGCGCGATGCCATGATGAAGCCGGCTGCGCCGCCGTCGAAATGATCAACAGGTTCGACACCGGCCTCAGGGTTTCGCCGGTGTCGTGTCCAGCCTGTCGAAGTTCACGATGGCGTTGAGCACCAGCGGGTAGCTGCCGATGGTTTCGCCGCGCCAGATCGGGTTGCTGGCGAACAGCAGCACGTGGCCCTTGCCGTAGCGGGCGTCGACCACGGCGGCGCGCTCGGCCATCTCGTCGCCGCCGTCGAGCAGGCCGGAGATCAAGAGGTTCTTCGCCTCGGCGTAGCGCAGGATCACCCGTGGGCGCTGCTCGGCGGGGATCACCCAGGGGTTGTTGCGCATCTGCTCGGCGTTCAGCGGCAGCGCTTGCCACGGCTTGACGTCGGGCAGGGCGGCCGGGGCGATCGAGGCGCGGCCTTCGGGGGTGTCCGTGTCGTGCGGGCCGCCGCGCCCGGTCGGGCGCTGGAACTCCTTCGCGTTCGGCAGTCCCTTGTCGCCGGTGACCAGGTTGGACACGGAGAACGACTGGCCTTCCGCGCTGTACAGCGCCAGGTCGTCGCTGCGATAGCCGGCGGCGACCGGGCTGCCGCGATCGACGAACTTCGCCTGCAGCACGCTGCCGACGACTTTCAGCTTGTCGGTTTTGGTGACGAAGACGCCCGGTGCCAGGCCCACGTCGATGGCGAACTGCGCGGTGTCCTCGGCGGTGATCAGCAGGCCGCCGGCCTGCACGAAGCGCTTGAGGTTGGCGACGCCGCTCTCGCCGAGGCCGGGGCGGATGTCGTCCGTCGAGTCGATGTGGCCGAGATTCGGTGTCAGTGCGGTGGTTTTCCACGGCAGCGGCTTGCCCCACATCGGCAGGCCGTCGACGATGCGCTGCGTGCTGGCGTCGCCGACCGGGCCGAACAGGATCACGTCGTACTTCGCGCGCAGGTTGCCGGCCTTGGCCACGTCCTGGGTGCTGATGTAGTCGTACGGCATCCCGAGCTTGTCCAGCGCCATGCGCCACCAGCCTTCGGTCTGGGTGCCCAGCCAGGTGTGCATCAGCGCGATGCGCGGCAGTTTTGCCGGTGGCATGTCGACCGCCGCCAGGCCTTGCGGTACGTCAACCGGTCCGTCAAGCAGGCGCATCGGCGCCTTGAGGATCGCGGTGTCGGTGACGCGCACCACCTGCACGTCGAACAGGTCACCCATCGACCAGCCGGTGTCGTCGTAGGGATGCTGCTGCGGGTCCTTCGGCGACCAGTACTGGCGGTCGAGCAGGGTGTCGACGATGCGCGAATACGGCTGGTCCATGCGCACCACGTAGCTGCCGGCGGGAAAGGTTTGCGTCCTGGTTTTCTTGCTGTCGTCGCCCTGTTTCGACAGGGTCACCGTGACCGGCGCGCTGGTGCGGCTGATCTCCGCGTGCTGCAGTTGCAGGATGCGCAGCAGCTGGGCGCGGGAACCGGTGCGCTTGTCGTCGGCCGGGAACACGTAGGCGGCCGGGCCGGCCTGCTGCGGCTTCTCGATCGAGCGCTTGGCCTTGAGGTAAAAATTCTTCAGGAACTGCTGGCCGTTGCCTGCGAAGTAGTTCAGCGCGGTGAGCAGGCCGGTCTGCTGGTAGTTGTTGTTGTTGCGCTGCGACCACGACACGGTAGGCAGCGGCGGATTGGGCCGGTACCAGGTGCGTTCGTACTCGGACGGTTCGAGGATGCGCTGCACGGTGTCGGCGCCGCCGTTGCCGAAGGTTTCGTAGAGCCGACTGATGCCGTTGTGCATGGCGGCGATGAACATCAGGTAGCCCGGGCTCCAGGTGTCGAAGTCGCCGTGGGCGAATACGCCGGGCATGCCGAGCCGGGTCATCTGCTGCACGTTGTCCCAGCCCAGCTGTTGCCACTCGCCGGTGAGGATCGGGTCGATCCACGCGTTGTACGGGCCGTCACCCACGGTGTTGTCGTACAGGAACGGCACCGATTCGTGCAGGTCATGCAGCACCTGCGCGTGCCAGCCGACGAAGGTGTCCGCCACGTTGCGGGTGAGGTTCAGCGTCATCGCCATCGCGTCGCGGTTGTTGTCGTGCGCCACGTAATGGCCCCAGTACAGCAGCCGCGGATAATTCTGGCCCGGGTGCGCGAGGTGCCAGTTGTACAGGTCGACCATGCGGTCGCGGCCGTCGACCTCGACCACCGGCGTGATCAGGGTGATCACGTGCGAGCGGATGTTGCGGATGTACGGCGCCTCGTCCACCGCCAGGCGGTAGGCCAGCTCCATCAGCGCGGTGGGCGAACCGGTTTCGGTGGAGTGGATGGCGCCGGTGACGTAGTAGACCGGCGTGGATTGCGCCACCAGCTGGTCGGCGACGGCGTCGTCCATGCCGATGCTGCGCGGGTCGGCCAGTTTCGCCAGGCGCGCCTTGTTCGCGTCGAGACCGGCCAGCAGGCTTTCGTCGGCGATCGCCACCGCGATCATCTCGCGGCCTTCCTCGCTCTTGCCGATGCTGAACACCTTCACCCGCGGGCTGGCCGCGGCCAGGGCGCGGAAGTAGCGATGGACGTCGGCCACGTGCGGCAGGTAGTCCGGCGCGCCGGAGATGTGGCCGAGCACCTTGTCTGGCGTGGGTACGCTGGCGGAGGCGGGCAGGTAGTCGGTCAGCGGCGAATTGAACGAGGGGTCGGTGGTGAATTTCAGGATCTGCGCCGTATACGCCGGGTCGACCGGCTGGGCCGGGTCGCGCGCGTACGGCTTTGAACTGTCGGCTCCGGCCGCCGCAAATGCACCGAAAGTGCCTGTCGCCAGCAGGACGGCGAGCAAGGGCCGGATGGGTGCGTGCATGATGAGTTTCCCCGGGGTCGTGTGGCAGCTGATCGCCGCACTCTGCCAGAACAGGTGTGGCTGCGCGTAGCCCATCAGTTGGGCAGGCAATCCGAACCGCCGGTCGCGCCGCCACGGCGACGGCTGCCACGTAACGGCGCGCTCCTGCCGGAATCGGGCAGGAGCGCGTCTTTCCCCGCAGAGGGTCAGTGGGCGGCGGCGGTATTGCTGCTCCCCGTCGCCGTGGCATCGGGGCCGATGCTGGAGTCGACGAACTGCACGAGCTTTGCATACATCTCGGCCTGGTTGGCTTCGTCGTAGAAGCCGTGCATTTCGTTGGACTTGTACAGCCATTCGTGCGCGATGTTCCGTTTCGCCAGCGCCTGGTGCAGGTTGGTGCCCTGGATCGGCGGCACGCGCTTGTCCTCGCCGCCAACCACCAGCATCACGCGTGCCTTGAGCCGGTCGAGCTGGTTGATCGGCGAATGACTGGCCAGCACGTCCATGTCGTCGCCCAGCTGGCGCTTCAGGTAGGCCTCGCCAGAGCTCGATTGCGGGATGTCGCCGCGGCGGTACATCAGGGGCAGGTCGTAGACGCCCACGTAGCCGACCGCACACTTGTACAGATCCGGCTCCTTCACCGCGCCCTCGAGTGCCGCATAACCACCGTAGCTGCCACCGTAGATGCAGATCCGCTGCGGATCGGCGATGCCTTGTGTGATCGCCCAGCGGGTCGCGTCGGTGACATCGTCCTGCATCTTGCCGCCCCACTCCTTCCAGCCGGCGCGTTCGTAGTCGTAGCCGTAGCCACCGGAACCGCGATAGTTCACCTGCAGCACGGCGTAGCCACGGGTTGCCAGCGCCTGCACGTCCGGCTGGTATTCCCAATGGTCGCGGACGCCGAACGGGCCGCCGTGTACCAGCACCACCATCGGCAGGTGCCTGACGCTTTCCTTGCCGGGCGGATAGCTCACGTAGCCGTGCAGTTGCATGCCGTCGCGTGCCGCGAAGTCGACCGGCTGCATGGTGGCCATCCGGGCGGGGTCGATCCACGAGGCCCGGGCCAGCAGCGGCGTGAGTTTCCGGGCCTTGGCGTCGTACAGCAGGAACGTGCCGGGATCGGCGTCCGCCTCGACCAGCACCACGCTCAGGCTGCCATCGCGCGTGCCGGAGACGAAGCGGACGCTCTCGCCGGGGAACTGCTTCATCAGGGTGAGCAGGGTCTGCGCATCGGGTGACTGCGCGTCGAACAACGCGGTGCCGGTACGGCCGTCCATGAAGCCCACGCCGAGGATGCTGTCGTCGGCCAGGCCCTGCAGTATCCGGGTCGCTTCGACGTGTGGATTGCTCCACACGACGCTGAGCGACTGCTTTGCCGGATCCCAGCTGCAAACGCCGAAGGCGGCGGGTGCCGAACAGGTGAAATACGCCTCGCTGTCATCGCGGTTGAATTCGATCGGCATCGAGCGGTTTTTGCTTGCTTCCGGCAGCAGCTGCCAGCCATCACCATCGATCGGGTGCTGGTAGACCTTGGCGTTGCCGTCATTGTCAAAACCAGCCGCGAAGCGGATCCGCCCCTGGTGGTCGGCGACGAAGCTTGCGCCACGCATGGGGGCAACGATGAGTTGTGTCTTGTTGCCGTTGCGCACGTCCATGCGGTAGGCCACGGGGATGGCGCCCTCAAGCCCGCCTCCCGACCACGAACTGATGGATACCAGCACATGGTTGGGATCGTCCGGGATGGTGGCAATCAGTTCGGCACTGCCGTATTCGGCTGTCGCCCGCTGGATGTGCGAGCCGGTGCTCATGCCACTGCGGCGGTAGCCGTACAGCATGTCCGCGCCATTGCCGCTGGCGTTGACCGCGAACAGTTCGCCGGTGGCAAACGGCGCGTCGTAACCGCCGACACGTTCGCCTACGGAATACAGCACGCGGGTAGCGGACGCCCACCAGAAATCGGTGACGTCGTCCTCCTGCCGCGGGCGAACCAGGTTGCCCTGGTGATCGGACACCCGGATCAGGGCCAGCACGGTCTGCCCGTTCACCACGGCGGTGGCGGCCAGGTATTTGCCGTCGGGCGAGATTTTCACGTCCTTGTACTGGGTATGCCGCGCCAGTTCGGCATAAGAGACCGGCTGTGCCTGCAGCACGGCAGTAAACAGCAAGAGCAGACCCGCAACGATCCAGCGTTGCATCCTCATCGTTGATTTCCCCTGTCGTGATGGAACGACCGTGCAACCTGCCGGTTGCCCCAGGGAGATATTTATAGCAGGGCGCCAACCGTATCGGGACGGGTGCAACGCTGGAGCGGATCGAGGGCGGCCGGTGGTCTGGCCGCCTCGCGATCGAGCGTGACGCGGCAGGCTAGGATCGCTGGTCCAGCAGCGCCGTCAACCGGTCGAGTTGCGCACGGTAGCGGTCGAGCACCTTGGCGGTGAGCGCGGCGTAATGGCTGGCCTCGTCCCAGCGTCGTGCCTCGATGGCCTCGCGCACGCCGGGCACGGTCTTGACGCCGTAGCCGGTGAGCATGCCCGGTGCGTAGATGAAGTGCTTGAACCAGTTGCGACCGGGCAGGCCGGCGGGATCGGTGAGGGTCTGCTCCATGCTCCCGATCAGCTGGTTCAGTTGCTGCTGCCGGGCTGCGGGCAGGTCGGAGCCGGCGGCGTGTCTGGTGTAGGCCGCCTGATACGCCTGGGCGCTCTGCCTGAGCCGTTTCGCGGCCTGGTCCAGCGGGGCCAGGTCGATCGCCGGCATGTCCGAGTCGCGCGCGGGAGGGGCGACCGGGCGGGTGGGGTCGGCGTCGAGCGCGAACGCGTGGCTGTCCAGCAGCTTGTGTTGCTGCTCGGTGGCCTTGCGGGTGTCGTCGACCAGCTTGTGCAGCTCGCCCACGTAGCGGTCGAGCGTGTCGCTGAAGTCGCCGAAGCGCAGCGGCAGCACGCCGGCATCGGCGGTGCGCAGCATGATGTGCCCGGCGACCTTGGCCAGCGCCACGCCGTAAGCGAAGTCCGGATCGCCGAAACGCACATAGTGGTCGAACGAGTCGTAGCGCGAGTGGTAGATGCCGGCGTCGTCGTCTTCGCCGCCGAAGCCGAGGTTCAGCGAGGCGATGCCGAGGTGTTCCAGGAAGGCGCTGTAGTCGGAGCCCGAACCCAGCGCCTGGATCGGCACGTCGCCGCCTTCGGCCGCCAGCTTGGCGATGGCCTTCGTTTCGGGTTTGGCATCCTTGCTGCTGCCGTCGACCAGCATGTGCGCGCGCAGGCGCTCGCGCACGCTGACATTGGTTTCCGGATCGGTCACGCCATCGGCCACCTGGTTGACCAGATGCTGCAGCGAATGGCTGCCGCCGGCATCGAGGAAGCCGCGAGCGTTGGTGTCGGAGTTGAGGTACAGCACGGCCTTCTGCTGCAGTTCTGCGGCATGCGCCTCGGCCCACTCGGTGGAACCGAGCAGGCCCGGTTCCTCGCCGTCCCAGCTGGCATAGACCAGCGTGCGCTGGGGCCGCCAGCCCTGCTTGACGAGGCCGCCGATGGCCTTGGCCTCGGCCATCAGGGTGACGTTGCCGGAGAGCGGGTCCCACGCGCCGAAGGTCCAGCCGTCGTGGTGGTTGCCGCGCACGACCCACTGGTCCGGCGCGGTGGCGCCCTTGAGCATGGCGATCACGTCGTAAACCGGTTTCTGGCTCCAGTCCGACAGCACGGTCAGGTGGACCTTGCTCGCGCTCGGGCCGACGCGGTAGGTCAGCGGCAGCGCACCACGCCAGTTGGCCGGCGCCATCGGGCCGCGCAGCGCCTGCAGCAGCGGCGTGGCGTCGGCGTAGGAGATCGGCAGCACCGGAATCTTCAGGATGGTCTTCGCGTCTTTCAGTGCCAGTCGCTTCGTGCCGGGCGTGGAGCCGATGCCCGGGGTCAACGGGTCGCCCGGATACAGCTGCATGTCGGCCACCGAGCCGCGCTGCACGCCCTGCGCCGGACGCCAGCCGCCTTGTGGATAGACGTCGCCCTCGGCGTAGCCGTCGTCGTGCGGGTCGGAATAGATCAGGCAGCCAATGGCGCCGTGCTCCTGCGCCAGCTTGGGCTTCAGCCCGCGCCAGCCGCCGCCGTAGCGGGTGATGACGATCTTGCCGCGCACGTCGACGCCGCGCCGCGCCAGCTCCTTGTAGTCGTCCGGCATGCCGTAATTGGCATAGACCACGGGCGCGCTGACGTCGCCGTCGGCGCCGTAGACGTTGTACGGCGGCAGAACGCCGGCGAGGTCGGAAGTGGCATCGCCGGCGACGGCCGGTTCATGCAGCGTAGCGGTGTAGGGCTTCGGCCCCAGCAGTTCCAGCGCGACCTTCTTCGGTGTGGGGTAGAGCACGCTGAACGTCTCGATGTGCGCGTCCCAGCCCCATTCGCGGAACTTCGCCAGCATGAATTCGGCGTTCGCCTTGTCGTGCGGCGAGCCGACCTGATTGGGTTGCGACGACATCTGCTTGAGCCAGCTGCGCAGTTCGGCGGGATCGAGCTGGGCGTCGAAGCGCCGCTCGAGGTCCTGCTGGGCGGTCGCCGCGCTGGTGCTGAAGCCGAACATGCTGCCGTCATCGGCGTGACCCGGTGCGTTGGCGGCGGCGACGGCGAAGGTCGCCAGCAGACAGCTCAGGGTCAGCACAGGTCGTATCGCGTATCGGGTCATATGGGTCATTTCCCCTGGGTGGTGGAGGCGGATTCTGCCGGCGGCGCCGGCGGAGGTGGATCGACGAGATCGGACGGCGGGGCGGCATCGCCGTCCCGGATGGTGACGTCGCGGGCGAACAGCTGGTGCGCATCCGCATCGGTGTAGGTCAGCCGGTACTTGCCGGGACGCAGGTAGAGCAGGCTGTGGGGTTCGATCAGCCCGTTGCTGATGCGGTCGCTGGTGACGGCGTTCAACGGCAGCGGGTCGAGCACCAGGCGGTCGGCGGGAATCGCGTCGCTGCCCTCGTCGGCATAACGCGCCTCGACCATGCACGGATAGGTGTGGTCGCAGCGTTCGCCGCCGACCAGGTACGGCTTGCGCATGCCACCGAGATCGAGCCAGCCGGGGCGGCCGCGCTTGAGCCGTTCGGGCGGGAAGAACACGCTGACGTCGTAGCCCGGGCGCAGCGACCACGGCTGGCCTTGCTTGTTCACGAACACGATCGGTGCCCCGGGCCGCAGTTGCTTCATCACCGGGGCGTAGTCGGGGTGGTCGTCGTTGGCTGACGGATGCGGGTACAGCATGGTCTGCTCGACCGTGAGCGGGTCGATGCCGCTGAGCTTGTGCAGGTGCTCGGCCATCGAGGAGCCGCCCAGATAGACGCCCGATTCCTGGATGTGCGCGTAGCCGGCGTTGATCACCAGCCGCGCCTGCGGGTCATTCTTGAACACCTCGCGGTAGAGGTTGCGCGCCTGCTCGGCTTCGCGGGCGTCGCCGGTGGCCGCGGAGAGCGCCTCGTAGGCGACCACCTTGAAGCCGAGTTTCAGGGCGGTGCGCACCATCTCGGCGTAGATCGGCTCCTCGGTATAGAAGCCGCTGCCGGCGACCGGGTAGCCGCGCGCCTGCAGCCCGCTGTCGGTCTGGTAAAGCGTCTCGGCGGCGAAATAGTTGAAGCCCTCCGCGCGCAGCTTGCCCAGCAACTGTACGGTCAGCGTGCGGGTGAGCGGTATGTTGTGCGCTTCGTTGAGGAACACCGCACGGTAGTTCCTGGCCAGCTCGGGAATCGCTTCCAGCGCGGGCCTGGCGCGGTAGCCGGGGTTGCCCAGCGGCGAAGGGCGGTCGTCCGGCAGCGCCGGCTGCCTGATCGAGAAGCTGGCGGCGGCGTCCGGATAGTCGCCGATGAAGCTCTGGTACCAGCTCAGGTACTGACCGAAGATGATGTGGAAGGCGGGGTCCGGGTTGGTGGCGTAGGGATAGCGCATCACCTGGTACTGGGCCAGCAGGCTCTTGTACTTGTCGGCCTCGTGCATGATCTGCTCGGATTTTTGCGACGCGGCGACCTGTTCCGCCTGCCATTGCGCGGCCGACTGCGCATGGCCCGGCAGCGCGGGCAGCAGCAGTCCAAGCGCAAGGCCGAGCATGGGGAAGGAGGTACGGCTTGGCATCGGGTTCTCCTGATACGGTGTTCGGGAGGTCGTCTGCCTGTGTTGCGGGCACGCGCAGGCTGTCGCGTGGCAGCACGCCGGGACGTGTGCGGATGACCGGCCCGGGTGGGCATGGTCGCGGTCGAGCATGGAGCATGAACCGGGGTGGTGCCCCGTGCCAAGCGGCACGGGGCCATTGCCGCGATTCGGGAGCACAATCGGCGAACCCTTGCCCACTGAGGAGTACGACCATGCGTCCCACTGTCCTTGCTGTGTTGCTTGCCGTCGCCTTTCCTGCCGTGGCCCTGGCCCAGCAGGCGGCGAAACCGCACGAAGCGGCGGTCTCCGCCGCGGTGCAGAAAGCGCTCGCTGACCCCGCCCGCCAGACCGACCGCGCCGACGACGCCCGCCGCAAGGTGGCCCAGGTGATGGCTTTCGCCGAGGTGAAGCCGGGCCAGAAGGTGCTGGAGCTGGTGCCGGGCAGCGGCTACTGGACGCGCGTGTTCAGCGCCATCGTCGGCCCGCAGGGACACGTCTACACGGTGTGGCCGGGCGAGATGGCGAAGTACGCCAGCAAGAGCCTTGCGCAGTGGCAGAAGCTGGCCGCCACGCCGCATTACGCCAACGTCACCCTGTTGCAGCAACCGGCGGCGCTGCTGAGCGCGCCGGAACCGGTCGACCTGGTGTTCACCGCGCAGAACTACCACGACTACCACGACCCGTTCATGGGCCCGGTGGACATGACCGGCTTCGACAAGCGGGTCTACGACGCGCTCAAGCCGGGCGGCCTGTTCGTGGTGATCGACCACGCGGCCCCGGCCGGCTCCGGCCTCGCCGACACCGACACCCTGCATCGCATCGATCCGGCGGTGGTGAAGCAGGAAGTGGAGGCGGCCGGCTTCGTGTTCGACGGCGAGAGCGACGCGCTGCGCAACCCGGCCGACCCGCTCGACATCAAGGTGTTCGACAAGTCGATACGCGGCCATACCGACCAGTTCATCTACCGCTTCCGCAAGCCGGCGAATTGAACCGCCCCGCCGCGGCCGCTTGAGTCGCGGCGGCGATCGGCGGCACCATCGGGTTCCGGGCAGGTTCGCCGCCCGGAACCCGATGCCGACCGGAACGCCGTGAATCCCGCCAGTCCCACCCCGCCAACCCCCGATCCGGACCCGCCGCCGCAACGCCCGCGCGAGCCGGACGCCGCCGATTGCTGCGGCGAGGGTTGCG
Organism: Rhodanobacter thiooxydans; assembly: GCF_030291135.1. Taxonomy (NCBI): domain Bacteria; kingdom Pseudomonadati; phylum Pseudomonadota; class Gammaproteobacteria; order Lysobacterales; family Rhodanobacteraceae; genus Rhodanobacter; species Rhodanobacter thiooxydans. Next base: position 2,150,170 of record NZ_CP127409.1, on the reverse strand, counting down.
TGCGCTGTGTCCACGACGTCCACGAAGAGGCGCTTGAACGCTACGAGCTGGCATTGGCGGCGTGGCGTGCGCGCCAGCCCTGAGCCGGCTGTTTTTTTGTGGGAGCAGCCATGACCATCCACTATCGTCTCGCCCGTCCGCAGGATGCGCTCGCGATCGGTGCGCTGGCGCGCCGGGTGACGCGGCGCTGGATCCTGCCGTGGCAGCCGGCCAGCGCGGCCGGGCCGCTGCTGCGTGGCATGGGTGCCGGGATGATCCGGAGCAAGATCCTGGCCGGCCAGCGCTTCCACCTGGCGTGGCAGGACGACGGGCGCCTGGTCGGTGTGGCGGCGATGCGCGACGACTCGCATCTGTTCCAGTTCTTCGTCAGCACCCGCATGCACGGGCGCGGCATCGCGCGCCGGCTGTGGCAGCGCACGATGCGCGACGCGGTACGTCGCGCCGGCACGCGGCGTTTCACGCTGAAAGCCTCGGCCATGGCGGTGCCGGTGTACCTGCACTTCGGTTTCGTGCCCAGCGGGCCGCTGCTGGTCAGCGACACCGGCTTGGTCACCCAGCCGATGCACCTGGAACTGTCAGAATGAGCCGGCAGCGGGCCAGGGGGGCCCACGCACGGCAGCGATCGGCGGGAGGATGAAGGCATGCACGGCAGCGATGAAACGACGGCGACGGGAGCACTGATCCGCTTTGCCCACCTGCGCTGGCTGGTGCGGATCATCCGGCACCCTTCGGCAATCCTGCTGCTGGTGCAGCTGGGCGGCCTGCTGCTGTATCCGTTCATCGAGCACACGCGCCCGGCGCGGGCGTTGTTCGGCGCGTTCGGCGTGCTGGTGCTGGGGCTGGCGATCTCGATGGTGCGGCGTACGCGCGGGCGCGCCTGGATCAGCGCCTGCATCGCACTGCCGGCGGTGCTGCTCAACGTGCTCGACCTGACCATGAACCTGCCGCCGCTGCGGCCGTGGTGGGCCGCGCTGGAGGCCACGTTCTATTTCTACGCGGCCGGGTGCCTGATCAGCTACATGCTGGCGGACCGCCGCGCCACCACCGACGAACTGTTTGCGGCGGGCGCCACATTCACCTTGCTGGTGTGGGCGTTTACCTATGTATTCGTGCTGTGCCAGACGCTGCAGCCGGGCTGCTTCTCCGCCGCGGTCAACCCGCATGAGGCGCGCAGCTGGACCGAGCTGCTGTTCCTCAGCTTCGCGCTGCTGTCCAGCACCGGTATCGGCGATGTCATCCCGATCACCGTGCACGCCCGCGCGGTGGCCAGCCTGGAGATGTTCGCGGGGGTGATGTACGTCGCGCTGGTGGTGTCGCGTCTGATCGGGCTGACCCTGCTGCGTCGGGGCGAGTGACGGGGCGGCGTGGCCGCGGGTTGCTCACGTCGCGGGAAAGTTGCGCTGCAGGTCCTGCCGGCAACGCGCCACCAGGTTCGGCGCAAAGACCGCGGGCCAGCCCTGGCTGAGATCCGGGTCGTCGTCGAGTCGTTCGTGCTCGGCCAGCAACTGGGCCATCGCCAGCAGGTCGGCCACCGACAGGGCGTTGCCCAGCGGCGAGGCTGCCGGCGTCGCCGGGGCCTGGCGTTCTGTCAACGCGTCGATCACGCGCGGGGGCAGTTCCCAGTGCTGCGCAAGCTGCAGCGAAAGCCGCGCGGCGAGCCCGGCGCAACCGGCGAGAAAGCCGGGCGAGGGCGGCTCGGCTTTCTCGCCGGCGGGTTTCATTTTGCCCAGCAGGCGGACCACGGCGCTGTCACCGGCGTGGCAGACGATTCCCGCCAGATAGGCTTCGAAGGCGTCGCAGCCGCTGTTCCTGCCGAGCCAGGCGCAGGCATGCGCACAACGCTCGGCGTGATGCCACAGGCGTTCGCCGGCGGCATGGCCGAACGCGCCGGCATGGGCCTGCAGGATGGGCTTCATCACGTGCTGGGTGAGTACCCGGCGCAGGCCGTCCTGGCCCAGCAGCACCACCGCCTGCTGCAGGCTGGTGATCGGCTGCGCGGCGCGGTAATGCACGCTGCCGGTGACGCGCATGATTTCGCCGACCATCAGGGGATCGCGGCCGATCAGCTTGGCCAGTTCGCCGCCGCCGGCCTTGTCGTTCCTCAGGGCGCGCAGCAGTTGCGGCAACACCGTCGGCAGGCGCGGCAGGCTGTGCATGTCGAAGCGGGCGCCGAGCAGTTCCAGCCGCCTGAGCGTGGCCAGCTCGGATGTGCTGGGCGCGCTCGCATCGCTGTCGGGAAGGTCGAGTACGAAGCGCTGGAAACGATCCTCGATTTCCGCCAGCGGCACGGCCGATCGAACGGCTGGCGTGATCGGGGGTGCGTGCGTGGTCGTCACGGCGGTTGGCCGCGTGCGGTGCGCTGGCGCTGGCTGTCGGCCACGAAAAAAGCGCCGCCACATATTCCCCATGTTCCGTGCCCTCATCCCCGCGTGCCGACTCCCGGGCAGCCCGCCTCAGGCTATCGGCAGCAGGCGGGGAAAGTTTAGCCAGGGCGGGCGAGGCGGCCGGCCAGCGCATCGCGGAGCGGGCCGCCGTGCCCCGGGGTGGCTGTCGCGCCGCGGCGCGCGAGGGTCCGGGCCTACTTGTTCTTCTTCTTTTCCTGCTTGGCGGCCTTCTTTTCCTTCATGGTCTTGGCCGGCTTTTTCTTCTCGTTCTTCTTCGAGTCCATACCCTTGCTCATGCTGTTCTCCGTGGTGTGGTTGGATGGCGGTGACGCACAGGCAAGTCTAAGCGGTTCCGCCGGCCAAGGCACAAGGCAGCCGGCGGCCCCGGGTCAGATGCGTTCGTGCGGAGCGAGGTAGCGCCATTGCCCCGGCGGCAGTTTCGCCAGCGGGATGCGGCCCACGCGCAGGCATTTCATCGCCAGCACCTTCAGGCCGACCGCGTTGCACATCGGCTCGATCCGACTCGGCTGCAATACCTTGAACGCGAAGCGCAGGCGTTGCTCACTCTGCCAGCTGACCTTGATCGGCGGCATCGCGTAGTGGTTGAAGTGCATGCCGTGGTTGAGCAGGGCCAGTCCGTTCGGGATCAATGCACCGCTGACCTCGACCACGTACTCCTGCTCGATCCGCTCGATGTCCTCGCCGAGCTTGCGGGTGACGCGCCAGTCCTGGGTGAAGACCAGCAGGCCGCTGGCCTGGGTCGGCAGCGCCAACGGCGTGGTGAGCCGCTGCAGGTGGCGTCTTAGTGGGCGCACGCCGGAATTGTCGTCGGGCCAGCGTGTCTGCGGAGTGACCAGTGCGCTGGCCGGGTTCGGGCCGTTGCCGGCGTCGTAGCCAGGCGGCTTGTGCAGGATCAGGGTGGCCGGTTCAGCGGGTGCCAGTTCGGCCTGCGGGTCGAGTTCGACGTGCTGCGTGTCGACCATGAACTGCGGTTCCTCCACCACGACGCCATCCACCCGCACCCAGCCGCCCTCGATGTACTGCTCGGCCTCGCGCCGCGAGCACCGGGTCAGCGCGACGACGCGTTTGGCGAGGCGGACGGGTTCGCTCATCGGGATGCCATGGGACAAGGGTGGGCCATTGTAGGCGCAGGCACCGGTGGCAATCCGCGCGGCAGCCCCCACATCGTGGCCATCCACTTGGCGAGAGCCCGACATGATCCCGTTTTCCATCCTCGACCTGGCGCCGGTCACCGAAGGCAGTGACGCCAGCCAGGCGTTCCGCAACACGCTGGACCTGGCCCGGCTCGCCGAGCGGCTGGGCTACCGTCGCTACTGGCTGGCCGAGCATCACAACATGCCCGGCATCGCCAGCGCGGCGACGGCGGTGCTGATCGGCCACGTGGCCGGCGGCACCTCGACCATCCGCGTCGGCGCTGGCGGCATCATGCTGCCGAACCACGCGCCGCTGCAGGTGGCCGAGGCGTTCGGCACGCTGGCCTCGCTGTATCCGGGGCGCATCGACCTGGGCCTGGGCCGCGCGCCCGGCACGGACCAGCCCACCGCGAAGGCGTTGCGCCGCTACTTCGACAGCGCCGATGCCTTCCCGCAGGACGTGCTGGAGCTGCTCGGCTATTTCGAGCCGGCCCGGCCCGGCCGGCCAGTGCGCGCCGTACCGGGCGCCGGTGTCGAGGTGCCGGTGTGGCTGCTCGGCTCCAGCCTGTTCAGCGCGAAGCTGTCGGCGCAACTCGGCCTGCCGTTCGCGTTCGCCTCGCATTTCGCGCCGGACGCGATGGACGAGGCGCTGGCGCTGTACCGGCGCGACTTCCGCCCGTCGGCGCGGCTGCAGCAGCCGTACGCGATGCTGGGCCTGAACGTGGTCGCGGCCGACAGCGATGCCGAGGCGCGGCGCCTGTTCACCACCCAGCAGCAGAGTTTCATCAACCTGCGCCGCGGCCGGCCGGGGCTGATCCCGCCGCCGATCGACGATATCGAGTCGTACTGGGCGCCGCCGGAGAAGCTGATGGTGGAGCGCGCGCTGGCCTGCGCGGTGGTCGGCGACGCCGGCACGGTGAAGGATGGCATCGAGGCGTTCATCGCCAGGCACCGGCCGGACGAGCTGCTGCTCACCGCCAACGTGTTCGAGCACGCCGCGCGGCGGTATTCGTTCGAGCTCGCGGCAGCCGCGCGCGATCGGCTTGGCGCCGGCCGCGAACCGGTCGCCGATCGGGGATAATGGCGTGTTCCCCATGAGCGAAGCCCCCCACGCATGAAAACCCCCAAGGGCCTGCAGGACCTGATCGACGAAGGCGTGATCGATCAGGTGCTGCGGCCGCTGAAAAGCGGCAAGGAAGCATCCGTCTACGTCGTGCGTTCGGGCGAGGACGTCCGCTGCGCCAAGGTCTACAAGGACATGGCGCAGCGCAGTTTCCAGGCGCGCGTGCAGTACCAGGAGGGCCGCAAGGTGCGCGGCAGCCGGCAGGCACGGGCGATGGGCAAGGCCACCAAGTTCGGCCGCAAGGAGGCCGAGGCGGCGTGGAAGAATGCCGAGGTCGACGCGCTGTACCAGCTCACCGCCGCTGGCGTGCGCGTGCCGAAACCCTACGGCTACTTCAGCGGCGTGCTGGTGATGGAGCTGGTCACCGATGCGGACGGCCATTCGGCACCGCGGCTGGGCGAGGTGGAGCTGTCGGCCGACACCGCGCGCGAGTATCACCGGTTCCTGATGCAGCAGGTCGCACGCATGCTGTGCGTGGGGCTGATCCACGGCGACCTGTCCGAATACAACGTGCTGGTCGGGCCGCACGGTCCGGTGATCATCGACTTGCCGCAGGCGGTCAGCGCCTCGGGCAACAACAATGCGCGCACCATGCTGCGTCGCGACGTGGGCAACATCACGATCAGCCTGTCGCGCTTCGCGCCGGAGCTGCTGGACACCCACTACGGCGAGGAGATGTGGGCGCTGTACGAACTGGGCGAACTGCACCCGGACAGCGAGCTCAGCGGCCGTTTCGAGTTCGACGAAAGCATCGTCGACGTGGACAGCGTGATGCAGTCGATCATCGACGCACGCGAGGAAGCGATCATCCGCCAGCAGGGGCGCGAGGCAGCGGCACAGGAAGACTGAGCGATTCCGGGGCAGGTCGGAGTTCGCTGCGCTCCCCCAACTTGCATACCCCCGGCCCGTGCAGGAGCCCGCGAGCGGGCTCCTGCACGCGGTACGGGAAGTGGCTCAATGCGTGCTGACGTCGACCAGTTCCACGTCGAACACCAGCGAGGCGTTCGGCGGGATGTCGGCGCCGGCGCCGCGGGCGCCGTAGCCGAGCGCGGCGGGGATCAGCAGCGTGCGCTTGCCGCCCACGCGCATGCCGGCCACGCCCTGGTCCCAGCCGTCGATCACCCGGCCCGCGCCCAGCGTGAAGTTGAACGGCGCGCCATGATCGAGCGAGCTGTCAAACTTGGCGCCGTGCTTGTCCTTCGCGTTTTCGTCGTACAGCCAGCCGGTATAGTGCACCAGCACGTCCATGCCGGCTTTCGCCTCGGCGCCGGTGCCGACCTTCTGGTCGATCACGGTGAGCTTCTCCACCTGTCCGCTGGCGTGCGCCGGCGGAGGCGTGCTGCAGGCGGCGAGGGCGAACACGGTGAGCAGGGGCAGCAACCAGCGCATGAGATGACTCCGTGGGAGTGATGTAGCCGAATCGGCGATTATCCGGTAAACCGGCCGCGGCGTCCCGCGCCATGAGCCGGCGAGGGTTCACGCGCGTGGGACGGCCGCCTCGCGATGTTCGCTGCGTGCGGTCTGCCAGACCTCGCGCGCCGCATCGGCGTTCATCAGCATGATGCCGGCGCCGACGACCATGTCGGGCCATGCGGCATGCGTCACCGCGGTGGCGGCGCCGGCGATGATGATGGCGATGTTCGCGAACACGTCGTTGCGTGCCGACAGGAAGGCAGCGCGGGTCAGGCTGCCGCTGTGGTGGCGGAACCGCACCAGCAGCATGGCGCAGCTGAAGTTGATGAGCATCGCGCCAAGGCCGGTGGCCGTCAGCGGCAGCGGTGCTGGCGGGGCGGGCAACTGGAACTTGCTCCACAGCGCCCAGAGCGTGGCAAGTGCGGGCACCAGCAGGATGGCGGCCAGCCCCATGCCCATGCGCGCCCTGGCCTTCAGGCTCCAGCCGAGTGCGATCAGGATGAGCAGGTTGACCGAGGCGTCTTCCAGGAAGTCGACGCTGTCGGCAAACAGCGAGACCGAGCCGATCGCCAGCGCCACCGCAAACTCGATGCCGAAGTAGCTCAGGTTGAGCAGCGCCACGATGGCCACGACGCGGCGCAGCGATTTATCCGTGGCGTTCGCCGGCATGATCGTTCAGCCCACGGTTTCGGTGGGCGCCATGCGCCGCAGCGGATCGACGGCGACCGCGTCGGCGTCGTTCATCAGCTGCAGCTGGCCGTCCTGCACCAGCGCCTGCAGGCGCATGCCACGCTGCAGCAGTGCAACCAGTTCGGTCACGGTGCGGGCAGGGATGTCGAGCACGGTGAGGTTCCTGTTGCGGCTGAGCGCGGCGCCGGTCTTGTTCCACCAGATCTCCGCGGTGTTGCCGCCGTAGCTGATCACCACCACCTGGCGCGAGCGGCCGCAGGCCTTGCGGATGCGCGTCTCGTCGGGCTGGCCGACTTCGATCCACAGCTCGATCTCGTCGGTGTACGCCTTGCGCCACAGCGCCGGTTCGTCCTCGTCGCTGATGCCCTTGCCGAACTCCAGTCGCTCGTCGGCATAAAGCGCGAACGCGAGCAGGCGCACCATCAGCCGCTCCTCGGTCTCGGACGGATGCCGCGCCAGGGTCAGCGCATGGGTGGCGTAGTAATGCCGGTCCATGTCGCTGACCTGCAGTTCGACCTTGTAGATGGTGGAGTTGAGTGCCATGGACCCGCCTTCAGACAACAAGCCGGCCATTCTACGCGCACGTGCCGCGCGGCTGCTCCGACCGAAGGGCGGCGGCTTGGCCGGACGCCGTACACTGGCCGCGTCATGAACCGAGCCACTGCAGCGTTCAGCCGCGATCCGCGCGCCAGCACCGTGCACCTGCCGCCAGGTGCCTGGGCCACCGTGCTCGACGGATTGTGCGCGCAGTTCGGCGCGATCGATCGCGCGCAATGGCTGGACCGCATCGCGCGCGGGCGTGTGCTGGACGGGCAGGGCGTCGCGATCACGCCGCAGACGCCGTATCGCCCGGGCATGCGTATCCATTATTACCGCGAGGTGGCGGACGAGCGGCCGATTCCGTTCGTCGAAACCGTGCTGCATGCGGACGCGCACCTGGTGGTGGCCGACAAGCCGCACTTCCTGCCGGTGACCCCGGCCGGCGGCTTCGTCGAGCAGACCTTGTTGCGGCGATTGATCCGCCGGCTCGACAACCCGCACCTGGTGCCGCTGCACCGGATCGATCGTGCCACCGCCGGGCTGGTGCTGTTCTCGGCGAACCCGGCCAGCCGCGCGACCTACCAGGCGCTGTTCCGCGAGCGCCGGATCGACAAGCGCTACGAGGCACTGGCGCCGGCGTTGCCCGGAATGGCGTTTCCGCTGCGACGCTGCTCGCGCATCGTCGCCGGCGATCCGTTCTTCCGCATGCGTGAAGTGGAGGGCGAGCCGAACAGCGAGACGCGGATCGAGGTGCTTGAGCACGGCGGCGAAGTCTGGCGCTATGCGCTGTTCCCGGTGACGGGAAAGAAGCATCAGCTGCGCCTGCACATGGCGGCACTGGGCGCGCCGATCATCGGCGACACCCTGTATCCGGTGCTGGCCGAACCGGCCGCCGATGACTACCTGCGCCCGCTGAAATTGCTGGCGCAGGGACTGGGGTTCGTCGATCCGCTGTCCGGGCAGCCACGGCACTTCGAGAGCCTGCTGGCGCTGTGATCCCGCGGCAACGCGTGGCGGGCAGCGTCCGCTCTGCGAAGCGGTGATCGCACGCGGGCGCGAGGGCATGGCCCGCCGGTTCTTTTCATGCGGCCGGGTAACCAAACATGGCCATTCCACGCTATCTTCCACCGCAGCATCCATCCGGGGGAGAGCCATTCGTGAGTGAAAAACCTTTGTCCAGCGCGACACCGCGCACCGAATTGACCGTACGCGGCCTGATCATCGGCATCGTGATCACCCTGGTGTTCACCGCGGCGAACGTGTTCTTCGGCCTCAAGGCCGGCCTGACCTTCGCCACCTCGATCCCGGCGGCGGTGATCTCGATGGCGATCCTGCGCGGGTTCAAGAACTCCACGATGCAGGAGAACAACATCGTGCAGACGGTCGCCTCGTCGGCCGGCACGCTGTCGGCGATCATCTTCGTGTTGCCCGGCCTGGTGATGGTCGGCTGGTGGACCGGCTTTCCGTTCTGGGTGACGTTCGGCATCTGCGCCACCGGCGGCATCCTCGGCGTGATGTACACGATCCCGCTGCGCCGTGCGCTGGTGACCGATTCCGACCTGCCGTATCCGGAAGGCGTGGCCTGCGCCGAGGTGCTGAAGGTCGGCGGCGGCGATGACGCCGCCGCGGCGTCGGAGGAAAGCAGCAAGTCCGGACTGCTGGCGGTCGCCGCCGGCACCATCGTTTCGGCGCTGTTCGCGATCGTGGTGGCGACCAAGGTGTTCGCCAGCGACGTGGCACAGTATTTCCACATCGGCGACCGCGGCGGTGCCAGCGGCTACGATTTCAGCCTGTCGTTCGCCTTGCTGGCGGTGGGCCACCTGGTCGGCCTGTGGGTGGGTCTGGCGATGCTGCTGGGCGCGTTGATCGCCTGGGGCTGGGCGGTACCGCACTACACGATGCTGGCGGCAGCGACCGGTGCGGCGGCCGACGTGGCGCAGGCGGCATGGAGCACCAAGGTGCGTTTCCTCGGCGCCGGTACGATCGGCGTGGCGGCGATCTGGACGCTGGCCAAGCTGGTCAAGCCGGTGATCAGCGGACTTTCCTCGGCGATGGCCTCGTCGCGGGCGCGCAAGGCAGGGCAGGGCGATGCGCTGCCGCGTACCGAGCACGACATGCCGATCGGTATCGTCGGCCTGATCAGCCTGCTCTGCCTGCTGCCGATCGGCTGGCTGCTGGGCGACTTCAGCATCACCACCGGGCTGGGTTCGGACCTGTGGCTGCTGGTGATCGGCGGCCTGGCTTTCGTGGTGATCATGGGCTTCCTGGTCTCCGCAGTGTGCGGCTACATGGCCGGCCTGATCGGCTCGTCCAACAGCCCGTTGTCGGGCGTGGGCATCCTGGTGGTGATCATCGCCGCGTTGCTGCTGCTGGTGGCCGGCGTGAAGTCGGAGCTGGCCGGCGACGCCGGCAAGGGGCTGGTGGCGTTCGCGCTGTTCGCCACCTCGGTGGTATTCGCGGTGGCGACCATCGCCAACAACAACCTGCAGGACCTGAAGACCGGCCAGCTGGTCGACGCCACGCCGTGGAAACAGCAGGTGGCGCTGGTGGTCGGCGTGCTGGTCGGCGCGGCGGTGATCCCGCCGGTGCTGGACCTGCTGAACGAGGCCTACGGTTTTGCCGGCATGCCCGGGGTCGACCCGGCGCGTGCACTGGCCGCGCCGCAGGCGGGGCTGATCTCGGCGCTGGCGCAGGGCGTGATCCAGGGCAATATCGACTGGAGCCTGATCATCCTGGGCGGCGCGATCGGCGTGGCGCTGATCGTGCTGGATGCCGTCCTTGGCCGCACCACCAAGTCGGCTGCGCTGCCGCCGCTGGCGGTGGGCCTGGGCATCTACCTGCCCACCTCGACCACGCTGATGATCGTGGTCGGCGCCGTCGTCGGCTGGTATTTCGACAGGCGCGCCGAGCGCGGTCCGAAGCCCGAGTCGACCAAGCAACTGGGTGTGCTGCTGGCCTCCGGCATGATCGTGGGCGAGAGCATCATCGGCGTTGTCATCGCGGCGATCGTGGTGTTCTCCGGCAAGAGTGCACCGCTGGCGCTGGTCGGTGGCGGCTTCGCTACTGCCGCGATCTGGATCGGCGGCATCGCCTTCGTCGCGGTCAACGTCGCGCTGTACCGCTGGGTGGCCCGGCTGGGGCGCACGCCAGCGACCGTTTGAGTGATTTGACGGAAATTTGCCCCCGCCGTGGCGCACCATCGCACCACGGCGGGGGCAGGTCGTCCAGCCGCCACGACAACGAGGTGACCACCATGTTGGGTTGGCTGCAATACCGCAAGGAACTGCTGGGCCGCATCGGCGAAGTCGGCAAGCTCAGCCCGGACACGCTGCGGGGCTACCAGGTCCTGACCGGAGCCGGCGAGAAAACCGGCCACCTGGACGCGAAGACCCGCGAGCTGATCGGGCTGGCGGTGGCGGTGACCACCCGCTGCGACGGCTGCATCACGGTGCACGTGGGCGAGGCGCTGAAACACGGCGCGACCCGCGAGGAGATCGCCGAAGCACTGGGCGTGGCGGTTGCGCTCAACGCCGGTGCGGCGCTGGTGTTTTCCGCCCGCGTGATGGATGCGGTGCACGAGCACAGCGGCAGCTGAACCCGTCGGCCAGCTCCGGCCCGCCGCCACGTACAATGCCGCCACTGTTCGAGGTGGAGGGGATGACGTGACTGCTGGCGGATTTTCCGCGGCCGCGCCGGATGCGGCGCTGGCCGCGCTGTTCGTGCCGTTCGAAGCGGGCGAGTTGCGTATGCCGGCGGACGGCCGCGTGTTGTTCCTGCGCGCCCGCGCCGGGCTGAGCCTGCGCCAGAGGGCGCAACCCGGCTGGTTGTGCGAGCAGGGTTTCCTGCCGTTCGCCGATGAACTGGGCCGCCACGGCCTGCGCGTGGGCGAAGCGGCGGCCGATGAAAAATTTCCGCTGGTGCTGCTGTTGCCGTCGCGCCAGCGCGACGAGGCACGCGCGCTGTTCGCCCGCGCGTTGCGGCAGCTGGCGCCGGGCGGCACGGTGCTGGCCGCGATGCCGAATGCCGAAGGCGCCAAGTCGGGCGAGGCGGACCTGGCGAAACTTTCCGGCGCCGTGCAGCACCTGTCCAAGCACAAGTGCCGCGCGTTCTGGAGCACGCCGCAGCCAGCCGACGTCGACCAGGACCTGCTGGCCGCATGGCTGGCACTGGATGAACCGCGTAGCATCGCCGACGGCTACCTCAGCCGCCCCGGCCTGTTCGCCTGGGATCGCATCGACCCCGCCTCGGCGCTGCTGGCGGAACACCTGCCGGCAGACCTGCACGGTCGCGTGGCCGACCTCGGTGCCGGCTACGGCTATCTGTCCACGCAGGTCGTCGCGCGTTGCCCGCGGGTCGAGGCGATCGACCTGTACGAAGCCGAGGCGCGCGCGCTGGAACCGGCACGGCTCAACCTGGCACGGGCGCAGCGCGAGTGCGCGCGCGAGCTGGCCGTGACGGTCTACTGGCACGACGTCACCCGTGGCCTGGCACAGCGCTACGACGCCATCGTCAGCAACCCGCCGTTCCACCAGGGGCGCGCCGACCTGCCGGAACTGGGCCGCGCGTTCATCGTCAGCGCGGCCGAGGCGCTGCTGCCGGATGGCCGGCTGCTGCTGGTGGCGAACCGGCACCTGCCATACGAGGCCGTGCTGGCCTCGCGTTTCCATGAAGTGCGCACGCTGGTCGTGCAGGAAGGATTCAAGGTGATCGAAGCAGTCGGGGTGCGCGGATGAAACTGGTCAAGCTCATTGCGAACCTGGGCTACGGCAGCCGCAAGGACGTGACCCAGCTGTTCCGCTCCGGGCGCATCACCGATGCGAACGGCGAAGTGCTGTACGCCGACGACGTGGTGCCGTACGAGACCATCCGCGTCGACGACGAGCCGCTCGATCCGCCGCCCGGGCTCACCCTGATGATGAACAAGCCGCTCGGCGTCACCTGCTCGCGCAAGGACCCGGGTCGCGTGGTGTATGACCTGTTGCCGCCGCGCTACAACGTGCGTTCGCCGGCCCTGTCCAGCGTGGGCCGGCTCGACCGCGACACCTCCGGCCTGCTGCTGTTCACCGACGACGGCGCACTGCTGCACCGGATCATCTCGCCAAAAGCGCAGGTGACCAAGGTCTACGAAGCCACCCTGGCGCAGGACCTGCGCGGCGACGAGGGCGAGCTGTTCGCCAGCGGCAGCCTGCTGCTGGAGTCGGAAACCGAGCCGCTGGCGCCGGCTGCGCTGGAGGTGCTGGGTCCGCGGCATGCCCGGCTCGGCGTCAGCGAAGGCCGTTACCACCAGGTACGCCGCATGTTCGCCGCCGTCGGCAATCATGTGGAGACGCTGCAGCGGGTGTCGGTCGGCGGGCTGGTGCTGGGGGACCTGCCGCCAGGCGAATGGCGTGCGCTCGATGCCGCCGAAGTCGCGCTGATCTTCGCCGTGTAAGCGCTACTACAGAACGTGCACTGCGGTGGGAATCGCGTTGCCGAACCACTTGTGCCGCTCGTCGCGGCAGCTCGGGCTGCCCATCGCGAACTTGCGGCAGATGGCGGGGCGGTCTTCGTAGATGGTGCAGCGGAAGGTGTTCGGGTCGACTGCGGCGCACCAGCCGTCCTCGCCCTTGGCCAGGGTTTCCATGCCGTATTCGTCGCGGGCGACCAGCCAGGCCGGCACGCGGTCTTCCGGCATCAGCACTACGGTGAGGCGGCAGCACACGGCTTCGCAGGTATTGCAGTGCACGCCGGGGTCGACGCTTTCTGCGTAGGGGTCGGGGATATTTTTCACTCGTCAGTGTGACAGCTTCGCCCGGCGCGAATGTGAACTTCCGGTGGGATTGCCGTGTTCAATCCGTGCCGTCGCGCCACAACGCCTGCCAGCCATCGACGCCCAGCCGTTGCAGCGTCTCGATGTTGCGCCGGTAGATGGCGTCGGTGTCGCTCATCTGTTCCATCGCACGCTCGATGCTGGATTCGCGCAACAGATGCAGCGTGGGGTACGGCGAGCGGTTGCTGAAGTTCTCGACATCGTCCGGTGCGGTGTCGGCGAACTGATAGCGGGGATGAAAGCCAGCCACCTGCCATTCGCCTTCCAGCCCCAGCGTCTGTACGGCGGCGTCGGCCACGTCGAGGAAGTCGTTGTAGTCGAGGAAGTCGTCGAGCACGAACGGGTGGATCAGCAGGCCGGTCTCGCATTCCTCCGGCGTCAGCGCGTTGAGCGACTGCAGCTCGCCGCAGAGGTCATCGAGCAGCGCGTCGGCATCGCGTGCATGGCTCACCCGCATGCGCAGCTTGCCCTGCACGTGCGGCGCGCGGGCGAACGGGCACAGGTTCAGCCCGATCACCGCGCGCTCCAGCCAGCGGGTGGTGGCGGCGAGGTAGGGGGCATCCTCGGGCAGCGCGTCGGCGTTGAGCTCGTTGGCGGGCGTCGGGTTCATGCGGTTTTCGCAGGTGGCGGCAGCCGACTATAGCGGCTGGCCGTCGCAGCGGCCCGGGCATGCCGTATCGATGGCCGTGCGGGACGCCTTGCCGCCGGATACGGCAACTGGCTCCGCAAACCTGATTTAATGGCGAACCCCGGCGCCGGAAACTGGCTGTGCCCGCGCCCTTGAACAGGATTCCCTCGTGGATGGTTCCACCCCGACGACCGCAGATACCTTGCACGGCGAGAGCCGCGGGTACGCCGGGGTCGATGGCGTGCATCCGCCGGCGGACCCCATGACGGTGCGCAACATCCCGCGCGATCCGGCCCGCGTATACCTGATGGCTCCGGCGTGCTGGAAATCCGGCGGTTCGTCGGCACGCCATCGCCCCGTCGCCCCGCTGGTCGTGATGCCGGCACCTGCCCGGTGGATTCGCTCACGGGCCGTGCCTGACCGGTTGTCGGCGCGGGCGCCGCGGCCGGCAGCGGAACGCTGGCTGCTGCCACCCACATGGCCGCTGGATGGATGGCAGGCGACCGCAGCCGCCCGCTTGCGCCGCCTCGTCGACGCGCGCATCGCACCGTGGACACGGTGGCCGGGATGGGCGAATACGTCTTGGCACCGGCTTGCGGCAGGCGTCGTCATGGGCGCCATCGCGAGTGCTGCCCTCGTGCTGTTGCGCCCTGGCGTGCCGCACTTCGGCGCGGGATCAACAACGGCCAGTGCCATGGCTGCCACGCCGGCATCGGCCACGTCTGCACTGCTCTCGGCGACCACACCGGTGCCGGTGCTGTCGATGGCCACCGCGGCTCCGGCAAGCGCGGCAACGGTGGCGTCGGCAATCCGCTCCGTGCAGGCCGAAACTCGTCGCCAGCTGCTGTCCGGGGCCAGCACGATGGACCTGATGATGCCGATCGACGAACCCGACCTGGACATCACGTCCCGGCACAGCCTGTGGTCGCAGGTCGGCAAGGCCGCCGGCGTCGATCCGCTGCTGCTCTACAGCGTCGCCCTGGTGGAGTCGAAGGCGTTGTACCCGGACGGCAAGGTCGCGCCCACGCCCTGGCTGTTCCGCGTCAACGATCATCTGGTGCGCGGCGAGCGCCATGACGTGCAACTGGCGATGGCGGCGGCGAGCCAGTTCGGTTCGGCGGTGCAGGACGTCGGCATCATGCAGGTCTACTACCCGATGCACCGCGACGCGGTGCGCGATCCGCTGACCCTGCTGAATCCGCGCACCAACATCACCGTGGCCGCGAAAATCCTGCGCGACGGCATGCACCAGACCCGCGACCGCGTGCTCGGCGTGGGCTACTACCACAGCCACACGCCGAGCCTGGCCAGGGATTACGGCACCGCCGTATTGACCGTCTACCAGCGGCTGCAGGCGATCCATCGCCCGGCGCACGGCGGGCAGGCCGTGGCGCGCTAGCCGCGGCGCGGCCTTGCATAGGGCCATCGGCGCCCGGATATAGGCTGCAGCCCCGAGGTGCCCTGATGTTTGATCTTCGTTTCGACAATGCGTTCGTGCGCGAGCTGCCCGGCGATGCGGAGCAGGGCGCGCGGCGGCGCCAGGTGGACGGCGCGCTGTACTCGCGGGTCGATCCCACGCCGGTGGCGGCGCCGCGCCTGCTGGCGCATTCGGCGGAGATGGCAGCGGCGCTGGGTTTCAGTGCAGCGGACGTCGCCGCACCCGCGTTCGCGCAGGTGTTCGGCGGCAATGCGCTGCTCGAGGGCATGCAGCCGTACGCGGCGAACTACGGCGGTCACCAGTTCGGCCACTGGGCCGGGCAGCTCGGCGACGGCCGCGCGATCTCGCTGGGCGAAGTCGTCAACGCCGCCGACGAGCGCTGGGAACTGCAATTGAAAGGTGCGGGGCTGACGCCGTATTCGCGCGGCGCAGACGGCCGCGCGGTGCTGCGTTCCTCGGTGCGCGAGTTCCTGTGCAGCGAGGCGATGCACCACCTGGGCGTGCCGACCACACGCGCGCTGAGCCTGGTCGGCACCGGCGAAACGGTGGTGCGCGACATGTTCTACGACGGCCACGCCGCGCCGGAACCCGGCGCGATCGTCTGCCGCGCGGCGCCCTCGTTCATCCGCTTCGGCAATTTCGAGCTGCCCACGTCGCGCGGCGATATCGTGCTGCTGCGGCAGCTGGTCGAGTTCACCATCCGCCGCGATTTTCCGGAACTGGAAGGCAGCGGCGAGGCGCTGTACGCGGCGTGGTTCCGGCAGGTGTGCGAGCGCACCGCCACGATGATGGCGCACTGGATGCGCGTGGGCTTCGTGCACGGGGTGATGAACACCGACAACATGTCGATCCTCGGCCTCACCATCGACTACGGCCCGTACGGCTGGGTCGACAACTACGATCCGGAGTGGACGCCGAACACCACCGATGCGCAGCGGCGCCGCTACCGCTACGGCCAGCAGCCGAACGTGGCGTGGTGGAACCTGAGCTGCCTGGCCGGTGCGCTGGCGCCGCTGTTTGACGGCGTCGAACGGCTGGAAGCCGGGCTGCAGCATTACGCCGCCACCTATGCCGCCGCCGACCGCGCGAACATTGCCGCCAAGCTGGGCGTGGCTGAATGCCGCGACGACGACGTGGCGCTGATGCAGTCGCTGCAGGGATTGATGCAGCAGGCCGAGATCGACATGACGCTGTGGTTCCGCGCGCTGGGTGAGTTCGGCATGCAGTCGCCCTCGCTGGCGCTGTTCGGCGAGGCGTTCTACGACGAGGCGAAACGGCGCGAGGCCGAGCCGGCGCTCGGCGACTGGCTGGCCCGCTACGCGGCGCGGCTGGCCGACGATCCGCTGTCGCCGGCGCAGCGCCGCGAGCGCATGCGCCTGGCCAACCCGCGCTACGTGCTGCGCAACTACCTGGCGCAACAGGCGATCGATCGTGCGGAGCAGGGCGATACCAGCGGTATCGCTGAATTGCTCGACGTGCTGCGCCATCCGTACGACGACCAGCCCGGCCGCGAGGCGTTCGCGCAGAAGCGTCCGGACTGGGCGCGGCACAAGGCTGGTTGCTCGATGCTGTCGTGCAGCTCCTGAGCCGGAAAGCACGAAGGCCGGCATGGCCGGCCCTCGCGTTGCGGAACTGGTGCCCTCGAGACGATTCGAACGTCCGACCTGCCCCTTAGGAGGGGGCCGCTCTATCCAACTGAGCTACGAGGGCAGCGGCGGGATTTTCGCATGGATCGCATGGCGGCGCGATCCGTCACTTCGCCGTCCGTCGGCAAGCAAGGGGCGAAACATCACTCCCTCCCCTGCTTGCAGGGGAGGGCTGGGGAGGGGTTGGCTCTTGATCTTTTCGCAAGCCCGGCGCTACCCCCTCCAACCTCCCCCTGCAAGCAGGGGGAGGAGCACAGCATCTGCCTCCTGTTCGCAGGGGAGGGAGCAAGGCGGCCAGCCTGTTAGAATGGGCAATTACCGATTTCACCCACGGCGCCCGCGGGCGCCGCACGTCCAGGAGACCTCCATGTCCCATGCAATCCTCAGCGCGCTCGGCCTCGACGGCGAGCAGTCCGGCAGCTACCTCGGCCAGGGCGAGTGGTCGAAGACCACCGACGCCGGCGCGCTGCAGCCGGTGAACCCGGCCTCCGGCGACGTGCTCGGCACCGTGCATGCGTCCAGCGCCGCCGATTACGAGGTGATCGTCCAGCGCGCGCAGGCCGCGTTCAAGGTATGGCGCAGCACCCCGGCGCCGCAGCGTGGCGAAGCGGTGCGCCTGTGCGGCGAGGCGTTGCGCAAGCACAAGGACGCGCTCGGTTCGCTGGTCGCGCTGGAGATGGGCAAGATCAAGCCCGAGGGCGACGGCGAAGTGCAGGAGATGATCGACATCGCCGACTTCGCGGTGGGCCAGAGCCGCATGATGTACGGCGCCACCATGCATTCGGAGCGCCCCGGCCACCGCATGTACGACCAGTACCACCCGCTGGGCCTGGTCGGCATCATCAGCGCGTTCAACTTCCCGGTCGCGGTGTGGGCGTGGAACGCCATGCTGGCCACCATTGCCGGCGACATCTGCATCTGGAAGCCGTCGCCGAAGACGCCGCTGTCGGCGATCGCCACCATGAAGATCTGCAACGAGGCGCTGAAGGCCGGCGGTTTCCCCGACCTGTTCTTCCTGTTCAACGACGCCGGCAGCGACCTGGCGCAGGCCTTCGTCGACGACAAGCGCATCGCGCTGATCAGCTTCACCGGCTCGACCAAGGTCGGCCGCATGGTCGGCGAGCGCGTGGCGCGGCGCATGGGCCGCTCGCTGCTGGAACTGGGCGGCAACAACGCGATCATCCTCGATGAAACCGCCGACCTGAAGCTGGCGATCCCGGGCATCGTGTTCGGCGCGGTCGGCACCGCCGGCCAGCGCTGCACCACCACGCGCCGGCTGTTCGTGCACGAGTCGATCTTCGACGGCGTGGTCGATACGCTGGTCAAGGCGTACCACCAGGTCGAGGGCAAGATCGGCGATCCCACCCTGGCCACCACGCTGATGGGCCCGCTCAACAGCCAGGAAGCGGTGCAGGGTTACCTGAAGGCCGTGGAGAACGCCAAGGCCGCTGGCGGCACCGTGCGCACCGGCGGCAAGGCGCTGACCGAGCGCAAGGGCAACTTCGTGCTGCCGACCATCGTCACCGGCGTGAAGAACTCCGACGACGTGGTGCAGACCGAAACGTTCGCGCCGATCCTCTACGTGATGCCGTTCAAGACGCTGGACGAAGCCATCGACATGCAGAACGACGTGCCGCAGGGCCTGTCCTCGTCGATCTTCACCAACAACCTGCGCGCGGGCGAGCAGTTCCTGTCGGCGGCGGGTTCGGATTGCGGCATCGCCAACGTCAACATCGGCACCTCGGGTGCGGAGATCGGCGGCGCGTTCGGCGGCGAGAAGGAAACCGGCGGCGGCCGCGAATCCGGTTCCGATGCATGGAAGGTCTACATGCGCCGGCAGACCAACACCATCAACTACTCCGACGCGCTGCCGCTGGCGCAGGGCATCAAGTTCACGGTGTAATCGCGTAACCGGTCGCGGGCGGTGCGCCGCCCGTGACCGTTCGATGCATGACGGCGCTGTTCCACTTCCTAGACGAGTGAGCGACCCGATGAGCTATCAACCGTCCTATCGACCGGGCACCACCACCAATTCGCTGGCGGTGGTGAGCCTGGTCTTCGGCATTCTGGCCTGGTGCGTGCTGCCGTTCATCGGCGCGATCGTGGCGATCATCTGCGGCCACCTGGCGCGTGGCGAGATCCGCCGCAGTCCGCCCGACAACCGCCTCGAAGGCGATGGCATGGCCGTGGCTGGTCTGGTGCTGGGCTACGCGCAGCTGGTGCTGTGTGTGCTGGGCGTGTTCGTGCTGATCGCGGTGCTGGTGTTCGGCTTCGCGTTCGCGGGCTGGCACTGATGCTCGCATGACGGCGGCCTTCGATTTCTCCGGGTATCGCGTCGTCGTCGCCGGCGGCAGCCGCGGTATCGGTCGCAGCATCGCGCTGGGCTTCGCCGAAGCCGGCGCGGCTGTCTCGATCTGCGCACGCGGCGCCACGGCGCTGGAGGAAACCCGCCAGGCGCTGGCGGCGCACGGCGTACCGGCACATGCGCAGAGCTGCGACCTGGCCGACGCCGACGCTATTACCAACTGGGTGGCGGACGCCGCCGCGGCGCTCGGCGGCATCGACGTGCTGGTCAACAATGCCAGCGGCTATGGCTTCGACGAACGCGACGAGAGCTGGCTGGCCGGCTTCAACGTGGACCTGATGGCCGCGGTGCGCGCCTCGCGCGCGGCGCTGCCGCATCTGGCCTCGTCGGCGCATGGCTGCATCCTGCACACCAGCTCGATCGCCGCGTTCCGTCCGCGTGCGAACGGCGCGGCGTATGCGGCGGTGAAGGCGGCGCTGAGCCAGTACACCACCTCGCAGGCGCTGGCGCTGGCGCCGCAGCGCATCCGCGTCAACGCGATCGCGCCCGGCTCGATCGCGTTTGCCGATGGCCTGTGGGATCGCCGCCGGCAGGAACAGCCGGAGCTCTACCGCGCCACCCTGGCGAAAATTCCGTTCGGTCGCTTCGGCAAGCCGGAAGAGATCGCGCACGCTGCGCTGTTCCTGGCCTCGCCGTGGGCCGGCTGGATCACCGGCCACACCCTGGTGGTCGATGGCGGGCAGATGCTCCATGGCTGAGCGGCACGCCACCCCCTGGCTCCACGCTGGCGCATTCGTGCGCCGTACCCGCAACGTGCGCCCGCGCCGGTGGCTCGACGGCGCTGGCAGAAGCGGTGTGGCACCCTTCGATCACCTCGCCCGCATCTGCGCGGGCCAACCGGTCTGATCCATGTACGACACCCTGCGCCCGCTGCTGTTCAAGCTCGATGCCGAGACCGCGCATCGCGCCACCCTGTACGCGCTGGGCGTGGCCCAGCGCAGCGGGTTTGCCCACTGGATCGCCAAGCCGCCGGCGGACCTGCCGACCAAGGCGTTCGGCATCACCTTCCCGAACCCGGTCGGGCTGGCCGCCGGCCTGGACAAGAACGCCGAACACCTGGACGCGCTCGATGCGCTGGGCTTCGGCTTCATCGAGGTCGGCACGGTGACGCCGAAGCCGCAGCCGGGCAACGACCGGCCGCGCCTGTTCCGGCTGCCGCGGCACGAGGCGATCATCAACCGCATGGGCTTCAACAACGACGGCGTCGATGCGCTGGTGCGCAACGTGCAGCAGTCCAGCTACCACGGCGTGCTCGGCATCAACATCGGCAAGAACAAGGACACGCCGAACGAGAAGGCGGTCAGCGACTACCTGCTGTGCCTCACCCGCGTGTACGAGCTGGCCAGCTACGTCACGGTGAACATCTCCTCGCCGAACACCCAGGGCCTGCGCGACCTGCAGCAGGAAGCCACGCTGCGCCGCTTCATCTCGGTGCTGCGCGAGGCGCAGGAGCGGCTCGGTTCGCAGCATGGCCGGCGCAAGCCGATGCTGCTGAAGATTGCGCCCGACCTTGCCGAGGCGGAACTGGATTCGATCGCCGAGGTGCTGCTGCGCACCGGCATCGACGGCGTGATCTGCACCAACACCACCATCGACCATGCAGCGGTGGCGGACGACCCGCGCGGCAGCGAAGCCGGTGGGCTGTCCGGCAAGCCGCTGTTCGACCGTTCCACCGCGGTGCTGGCCGGCATGCACCGGCGGCTGCAGGGCCGTATCCCACTGATCGGCGTGGGCGGCATCGTGGACGGCAGCGATGCCGCCGAGAAGATGGAGCTGGGCGCCTCGCTGGTGCAGTTGTACTCGGGCCTGATCTACCGCGGGCCAACCCTGGTCGCCGAATGCGTCGACGAGATCCGTCGCCAGCGCGGGAACGCCGATGTCGACTGAACGCGTGGACATGGGCGGCTACACGCTCATCGAGCATGCCCCGCTGGCGAACCGCAACACCCTGCGCGTCGATGCGCGGGCAACGCTGCTGGCAGAAATTCGCGACGCCAGCAAACTGCCCCAACTGCTCGACTTCCCCGCCGTGCGCCACAGCCGCCTGCTGGTGCTGGGCGAGGGTAGCAACCTGCTGTTCACCGGCGACTTCGACGGCACCGTGCTGGCGATGGAAACCCGCGGCGTGCAGGTGGAAAGTGACGGCGACAGCGCCCGTATCGCGGTGGCCGCCGGCGAGCGCTGGGACGACTTCGTGCGCTGGACCCTGGGCCAGGGCTACGCCGGCCTGGAGAATCTCATCCTGATCCCCGGCACGGTCGGCGCTGCGCCAATCCAGAACATCGGCGCCTACGGCAGCGAAGTAGCCGAGTTCGTCGAAAGCGTGGAAGCGTGGGATACCCGCGAGCACCGCGTGGTGACGCTGGACCACGCCACCTGTGCCTTCGCCTACCGCGACTCGCTGTTCAAGCACGAACCCGGCCGCTACATCGTCACCGCCGTGCGCTTCATGCTGCCGCGCAGCCGTCCGCTGCGCACCGACTACGCCGGCATCAGCGAGGAACTGGCGCGGATGGGCGTGGACAAACCCGCACCGTTCCACGTCGCCGAGGCGGTGGTACGCCTGCGCACGCGCAAGCTGCCCGACCCGGCGGTGATCGGCAACGCCGGCAGCTTCTTCAAGAACCCGATCGTCGACGCCGCGCTGGCCGACGCACTGAAGCGGGAGCATCCCGGCCTCGCTGCCTGGCCGCAACCCGACGGCCGCTGCAAGGTGTCCGCCGCGTGGATGATCGAGGCTGCCGGCTTCAAGGGCGTGCGCGAGGGCGATGCCGGCATTTCCAGCCGGCATGCACTGGTGCTGGTCAACCACGGCCACGCCACCGGCCCGCAGTTGTGGGCGCTGGCGCAGCGGGTGATGCACGGTGTGCGCGACAGGTTTGGCGTGCAGCTGGAGCCGGAGCCGGTGGTGATCGGCGCGCGCTGAGTTTTTGGGGCGCACTCCGTGCGCGATGCTCTTGCTTCACTCAGGGCCGAGAGTTTCGGAGGCAAGGGCTTTCGTCTGCCTGCGCACCCCCCGTCATGCCTGCGAAGGCCGTCATGCCCGCGAAGGCGGGTACCGCCCTCCCTCCACCTCGTCATGCCTGCGAAGGCAGGCATCGCACTTCGCCCGGCGATTAATACCCTTGTAGGAGCGCGCGCGATGCTTTCGCTTGTGCGCCGGCATTTCAGAGCAAGGGCTTTCGTCTGCCTTCGGCAGCCGAGTTACTTTCTCTTTGCGTGGCCAAAGAGAAAGTAACCAAAGAGAAAGGCCACCCCGCTTGGCGCTTGTTGGGCATCCTGCCCAACAAGTCCGTGAGTCGGGGCCGGGCTTTTCGAGCGGGCATCCTGCCCGCGCGAAAAGGCGAGTCCATCCATGGACTCGCCCGCTGCGCGGCCTGTCGACCCCGCCTCACCGCCGCGCAAGGGACCCCGGGTAGAGCAGCGGGCCATCGTGGCCCGCACTCGGTGATAAAGCTGAAAAGCAACGGCCGAAGCCACACCATAGCGTCGTTTTGCCGTGGCTGTGGTCTGGCTCTTCTAAAGAGTGCGCGCAGGATGCGCGCTGCTCTACCGGGGTCCCCTCTGCAGCGGCGGGCGGGCGAAGGAAAGCCCGCAGGGTGGTTCGCAGGGATGCGAACCAGTTTGTCGTCAGGGCAGGATGCCCTGTCGACAAACCCCGTAGCCCGGCCGCGAACTTTCCGGGCAGGATGCCCGGAAAGCGCGGAAGCGGGGTGCCCCTCTCTTTGGTTACTTTCTCTCGGGCAAGCGAGAGAAAGTGACTCGCCCTCCGAAGGAGGACGAAAGCTCTTGCTCTGATAGTGGCAAAGAAGCCAAAGCTACGCTACGCGCGAACCCGCTTCTCGATATCCGGCAAAAACACCGTAATCAACCCCATCAACGGCAGGTACGCGCACAACCGGTAGACATACTCGATGCCATGCGTGTCGGCCAGGCCGCCGAGCACGGCGGCGCCGATGCCGCCCATGCCGAAGGCGAAGCCGAAGAACAGGCCCGAGATCATGCCCACGCGGCCGGGGATCAGTTCCTGCGCGTAGACCAGGATCGCCGAGAACGCCGAGGCCAGGATCAGGCCGATCACCACGGTCAGCACGCCGGTCCACATCAGGTTCACGTGGGGCAGCAGCAGGGTGAACGGCGCGACGCCGAGAATGGAGACCCAGATCACCCACTTGCGCCCGATGCGGTCGCCGACCGGGCCGCCGATCAGCGAGCCGGCGGCCACCGCGAACAGGAACACGAACAGGTGCACCTGCGCGCTCTGCACCGACACGCCGAACTTGTGGATCAGGTAGAACGTGTAATAGCTGCTGAGGCTGGCCAGGTAGAAATACTTGGAGAAGATCAGCAGGCCGAGGATCGCCAGCGCCGCGATGATCTGCCGGCGCGACAGCGCGAGTATCTCGAAATGCCCGGCCATGGCCTTGCGACGGACGGCATGATGCCGGCTGTACCAGCGCCCCACCTGCAACAGCACCACGATCGCCAGCAGCGCCGCCAGCGAGAACCACGCCACGCTGCCGCGCCCGTGCGGCACGATGATCCACGCGGCCAGCAGCGGCCCCAGCGACGAGCCGGTATTGCCGCCGACCTGGAACAGCGACTGCGCCAGCCCATGCCGACCGCCGGAGGCCATCCGCGCCACGCGCGAGGACTCGGGATGGAACACCGACGAGCCGGTGCCGACCAGCGCCGCGGCGAGCAGCAGCACGGGAAAGCTCGGCGCGGTGGCCAGCAGCAACAGGCCGCACAGGGTGAAGCCCATGCCCACCGGCAACGAGTACGGCATCGGCCGCCGATCCGTCACCATGCCCACCACGGGTTGCAGCAGCGAGGCGGTGAGCTGGAAGGTCAGCGTGATCAGGCCGACCTGGGCGAAGCTGAGCTGGAAGTCGTTCTTCAGGATCGGGTAGATCGCCAGGATCAGCGACTGGATCATGTCGTTGAGCATGTGCGCGAAGCTGATCCCGCCGAGCACCGCAAACTGGGTGTGCTCCGCGGCCGGAGCGGTATCGGTGGACGGCGTGAGGGCGACAGGGGACAGCGGAGCGGTCTCGACGCGAGTCTGCATGGGTGTTTTGGCGGGGTAGGGCGGGGCGGGGAGCTCCCACGATAAGGCAAATGGTGGCAAGCCCGCATGTGCCAACGTATGCAGCGGAGCGGCGCAAGGAGCGGCGGGCAGTGCCCGCCCTACGAAGCCGGCTGTGGTAGGGCGGGCACTGCCCGCCGGGCTGCGCGGTACCCTGGACATCCCCCCCGCAGAGCCCGTCGTTGTCATCCCGTCGTCAACGGTGGATTGCACACTGAGCGGTGCATGACCGGCAAGGTTGCGGTCGCCTGGACTTGGCCCGCGACGCGCTACGATGTCCGGTGTTCCCTGCTTGAACCCACCCGGTGTACCCATGACCAGCCGCCTGATTCGCGAGACCTTGCCGACCGACGCCGCCGCGCCTGCCGCCAACGATGCCGCGCCGTCGACGCACGGGCCGGACCTTACCGACAGCCGCCTGTACATCCATCGCGAGTTGTCGCAGCTGAAGTTCAACATCCGTGTGCTGGACCAGGCGCTGGACGAGCGCACGCCGCTGCTGGAACGGTTGAAGTTCCTGCTGATCTTCTCGGCGAACATGGACGAGTTCTTCGAGATCCGCGTGGCCGGGCTGAAAGGGCAGATCGCGCTGGACCACGAGATCATCGGCGCCGATGGCGTGCCGCCCCGGCGCGCGCTGGCCGAGATCGCCGAGATCGCACACCGGCAGGTCGCGCGGCAGTACGCGATCCTCAACGAGCGCATCCTGCCGGAGCTGGCCACGCACGGCATCCGCATCGTGCGGCGCACGCAGTGGACGCACAAGCAGAAGCTGTGGGTGCGCCGCTACTTCCGCGAGGAGGTGGCGCCGCTGGTCACCCCGATCGGGCTGGACCCGACCCATCCGTTCCCGCTCTTGGTCAACAAGAGCCTCAACTTCATCGTGCGGCTGGACGGCGTGGATGCGTTCGGCCGCGACTCGGGCCTGGCCATCGTGCCGGCGCCGCGCGTGTTACCGCGCTTGATTCGCCTGCCGCTGGAGATCTGCGAGGGCGGCGACAACTACGTGTTGCTGTCCTCGATCATCCACGCCCATGCAGAGGAACTGTTCCCTGGCATGCAGGTGCTCGGCTGCTACCAGTTCCGGCTGACCCGCAACGCCGACCTCACGCTCGACCCGGAAGACGTCGAGGACCTGGCGCTGGCGCTGCGTGGCGAGCTGTACTCGCGCCGCTTCGGCGACGCGGTGCGGCTGGAGGTGGCCGACAACTGCCCCAAGGATCTGGCCGACCACCTGCTCAAGCAGTTCGGCCTGGCCGAGTCGGAACTGTATGAAGTGAACGGCCCGGTGAACCTGGCGCGGCTGTTCCGCATCGCCAACAACGTCAGCTACCCGAAGCTGCAGTACCCGCCGTTCACACCGGCGCTGCCCAAGGTGCTGCAGCACGCCGAGGACCTGTTCGAGGTGATCGGCAAGCAGGACGTGCTGCTGCTGCATCCGTACGAGTCGTTCGCGCCGGTGGTCGACCTGCTGCGCCAGGCCTCGAAGGACCCGCAGGTGCTGGCGATCAAGCAGACGCTGTACCGCACCAACGCGAACTCCGAGATCGTCGATGCGCTGGTCGACGCCGCCCGCGCCGGCAAGGAAGTGACCGCGGTGGTCGAGCTGCGCGCACGTTTCGACGAGGAATCCAACCTCAGCCTCGCCTCGCGCCTGCAGCAGGCCGGCGCGATGGTGATCTACGGCGTGGTCGGCATCAAGACGCACGCCAAGCTGATGCTGATCCAGCGCCGCGAGGGCAGCGAACTGGTGCGTTATGCGCACCTGGGCACCGGCAACTACCACACCGGCAACGCCCGCCTGTACACCGACTACAGCCTGCTCACCTCCGACGAGGCACTGTGCGAGGACGTGCACAAGCTGTTCAGCCAGCTCACCGGCATGGGCAAGATGCTGCACATGAAGAAACTGCTGCATGCGCCGTTCACGCTGAAGAAGGCCCTGCTGGAACTGATCGCGCGCGAGACCGCGCACGCGGCGGCGGGCAAGCCGGCGCAGATCATCCTCAAGGTCAACGCGCTGACCGAGCCGAAGGTCATCCGTGCGCTGTACAAGGCCAGTATCGCCGGCGTGCAGGTGGAGCTGATCGTGCGCGGCATCTGCTGCCTGCGCCCTGGCATCGAAGGCGTGTCGGACAACATCCGCGTGCGCTCGGTCATCGGCCGCTTCCTGGAACACAGCCGCGCCTACTGGTTCGCCAACGCCGGCGAGCCGCAGCTGTACCTGGCCAGCGCCGACCTGATGGAACGCAACCTCGACCGCCGCGTCGAAACCGCCTTCCCGATCGAAGGCAAGAAACTGCAGCAGCGCGTGCACCGAGCGCTGGAGCTGTACCTCACCGACAACGCCAGCGCCTCGCTGCTGCAGCCCGATGGCGAATACCTGCGCCTCTCACCGGCCGCCGGCGAACCCGTGCGCAACGTGCAGGCCGAGCTGATGGACAAGCTGTGCGGGGCAGGGGCCGGCAGCACGTACTGAGCCACACAGCGCAGGGTGGCACCACCCGCCACGCACCACGGAACGCCCTACGGCGCGGGTGGAGCGTGGGGCTTTTCGCTCGGAGCGCGGGGCTTTTTGCGCGGAGCGTGGGGCTTTTTGCGCGGAGCGCGGGGCTTTTTGCTCGGAGCGTCGGGCTCTTTTGCTCGGAGCGCCGGGCTTTTCGCTCGGAGCGTGGCGCTTTTTGTTCGGAGCGCGGGGCTTTTCGCTCGGAACTCCGAGCTTTTTGTTTGGAGCTTCAGGCTCTTTTGCCCGGAGCGCCGAGCTTTTCGCTCGGAGTGTGGGGCTTTTCGCTCGGAGCGCGAGGCTTTTTGCCCGGAGCGCAAGGCTCGGGGCCTACTGGCTGCTGTAGCGGCCGTCCTGTTCGCGGGCGCGGCCCAGCGCCACCAGCATGTCGAGCAATTGCGGCAGGCGTTTCTTCCACGGGCCGCGGGCGCTGAAGCGGGTGGCCAGTGCGTCCGCGTCCAGCGCGATCGGGCTGGCGGCGAGCGCGTCGGCCACGGCGCGCACCTGGGCCACCGCGTCCTTCGGCCACGGCAGCGGCTTGGCGGCGGCGGGCGCGGCGGTGTCGTCGCCGGCCTGCTCGGTGGCGATTTCGGCCTGCTCCGGCGCGGCCTGCGCGGTCGGGTGCTGGAACGCGGGGCGCAGCCAGCGGACCAGGCCGCGCGCTTCCTCGGCCGCGCGTTCCGCGTTGAGCGCCACCAGCCGTTCGAGGATCGCCTCGTCGAAGGCGCGCTTCGCGTCGTCGCGGCTGGTGCCGTCGGCGGGGGCGTCGTTGCCGTGGCTGATGCGCAGCAACGGCAACAGGTCGCCCCAGCCGTAGGCATCGAGCACCGCCGCGTCGATCTCGTCATGCAGCTGGCGCAGCACCGAGACCAGGCCATGCTCGTGGATCACCCGCTCCTTCGTCGTCAGCGGCTCGCCGCTGCGCAGCTTGTCCAGCACGTTGTACATGCCGGTGAGGGTGAGGTCCGGGTACGCGGCTTGCTGGTGTTTGCGGTGGGCGTCGAGTTGTTCGGCGAGGGCTCGAAGGTGGGTTTGTTGTTCGTCGCTCAAGACAGGAAACGGGAAGGGATCAAAGCAACGCGACTTGTTGTATCGCGGATCGTTGCCAACCCCGAGCCTGCCGCCTACTGCCAGCGACCAAACGACATGCGCACAAGACGAAAGCGCGCCTAGGAAGCTCGCATCGTCCAGCGCAATGCACACGAGCATGTTGTCTGGCGCGATGCTGGCGTCGAGAAACTGGAAGGTGCGGTGCTTGGCGGTTTCGACAGTGGCGATGTAGCGCGGCAATGCGGCAAGACTTTTGCGCAACTCCTGCCGCGGCTTGCCGTGAAGCCACCAGAGCCGTGCGTAAGCCGCGCCGTCTTTGCTATCTGCCTTGGCGTCGCGCTCCGGTTTTACGTGTTCAAGCACATGCTGATACACGGCTGGAAAACGTGCGCGCGCTTCCTCCGCACTCAAGCCGAACAGGTCGATCACCAGCACACCACGCGGTTTGTCGGTGAGGTCGCGACCGTTGCGATATGGCCGAATGTAATGCTCCAAGCCGGCGATGCTTCCAAGCCCCAGCGGCCTGGCTTGCTCGGAAGTGACGATGAATCCAGCGCCATGCAGCTTCAGGCCGGGACAGCTGATGCCGCTGTTCGCCAGCAATGATTTCGCCCTGGTGACGTTTGCGCCCGTGCTGAGGTCGGCATGGATCACGCCGCTGCGAGCGCGCAAGGCGATTGCCACTTCGTCCTGCTCGCCGTCGATTTCCGTTTCAACCACACGCAGTTGTCCGTCGGTTGCTCCCACGGCGCCAACGGTCATGGCAATGCGTACTGCCGCGCCATCGGTGGCGTCGACCCACGGGTGATCGGGAATCGCGAACACCAGCGACAGCGGCCGTGCTTTTGCTCCCTCCCCTGCTAGCAGGGGAGGGTTGGGGTGGGGTGCTTTTGACTTGGCGGCGACCCGGGGCAACCCCCTCCCAGCCTCCCCCTGCGGGCAGAGGGAGGAGCCGAGCGCGGCTTCGATGACGCGGCGGTTGAAGGTCTGGCGGATCGAGTTGGTGGTGATGAAGCCGAAGCGCTGCAGCGCGCCGCGTTGGGTCAGCACGGCGGCGTGGTGCCACCAGTACATGACGAAGTCGGCGGACTCGGGGACTTCCGTCCAGGTGGCGCGCAGCGCTTCGGCGTAGCCGTCGCCGAGGGCGCGACGAATGCTGGAAGCGCCAATAAACGGCGGATTCCCCACCACGAAATCCGCTTCCGGCCACGCCGCCTTGCGTGGGTTCACATACCTTTCCAGCGGCACGCGCTTGCTGTCGTCGGGCACGTCCTCGCCGGTGACCGGCGAGGTCTTCATGCTCACGCCGTCCCAGCGACTGACCGGCACGCCGCGCTCGTCGGTGACGTATTCCATGCGGTCGTAGGCCAGCACGGCGTCGCGGTTCTCGATGTTGCGGAAGTCGCGGATCACCGGCTGCGGCGGGTTGATGTCGCCGCGGGTGCGGTAGTGCCATTGCAGGTAGCCGATCCACAGCACCACTTCGGCGATGGCGGCGGCGCGCGGGTTCAGCTCGATGCCGAGCAACTGGTGCGGGTCGACGGTTTCGCCGCCCATCGCGTCGGCGCGTTCGCCGCCGAGCGCCAGGCCGGTCTGGCGGTAGCCGAGTTCGTCCAGTGCGTTGAGCACTTCGCCTTCGAGGCGCTTCAGGTGTTCCAGCGTGACGTAGAGGAAGTTGCCGCTGCCGCAGGCGGGGTCGAGCACCTTGACCGTGCACAGGCGATGGTGGAACGCGCGCAAGGTGTTCACCGCCTCGTCGGCCTTGCCTTCGGCGGCGAGGGTGAGCGCAGCGGCGTGGGCGTCGCTCCATTCGCCGCGCAGCGGCTCGATCACGGTGGGCAGCACCAGCCGTTCGACGTAGGCGCGCGGGGTGTAGTGCGCGCCGAGCTTGTGCCGCTCGCCGGGGTCGAGCGCGCGTTCGAGCAGGGTGCCGAAGATGGCCGGCTCGACGTGTTCCCACTTGGCCTTGGCCGCCTCGATCAGCAGCGCGATCTGCTCGCGGGTGAGCGGCAGAGTGTCGGGCTGCTTGAACAGCTTGCCATTGAAGCGCAGCACCTCGCTGGCGATGGCGCCGCTGAAGCCGCCGGTGTCCATGTCGTGCCAGAGCAGGCCGAGCATGCGCATGGCGGTGTCGGGCTGGTCGGCGTATTTCAGCAGCAGGTCGCGGAAACTGTCGGTGGGCAGCAACTTCACGTCTTCGGCGAACATGGTGAACAGGCAGCGCATCAGGAACTGCGCGACCGCTTCGGCGTGGCGGCCGGCGGCTTCCAGACTGCGGGCGAGGGTGGCGAGGCGTGCGGCGATCTCGCGGGTGACGCGGGCGGATTCGCGGCTGGGGTCGAGCGCGAGCGGGTCGGTCCAGATGGTGCGCAGGCGCGCGCGGATGGTTTCGTCACGCAGTTCGTCGAGCGCGATGCGGTGGCTGCGCGGGTCGGGGAACGGCGTGTAGGTGGCGCCGGAGCGGCTGAACTCCGCATACAGCTCGATGCGGTTGCCCACGTCCACCACCAGCAGGAACGGCGGGCGGCCCTCGCTGGCCGGCAGGGCGCGCGCGTACTGCTCGGCCTGGCTGCGCGCGCGCAGCATGGCGTCGTCGAAACCCTTGGTGTGGGTGGGCGCCTTGAGCTTCTTCGCTTCCAGCACGAAGCAGCCGCGCTTGTACAGGTCGATGCGCCCGGCCGAGCTGCTGCCGTCGCCGTGGCTGAAGGTGACCGGCCGCTCGAACATGTATTGCTGTTCGGCGTCCGCGTGCGGCAGGTCCACGCCGAGCAACTGGCACAAGTCCATGGCAAAGGTCTGCGCGGTGGACAGCTCTGAGGCGGTAACGCCGCGCCACTTGGCGATGAAGGCGTCAGCGTCGCCCTGGTTGATTCCGCTCATGGCCATTCCTTCGATCCACCCCCTGCGCAGGCTAGCCGATGGGGGCGGCCAGCGCACGCGCCCATCGACGCGGCGGTGGCATCATGCCCAACAAAACGCCCAACAAAAAAGCCCCCGGAGGCCGGGGGCTTTCGTGTGAATCCGTGGTGGAGCGGATGGGGATCGAACCCACGACCTCCACGATGCGAACGTGGCGCTCTCCCAGCTGAGCTACCGCCCCACGGAAGCCGCGAATATTAGCAGCGTGCGGGAGCTTCGCCAAGAGCTGAGCCGGACGAACTCAGCCGGGCAGCAGGTCGGGCAGGCGGTCGTGCAGCACCTCGCGGCGCCAGCCTTCGAGGAACTCGGGCCATTCGGCGGTGACCACGTATTCCTCCAGCACCTTGCGCGGGCACAGCAGGCCGGGCGGCAGGTCGAGTTCGCCGGCGCGGTGGTCGATCAGCTCCTTCATCGCCGCCAGCGCCTTCTTCGCCTCACCCTGCGGGTGGCCGGGGATGCGCGCGGTGGTGGCGATTTCCTCGTCGCTGACGGGCACGGCGAGCAGTTCGAACAACTCGCTGCGCTGGGCCGAGCGCAGGGCGCGCTGGCCGCGGCCGCGCTGTTCCAGATCGCCGAGGCTGCGCGGCGGCTGCTGCGCCAGGTTGAGCGCCAGCGTGTCGTCGAGCAGCCACGGGCGCGGCACGTCGAGGCGGCGCGCTCTGCGGTCACGCCATTGCAGCAGGCGACGCAGCAGGGCCTGCTGCGCGACCGGCCAGTCGGCGGCGCCTCGCAGTGCACGCTGCGGTTGCGGGTCGCCGTCACGATGGCTGGCGCGCTGCTTCAGGCGCGCGCAATCCTCGGCGTGCCAGGCGCTGCGGTCGCGGCGCTGCAGGCGTTCGGCCAGCTGTTCGTGGATGGTTTTCAGGTACACGACATCCAGCGCGGCGTAGCTGCGCTGCGCGTCGGTGAGCGGGCGCTGCAGCCAGTCCGAGCGGGTCTCGCCCTTGTCCAGATCCACGCCGGCGAGTTCGGCGACCAGCGCGCGGTAACTCAGGCCCAGGCCCATGCCGGCGAAGGCGGCGGCGACCTGGGTGTCGAACAGGGTGTGTGGGCCGTCCGGCAGCAGCGGCGCGAGGGTTTCCAGGTCTTCGCCGGCGCTGTGCATGATGGTCACCGCGGGGCCGGCGCCGAGCAGCGGCTGCAGCGCGGCGCCGATGGCGAACGCGAGCGGGTCGATCAGGGCGTAACGGCCGTTCCAGCCCAGCTGCAGCAGCGCCAGCTGCGGATAGAAGGTGTTGCGGCGCATGAACTCGGTGTCCAGGCCGACGGCGGCGTCGGCGGGTAGCGCGGCCAGCCATGCCTGCAGCGCGTCGGGACGGTCGATCCAGTCGGCAGCGGCGGGTTCGGGCGGTGACATCGGTACTCCTTGGAAAGGCGCGGGCGTGGATTGCCCTGTCGCCGGTTTGTGCCTATGGTGAGCAGCGCACGATAACAGGCCGCACCAAGGACGCCCATCTATGCCGAACAACGCAACCCTGCGCCGTCAGCGCGCGCTCGGCGGGGCGCTTGGGGTGATCGTGCTGGGGTTTGCGCTGCTGTACCACTTCTTCCCGGGGCTGTTCCACGTCAATCCGGCGCAGGCGCCGCGCCGTTCGATGTCGCTCGGTGCGGCCGCGCCGGGCAGCGGCCTGCAGCCGGAGCGGTTGTCGACGATCAACGAACTGAATGCCGGGCCGCCGCTGACGCTGGCGCCGGCGGCGGTGATCGCCGCGCGCGGCAGCAAGAACGCGAACCTGCCCGAGCAGCTCAGCGCGGACCCGCCCGCGGTACAGGCGCTGCTGGAGCGGGCGAACGTGGCGCTGCGTGCCGGCCGGCTGGTCGGCGCCAAGGACAGCGCCGCCGCCTTGTTCGAGCAGGCACTGAAGGACAAGCCGGACAGCCGCCACGCGGTGCAGGGCCTGTTCGACGTGCGCGCGCGGCTGGTGGCGGAGATCGACCAGGACATCGCGGTGGGCGACGCCGACGCGGCGCAGGACCTGCTTGGTGCGCTGCGCACGCTGCCGAATGCCGAGACGGAAGTGGCGCAACTGGAGGCGAGCCTGAAGATCCTGGAGCAGGTGCGGCCGATGCTGGCGAAGGCCGCCGGTTTGCTGCGGCAGGGCAAGGCGGACCAGCCGCGCGACGGCAGTGCGCTGGAGCTGTACCGCGAGGTGCAGAAGCTGGACCCGCAGAATGCGGTGGCCGAGCAGGGCATCTTCCAGGTGCAGCGGGCGGTGCTGGACCGTGCGCTGGCGGCGGTGGCGCAGAACGATTTTGTCGGGGCCGACCACGAACTGGCCGCGGCGCAGGCGATCCGCCCCGGTTCGCAGCAGATGATCGACGTGCACAAGCGCGTGGACGACATGCGCGAGCAGCGCGCGAACGGCATGCTGGCGCAGGCGCATTCGGCGCTGGACGCCGGCAATGTCGGACTGGCGACGAAGCTGGCGGCGCAGGTGCGGGCGATCGCCCCGGCGCTGCCGGCGCTGGCCGCGTTCGACGAACAGCTGACCAACGCGCGCCTGTACGCCAGCTACAAGCCCGGCCAGGTGTTCGCCGACCGCTACGTCGACCTGCCGGGCAAGACGCCGGCGATGGTGGTGATCCCCACCGGCAGCTTCCGCATGGGCGCACCGGCCGACGAGGAAGACCATACCGATGCCGAGACGCCGCAACACGCGGTCACCATCAGCAAGGGTTTTGCGATGGCGCGCAGCGCGGTGACGGTGGGCGAATTCCGCGAATTCGTGCGCGCCAGCGGTTACGTGCCCGACTCGATCAAGCTGGGTGGCGCCAGCGTGTATGACGAGCGCAGCGGCACGCTGCGCGACGATGCGGACGCCACCTGGCAGGACGACTACGCCGGCCGCAAGGCCGACGACAACCTGCCGGTGGTGAACGTTTCCTGGAACGACGCCAGGGCGTACGCCGAGTGGCTGAGCCAGCGTACCGGCAAGACCTACCGGCTGCCCAGCGAGGCGGAGTTCGAGTACGCGCTGCGCGGCGGCACCAGCAGCCGTTACTGGTGGGGCGACGACGCACCGAAGCGCGCGGTGGAAAACCTGACCGGCTCCGGCGACCGCTCGCGCAGCGGCCGCCGCTGGAGCCACGCCTTCCGCAACTACCGCGACGGCTACTGGGGGCCGGCGCCGGTGATGAGCTTCGCCGCCAACCCGTTCGGCCTGTACGACATCAACGGCAACGTCTCCGAGTGGGTGCTGGACTGCTGGCACGACAACTACATCCGCGCGCCGGACGACGGCAGCGCCTGGGTCAACCCCGGCTGCCGCTCCCACGTGGTGCGCGGCGGCTCGTGGGGCAGCTCGCCGGAGCAGGTGGACTCGGCCTACCGCCAGGGCAGCAGCGGCGACACGCGCAGCGGCCGGGTCGGCTTCCGGGTGGTGCGAGAGCTGTAAGAGGCTGTTCAAGATCTCCAGGCATGAAAAACCCCGCGCGAGGCGGGGTTCTTCGTGAGCTGGTACCGGCGAGAGGACTCGAACCTCCACTGTGTCACCACAAGCGGATTTTGAGTCCGCCGCGTCTACCATTCCGCCACGCCGGCATGTGCGAGCGGGTGATTATGCCGGGTTCAGTGCACGCGGTCGAGACCCAGCTGGCGCACGTCGCGGCCGTACCAGCGGTCTTCCGGCAGCGGCTGGAACACCGAGCAGCGGGTCATCGGGCCGGAGTAGATGTGCAGGCTGACGGTGACCGCGCTGTCGCTGGGGTTGCGGATGCTGTGGTATTCGTGCGGCGGGATCAGGCTGCCGGCCGAGCCGGCGCCGGCCTGGATCGAGCCGACCGGCTGGAAGCAGTAGCGCTGTGCGTCGTGCTCGATCAGTTCGTACTGCACGATCTCCAGCGCGCCGTTCCAGACACCTTCGACGCACCACATGCCGTCGTGGTCGTGGATCGGCGTGCCCTGGCCTGGCCCCCAGGTCATCGCCACCACGCAGTAGCCGTGGTCCTCGCTGCGGTACAGCTCGCGGCGGGCGTAGTGCTCGGCATTCGCCTCGAACACGCAGTCGGGCAGGGTGACGGCATTCTCGCGGATCAGCTTGCACAGGCTGTTGCGCAGGCTGTCGGTGAGTTCGTGGGTGGTCGGTTTGGCCACGGCGGCGTCGATCGCGTCGATCAGGGTGCGGCTGCCGGGGAAATCCAGGGTGAGCATGATGATCTCGGTGGGATGCGTGGTGCGGCTTATCTTAGCAGCGCGGCATTCACCCGGCCGCCAGCCTGTTCAGGAAGCCACCGATCGCGCGGCTGTAGTTGTCGATGTCGACCAGGAACGCGTCGTGGCCCTGCGGCGAATCCAGCGCCACGAATTCCACCTTCGCGCCGGCGGCTTCCAGGCCTTCGGCGATCTGTTC
Organism: Rhodanobacter thiooxydans; assembly: GCF_030291135.1. Taxonomy (NCBI): domain Bacteria; kingdom Pseudomonadati; phylum Pseudomonadota; class Gammaproteobacteria; order Lysobacterales; family Rhodanobacteraceae; genus Rhodanobacter; species Rhodanobacter thiooxydans. The sequence goes on along the minus strand of NZ_CP127409.1, from coordinate 2,115,070 downwards.
CTGCTGCTGTAGCGGGAACAGGATGTCGGTGCTGACGCCGATCACCATCGCCTGTTCGATGCGGATGCGTCTGAGGCCTTCCAGCACGCTGCCGTGGCCGTATTCGGCGATGTCGAACCAGTCGCTGGCGCGCGACAGGTAGAGATAGCTGTTCGGGTCGAAATGGCGTACGAAGCGCTGGGCGTGGCCTTCCAGGTAGGACTCGACCTGGAACTCGCGGCCGAATGGCTCGTCCTCGCGCTGCTCGGGATCGAGCCGGATGCGCGCGAAGCGGCCGTTCCATTCCATCGCGGAGCGATAGGTGATCACGCCGAGCTTGCGCGCGATGCTCATGCCGAGGTCGGGGTAGCGGCCACCTTGCTCCGCATGGATGTCGTAGTTGCCGTCGTTGAACTGCGGGTCGAGCCGGATCGCCTCGCGCTGCAGCGAGCGGATCGCGATGGCGAACGGCTGCGCCTGCGGCGCGGTGTCCACGCTGATGTGCGCGCGCGCGCTGTCGGGGTGCAGCAGCATGTAGGCCAGCGCGCTCATGCCGCCCATCGAGCAGCCGATCAGGCAGGCCAGCTGGCTGATGCCGAGGCTGCCGGCGACGCCATGCGCGGCGTTGGCGACGTCTTCCAGCGCCATTTCGGGGAAGCTCAGGCGGTACGGCTCGCCGGTGGACGGATCGATCGAGGCGGGGCAGGTCGAACCCTTGTCGCTGCCCAGCGAGTTCACGCAGATCACGAACCAGCGGGTGGTGTCGATCGCCTTGCCGGGGCCGGCCATGCCTTCCCACCAGCCTGGTGACGGGTCCTCTTCGCACGAGGTCATGTGTGCGCTGGGCGACAGGCCGGTGAGCACCAGCACGGCGTTGTCGCGTGCGGCGTTCAGCGTGCCCCAGGTCTCGTAGGCGACATGTGCGCCGTGCAATTCGCCGCCACGCTTCATCGCGAATGGCGAGGGCAGGGCGTAATAACGGCGCGCGTCGCCCATCGTCAATGCACCTTGTCGATGCTGATCTTGATTGGCGTCTTGCTGTCCACCGCGACCACGCCGGCGTCGCCTTCCAGGTCGCCGGGCTGGGCGACCGGCTGGCCGCTGTGGCTGATGCGCGCGCCGACGAAGACGCGCTGGACCGAGGACAGCCGGTAGGCCGGCGTCATCGCCATGGCGTCGTTCAGCGTGACGGTGGTGGGCAACTGCGCCGGATCGAGTTTGGCCACGGCCAGCGGCATCGGCGGGCCGTTCTCGGCACGGGCGTAGACGAACAGTGCGTCACCGGGGGCGAGCTTGTCCTTCAGCGCCGGCGCCAGCGCCACCTGCACCTGCAGTGCGGCACCTTGCGGAGCAGCTGTGGCAGCGCTCGACGATGCGCCGGCCGGCGCGCCGCCAGAGCGGGCGTCGGCCACGGCAATCTGCTCGGCGACCGCCGTGGCCACCTTCGAGCCCGGCTCCAGCTGAGGCTGCAGCAGGCGCCAGGTGGCGGCGGCTTCGCGGTAGGCGCCGCGCTGGAAGTCGCTGATGCCGAGCAGCCACAGGCCGCGCTGGCTGTCCGGGTGCAGTTGCACGGCGCGCTTGAGCAGATCCAGCGCGCGGCCTTCGATCAGGTGGTCGTCGCGCGTCATCGAGTCGTTCTCGGCCCAGCCGATCATCGCCTCGGCGTTGTTCGGGGCGAGCTTGAGCGCGTGGTCGAACGCATCGCGCGCCTCGGCCGGCTGGCGCAGCATGCTGCTGGTCTGGGCCAGCAGCATCCAGCCCTGCAGGTCGTCTGGCTGCTGCTGCAGGTGCGTGCGCAGTTCGGTAAGCGCCTGCTGCATGCTGAGCGGCGCGGCGGCCGCGGCGGTCACCCCGTTCAACGCGGCCGGCGTACCCACCAGCAGGTACAGCGCGCCGGTGCCCAGTGGCAACGCGAGCGCGATCAGCAGGGCCAGCGCGAACACGCTGCGCGGGCGACCGGAGCGGCGACCCTGGCGCATCAGCGGCAGCAACAGCACGGCCAGCGCCACAACGATCATCGCGGCGGCGGCAATGAAAAAAACGGTCTTCACCAGTCGTCCCCGTTGTCGATCGGACCGTTGCCGGCCGGTGTTTCAGTAGTGGTACTGCCGAGCCGGCGGCGCCGGCGGATCGCCACCAGTACCACGCCGGCGCCGCCGAGCAGGATCAGCAGCGGACCGAACCAGAGCAGCCAGGTGCGCGAGGTCAGTGGCGGGTCATACAGCACGAAATCGGAATAGCGCGCGACCAGGTACTGCTTGATCTCCTCGTCGCTGCTGCCCTGCTGCATCATCCGGAAGATCTGGTTGCGCAGGTCGCGCGCGATCGGCGCGTTGGAATCGGCCAGCGTCTCGTTCTGGCACATCGGGCAGCGCAGCTGGTGGGTGAGGTGCTGGAAGCGCAGTTCCTGGGCGTGGTCCTTGAACGGCATCGGCTCGATCGCCTGGGCGTGGGCGACGCCGGCGAACGCGAGCAGCGCCACGAGCAGCATGCGTAGGGGCAGCCGCATCACGGCACCTCCTTCAGCATCGCCGCGATCGCCGGCTTCAGTTCCTTCGCCATCACGTCGGGGGTCAGCGGGCCGATGTGCTTGTAGCGGATCACGCCCTTGGCGTCGACCAGGAAGCTTTCCGGTGCGCCGTACACGCCGAAGTCGATCGCGGTCTGGCCCGGCTCGTCGGCGATCAGCAGGTCGTACGGGTTGCCGTGTTTGGCCAGCCAGGCTTTCGCGTCGGCCGGCGCGTCCTTGTAGTTGTAGCCGACCAGCTGCACGCCCAGGGTCGGGCCTTCGGCAGTCAGCACCGGGTGCTCCACGCCACATTCGATGCACCAGCTGGCAAACACGTTGAGCAGGTAGGGCTTGCCCAGCAGGTCGGCCTTGCTGACCGTCTGCGCGGGCTCGTACAGCTTGGGCAGGTTGAACGCGGGCGCCGGCTTGTTCAGCAGCGGCGTCGGGATCGCGTTCGGATCGTGCTGGGTGTTCCACCAGATGCCGAAGCCGAACAGCCCGACCAGCAGCATGAAACCGATGAACGGAAGCAGGCGACTCATGCGCGCGTTTCCTGTACCTGCAGGCCCTCGGCAGCGGTGGCGCCGGCTTCAGCGGTGACGCTGCGCTTGATGCGGAAGCGCTTGTCGGTGGCGCAGACCAGGCCACCCAGCATCATCAGCAGGCCGCCGGCCCAGATCCAGCGGATGAACGGCTTGTAGTACAGCCGCAACGCCCATGCACCCTCGATGTCGTTGGCATCCATCGGCTCACCCAGCGCCACGTAGAGATCGCGGGTGACGCCGGCGTCCACGGCGGACTCGGTCTGCACCTGGCCGCGCGGGTAGGTGCGTTTCTGCGGGTGCATCACGGCGATCTGTTTTTCGCCGCGGGTCACCGTGACCACGCCCTGGTCGGCGGTCCAGTTCGGGCCGGTGGTGTGGTGCACGCCGTCGAAGCGGAAGTCGTAGCTGCCGATGTGCTGCGTTTCACCCGGCGCCATGCGCACGTCGCGGGTCACGCTGAGCGATTCGGACAGCAGCACGCCGGCCACGAACACGCCCACGCCAAGATGCGCCAGCAGCATGCCGGCCAGCTCGCCGGGATAGCGCCGGCCGCGCGGCGCTTCACGCCAGCGCTTGTAGGCATAGAGCAGCACGCCGACCATGATCCACACGGCGGCGGCCACGCCGACGATCGTCTTCAGGTTTCCCTCGACCAGGAAGGCCGCGATGATGGCGCAGGCCAGCGCGGCGATGAATACGCGCAGCAGCAGGCTCTTGAGTACCGGTGCCTCGCCCTTGCCCCAGCGCAGGAACGGGCCGAACGGCAGCAGCAACACGATCGGCGCCATCAGCAGCGGGAACAGGAAGCCGAAGTAGGGCGGGCCCACCGAGATCCGGCCCAGGTTCAGCGCATCGCCGATCAGCGGGAACAGCGTGCCCAGCAGCACCATCGCCGCGGCCACCGCGAACATCAGGTTGCCGATCAGCAGCACCGTCTCGCGCGACACCACGTTGAACGCCTTGCCGCCGAGCACCTTCGGCGCACGCAGTGCGTACAGCAGCAGCGAGCCGCCGACCACGATGGTCAGGAAGGCCAGGATGAACACGCCGCGGCGCGGGTCGGAGGCGAACGCATGCACCGAGGTGAGCACGCCCGAGCGCACCAGGAAGGTGCCGAGCAGGGACAGCGAGAACGCGAAGATCGACAGCAGGATGGTCCATGCGCGCAGCGAGCCGCGCTTCTCGGTCACCGCCTGCGCGTGGATCAGCGCGGCGCCGACCAGCCACGGCATGAAGCTGGCGTTCTCCACCGGGTCCCAGAACCACCAGCCGCCCCAGCCCAGCTCGGCATAGGCCCACCAGCTGCCGGCGACGATGCCGCAGGTGAGGAAGGCCCAGGCGACGTTGGTCCACGGTCGTGCCCAGCGCACCCACGCCTGTTCCAGCTCGCCGCCGAGCAGCGCGGCGATCGAGAACGCGAACGCCACCGAGAAGCCGACGTAGCCCATGTACAGCATCGGCGGGTGGAAGGTCATGCCCGGGTCCTGCAGCACCGGGTTCAGGTCCGCGCCGTCGCCCGGCATCGGCAGCAGTCGGCCGAACGGGTTGGAAGTGAAGATGATGAAGGCGAGGAAGCCCACCGCGATCAGCCCCATCACGGCGAGCACGCGCGAGGCGAACACCTCGGGCAGCTTCTGGCTGAACGCGGCCAGCGCCACCGTCCATACATTGAGGATCAGGATCCACAGCAGCAGCGAACCCTCGTGCGCGCCCCATACCGCGGCTATGCGGTAGTACCACGGCAGCGCCAGGTTCGAGTTGTCGGCCACGTACTGCACCGAGAAGTCGAAGCGCAGGAACGCCCAGGCCAGGATGCCGAACGCCATCGCCACGAACACCGCCTGGCCGGCCGCGGCCGGGCGCGCCACCGCCATCAGTGCGCGGTTGCTGCGCCATGCGCCGATCAGCGGCAGGATGCTCTGCGCCAGCGCCAGCAACAGGGCGAGGATCAACGCGAGTTGGCCGAGTTCGGGGGTCATGGCTTGGGGTTCCCTTGCATGTTGTTCGGTGCCGCGGCACCTTCTTCGACCCGCTTCCCTTCGTGCGCCTTCGCCATGGCGTCCTTCAGTTCCTTCGGCATGTAGGTCTCGTCATGCTTGGCCAGCACTTCGGTGGCGACGAAGCGGGCGCCGTCCATGTGGCCGGTGGCGATCACCGACTGGTTGTCGCGGAACAGGTCGGGCAGGATGCCGGTGTATTCCACCGGCATCGCGCCGCCGGCGTCGACCACGGTGAAGGTGACCTTGAGCGAGTCGCTGGAGCGCTGGATCGAGCCGGCCTTGACCATGCCGCCGAGGCGGAACGTGTTGTAGCTGGCCGCCTCGCCCGACTGAACCTGGCTCGGGGTGAGCAGGTAGTTCATGTTGTTCTGCAACGCCAGCACGACCAGCACGGCCGCGACGGCTGCCGCGGCGAGGATGGCCAGCACGATGGTGAGCCGGCGCTTGCGGGTGGGATTCATGGGCATGGTGGTCGACCGCCCCGGTCAGGGGGATGCTGGCGTGGAAAGGGGTTTGCGTTCCTGTCGCGCGCTCTGACGCGCCAGGCGGGCACGAAGTTCCGCCAGCACGCGGCGGCGGCGCAGGCGCGGCGCGAGGGTATCGGCGATCAGCACGATGAAGAACAGCGCGTAGGCCGGCCATACATAGGCCGCGTAGCCGCCCATCGCCAGGAAGTGCTGCAGGGCGCTCATCGGCCAGCCTCGTCTTCGGCGATCTTGCGCACCCAGTCCTTGCCGCCTTCCAGCGCCAGCAGGTCGGTGCGTGCGCGACGGAACAGGCTGGCGAGGTAGTAGAACTTGGTCGCCAGGGTCATCGTCAGCAGCGGCCATAACATGTCCGCGGAAATCTTCGACTGGCCGAACACGTTGACTGTGCTGCCCTGGTGCAGGGTGTTCCACCAGTTCACCGAGAAATGCACGATCGGCACGTTGATGATGCCGATGATGGCGAGGAACGCCGCGGCGCGCGCGCCCTGGCGGCGATCCTCGAACGCGTGGTACAGGCCGATCACGCCCAGGAACAGGAACAGCAGCACCAGCTCGGAGGTGAGCCGCGCATCCCAGGTCCACCAGGTGCCCCACATCGGCTTGCCCCACAGCGAGCCGGTGACCAGGGTGATGAAGGTGAACGCCGCGCCGATCGGCGCCGACTCCATCGCCACCACCTCGGCCAGCTTGATCCGCCACACCAGCGCGATGAACGAGGCCACGCCCATCACTGCATAGATGAACATGCTCATCCACGCGCTGGGCACGTGGATGAAGATGATCCGGTAAGCGTCGCCCTGCTGGTAGTCGGCCGGCGCCAGCACCAGCCCGCCGTACAGCGCGACCGCGCCGAGCAGAAGCGCCAGCGCCATCGCCCACGGCTGCAGCGCGCCGGCGAAGCGGTAGAACGTCGGCGGCGAGCCGAGCTTGTGCAACCAGAGCGGAATCCAGCTAGCCATAACCGATCAAGCGTCCAGGGCAATACGAAGGGCCGCCGCGCAGGCCAGTGGCGCCAGCACCACGGCCAGCACCAGCGCGGCCGCGAGCCAGGCGACCGGCGCGAACCATGGCAAACCCTGCTGGGCAGCCGCCACGGCGCCGGCGGCGAAGATCACGGCTGGCACGCAAAGCGGCAGCAACATCAAGGCGAGCAGCATACCAGAGCGCCGGGTGCCGGCCGTCAGCGCGACCAGCACAGCGCCGAGCAGGCTGAGCAGTGGTGTGGCCAGCAGCAGCGCCAGCAGCAGCACCGGGATTACCGCGCCGGGCAGGTGCAGCATCGCGGCCATCAGCGGTGCGATCACGATCAGCGGCAGCGCGGTGGTGATCCAGTGCGCAAGAATTTTCATGCCCAGCATCAGCGCCAGCGGCTGCGGCGCCAGCACCAGTTGTTCCAGCGAACCGTCCTCGATGTCACTGGCGAACATCGCGTCCAGCGCCAGCAGCATCGCCAGCAGTACGGTGACCAGCACCACGCCGCCGGCGATCCGTTGCAGCAGAGTGTCCTCAGGTCCCAGCGCGAACGGGAACAGCATGGTCACGATCAGTGCATACAGCACCGGCATCGCGATGTCTCCGCGCCGGCGCCAGGCGAGGGTGAGATCGCGCCGAAGCATGGCGGCGCAGGCGGGGGCGAGGCCAGGGCGGTTCATCGCTGTGCTCCTTCCCCTGCTTGTCCCAAAGGGACTTCCTTCGGTCGCAGGGGGAGGCTGGGAGGGGGTTCGCTCTTGCACAAGGGCAAGAGCGTTACCCCTCCCCAACCCTCCCCTGCAAGCAGGGGAGGGAGTCCACGCATGGAATGCCCGACGTTAATCATGCATGCGGATCCGTCGCGGCTCGCCGCCATGGAAACTCACCGTGCCGTGGCTGGTGACCATCGCCGCGCCACCGGCGTCGGTGTGGTTTTCCAGCAAGTCGTTCACCAGCGCGATGCCGATGCGGTCAAGGTTCGCGTACGGCTCGTCGAGCAGCCACAAGGTCGCCGGCAGCAACAGCAGCCGGGCCAGCGCGGCGCGCTTTTTCTGGCCGGCGGACAGCCGGCGCACCGGCTCGTCCTCGTAGCCGCGCAGGCCGATCCGGGCCAGCACCGAGGCCACGCTGGCACCATCGCGCGCGCCGTGCAGACCGGCGGCGATGTGCAGGTTCTCGCGTGGGCTGAGATCGGCCTTGAGGCCGAGCTGGTGGCCCAGGAACAGGATCTCGCCGGCGCAGTGGTCGCGCTGCAGTGGTTCGCCGCGCCAGTGCAGTTCGCCGGCGCCGATGTGCAGCAGTCCGGCCAGCATACGCAGCAAGGTGGTCTTGCCGCTGCCGTTGTCGCCCTCGACCAGGGCCAGTTCGCCCGCACGCAGCTGGAAATCCAGCGGCGCGAACACCGGTTCGTCCTGGCGATGGAAACTCAGGGCCCGCGCTTCGAGCAGGGGCGCAGCGGTGCTGGCGGCAGTCATCCCCGTGATTGTCCGCAATGCCGATGGCGCTTGTCCATGCGGCGCGCTGCCGCTGAACCGGTCAATCCAGGGTCCGCAAGAGGGCGGCGCTGCCGGCTTCGCCGTGCACGTAGGCCAGTTGTCCGTGGGTCCTGGCCAGCTTGTCCAGCGCATGGGCGCTCGCGCCGACGACGAACAGGCTGGGCTCGCTCCAGCCGGAAGTTCCCACGCCGAGGGCCGGATGCACGGCGACGCCGGGCTGGTCCTGCAAGGCGGCCAGCAGTTCGCGTTGTGCGGCCAGGTTCTGTGCCGGCGGGCGTCGTCGCGCCTGCGGATTCCACGCCGTGATGAAAGCCCACGGGCGCGAACCGACCGCTTCGGCGAGCTGGGCCGGCAGGGGCAGGTCCACGCGGATCGTCGCCCAGGTCACGGTGTCCAGACAGACGTGGTAGGCCGTGGCGCGAAACGCTTCGAGCAGGGCCTCATCCATGACGCAGCGCCGGTAGCGGGGCCAGCGTGGCGACGAACAGCCGCGCGGCAGCATCGATGTCGATGGCGGCCACGTTCGGGTTTTCGCGCAACAGTTGCTCCAGCAGCTGATCCTGCGCCCGGCCGCGTTCCAGCGCGTAGGCGTAGGGAAGATGGGTGAAGGTGACCATGCGATAGCGCGCCATGTAATGGGTGGGAATGCGTGTGGCCAGCGACGCGCCCAGTTCGCGTTTGGCCAGGTAATGCGGATCGGCCACCGAGTCGCGCATCTCGACGTAGTTTTCCAGCGCCATCGCGGCGATCGCGTCGGCGTTCGGCTGGCGCACGCGCTGGAATTCGGCGAACACCTCGGCGCTGTCGTCCGGCGCCTCGGCCAGCAGGTTTGCCAGCACCACGGTGTCCTCGAAGCCGCAGTTCATGCCCTGGCCGTGGAACGGCACGATCGCGTGGGCGGCGTCGCCGATCAGCAGCGCGCTGCCTTCCAGGTGCCAACGCTCCAGGTACAGCGTGGACAGCGTGCCGACCGGATGGCTGTCGAAATCCGCGGCGAAGCGCGGGATCAGCGGCAGCAGGCCGGGGAACTGTTCGCGGAAGAACGCGGCCGCGGCCGTCGCGTCGGGCAGGCTGGCGAAGCTTGGCGCGGCGCCTTGTGCCGGCAGGAACAGGGTCACCGTGAAACTGCCTTCGGTGTTCGGCAGTGCGATGCACATGTAGCCGCCGCGCGGCCAGATGTGCAGCGCGTGCGGCTCCAGCGCGAACTGGTCGCGGCCGCCGCCGAGCTGCAGCACCGCGGCCGGCAGCTCGCCGGCTGGCGGGATCTCCAATTCCTTGTAGCCGTGGCCGAGCGACTCGATCCGCTCGCCCAGCGGCGCATGCGCGTTCATGGCCGCGCGTACCGCGGAGCCGGCGCCGTCCGCGCCGAGCAGCATGCCGATATCCCGTTCGCGTTCCACGCCGGCCTCGTCGGCGAGCCGGATGCGCTGCCGCCGGAAGTCGGCGCCGACCAGCGACTGGCCGAAGTGGAAGCGCACGCCAACCGCCTCGGCGGCATCCAGCAGCAGCATGTTCAGCGCACCGCGCGAGACCGACCAGATCACCTCGCTGTCGTCCACGCCGTAGCGCTGCAGGCCGCTGTTGCCGTCGCGGTCGTGCACCATGCGCCCGCGCATCATCACTGCGCGCTGCAGCACGTCGTCGGCCAGGCCGGCGCTGCGCAACGCCTGCAGGCCGCGCTCGGCCAGCGCCAGGTTGATCGAGCGACCGCCGGCGAAGCCAGCATGCCGCGGGTCCGCACGCTTCTCGAACACCTCGACGGCGAAACCGCGCTGGGCCAGCTGCTGCGCCAGCAAGGCGCCGACCAGGCCGCCGCCGATGAGGGTGATGGGTTGCTGCGCCATGCTGCGATCCGTGGAAGGAGTCCGCACACTGTTCCGCAAGCGCCGCAGGACTGCAATCCCGGGTAAACCACAGGTTGTGCCGAAGGAGCGCAGCCGGGGCAACGCGCCCGGCAACGAGAAGGGCCGGCCCTGGCGGGCCGGCCCTTCCTGGTCTTACTTGCCGGTTGCTTACTGGCAGGTCACGCCGACGGCGTTGAACGCCGCCGCCACGTCGCTACGGGTGTAGCCGTAGTCGACTGCAGCGGTTTGCACGCCGCAGGCGCCGGAGTTGAACGTGGAAGTGGCCGTCCAGTACATCGCATTGGCGCGTGCGAATACCTCGAAGGCCTTCTTCGTGTTCCAGTTGGCCGTCTTCGCCAGCATGCAGAACGCCTTGTTGTAGACGCCGCTGGAATAGTGCACGTCCATCGAGCTGGTGAAGTTGGCGGCGTTGTCGATCGAGCGGCCGTCCTGGGTCGGCGTGCACATCCAGCGCAGCGCGGTGCCGTTCTTGATGATGTCGGCGCCGACCAGCCAGTCGTTGCCGCCGCGGTCGAAGTACTCGGCCGCTTCGCCGGCCATGTCCGAGAACGCCTCGTTCATGCCGCCGGACTGGCCGGAGTACTGCAGGTTGGAGTGCTGCTCGGTGAAGCCGTGGCTGATTTCGTGGCTGGTCACGTCCAGCGAGGTCAGCGGGTAGAAGTAGCTGGCGCCGTCGCCGAAGTTCATCGACGTGCCGTTCCAGAACGCGTTCTCGTAGTTGCGGCCGTAGTGCACGTTCATCACCAGCGAGAAGCTCAGCGGCGGCGCGCCGAGCCAGGTGTTGTACATGTCATGCACGACGCTGCCGAAGTGGTGCGCGTCGTTGATCGGCGAATAGGCGCCGTTCGCGGCGTCGCCGCTGCTGTTCGGGCAGATGAAGCTCCACAGCGTACCTGTGCGCGTGCTGCCGGCCATGTTGTTGGTCTTCACGTCCGGGTTCTGCATGTAGCAGGTGGAGCCGGACTGGGTGACCGCGAGCGAGGCATAGTCGGTGCCGTAGAGATACTGGCCGGTCTTCAGGTTGCCGCCGGCGCCGGTGGCGAGGGCCGGCGTGCCGGTGCTGCCACCACCGCCGCCCGGCTTGCCCTTGGTGGTGAGGCCTTCCCAGAACTGGATCACTTCCCCGGTGTTGGCGTCGATGATCGCCATCGGGCGCGTCGGGCTGCCACTGCGGTCGACGAAGAACGAAGTGAGGTAGGCGAGGCGGGCGCGGTTGCCTTCGGCGTAGACGTACAGGTCGCTCTTCGCGTTCTGGATGTCGCCGTCCTGGATGCCGTTGACGCCGATGCCGAGCGGCAGCAGGCCGGCATGCGTGCGCAACAGGGCGGCGGCACGGGCGCCGCTGATGGCGGGAGCGACCGAGGCGATGTCGTGGCCGATACCGCGGGAAATTTCGCCGCTGACGCCGAGCACGTTGCCGCTGCCGTCATGTTCCACCACGACGCTGCGGCCGTACACGGGCACGCCGCGGAAGGTCTGTTGTTCGCGGGTCTTCAGGGTCCCCTGGGCAGTACGCATCTGCAAGCGTGGTGACAGCGCGGCGTCGGCTTCCAGGCCGATGCGATTGGCCAGGGCGGCCGGCGCGATCTGGCCCAGGGATTGGGCCTGGACGCGTGCGTGGGTGGCAGCGCCGGCATCGGACATGGCGGCCAGGCCGATGGCGCCCAACAGCGCCGCGGCAAGTGGTTTATGCATCATCTGTGGTTCCCCTCCTCATGATTGGAAAGACGCCCCGGCAGGGCGTCTTGCAGTCCGGTGTGCGCGATGTCCCCCCCAGGACAGATGGGCAACCGGATCGCAGGAAATTACGACCTCTTGCCAGCCTAGGTCAACGCCCGGCAGGTTCCGCGGCTGATATTTCCGGCGACTGGGTCACGCCACGACGCAGGAATCTTCGGCTAGGCCGACTCAGAAGCTCATGAAATAGCCACCGTTCACCGGCAGGTTGGCGCCGGTGATGTAGCTGGCGTCGTCGGCGGCGAGGAAGGCGACGGCGCGGGCGATGTCGGACGGCAGGCCGAGCCGGCCGACCGGGATGTCGGCGATGATCTGCGCGCGGATATCGGCCGGTACGGCGGCGACCATCGGGGTGTCGCAGTAGCCGGGCGAGACGGTGTTGACGGTGACGCCCTTGCGCGCGGTCTCGCGCGCCAGAGCCATGCTGAAGCCGTGCACGCCGGCCTTGGCCGCGGAGTAGTTGGTCTGCCCGAACTGGCCGGTCTGGCCGTTCACCGAGCTGATATTGACGATGCGGCCGAAGCCGCGCGCGGTCATGCCTTCGACCACGTGGCGGCACATGTTGAATACGCCATCGAGGTTCACCCGCATCAGCTCGTGCCATTGCTGCGGCGTCATCTTGCGCAGGCTGGCGTCGCGGGTGATACCGGCGGCGTTGACCAGGATGTCGACGCTGCCGTGCTGCTGTTCAAGGCGGGCGACCAGTTCCTGGCAACTGTCGAAATCGCTGACGTCAGCCGGTTCGAACGTGATGGCACCGTTGCAGTCGGCGACCTCGTCATGGAAAGCCGCCACGCGATCTTCGCGCGAAGCAAGGTCAAGCGCGATCACCCGGCAGCCGGCCCGGGCCAGCTGGCGGCAGATTTCCGTGCCAAGGCCACCGATGCCGCCAGTAACCAGGGCGACGCGCGAACGAGGGTCGGTTTGGCTCATGCCAGTGCATCCATCGGCGGGATCATGCCGCAGGACAGCACGTGCTGTGCTGCAGCGATCGGTGTCAGGGGAAACCAACGGACGGCGCGTCGATGCGCGCCGTCGACCGGGCTGGAATCAGCCGGATTTCTTGCCGCCGCGAGTGCCGGTGCCCGGGGTCGGGATCACCTGGGCGGCAGTATCCATCAGCCCGCGCTGCATGGCCTGGAACGCGGCCAGGTTGCGTTCGGTCAGGTCGTTCAGCGTGTTCCAGGGGGTCTGCCCCATCAGGCTGTTGAGCTGGCTGCGGAACTGCGTCTGCTGGTCGAGGAAGACCTGCAGGCTGCGCTCCAGGTAAGGACCCATGAAGCCCTGCAGCGAATCGCCATAGAAGCGGATGATCTGGCTGAGCAGTTGCGGCGACAGCATCGGCTGCCCCTTGTCCTCGTGCTCGGAGATGATCTGCAGCAGGACCGAACGGGTCAGGTCCTCGCCGCTCTTGGCGTCGCGTACCTCGAAGTCCTCGTTGTCCAGCACCAGCTGGCGGACCTCCTCCAGCGTGATGTAGCTGGAGATTTCCGTGTCGTAGAGACGCCGGTTCGGATACTTCTTGATGGTGCGTTTTGTTTGTGCCATGCGGCGAACGCTAGCAGAAGATATTGCGCCGCACCAGCCGGTGGCCGGTTTTCATGCTGCGGCCGGTGGCCGCAGCATTTCCAGGGGCAGACGCTTCAATGGCCGGCCGCGCCGCCGGCGCTGCCAAACGGCGGTTTGGCGAACCACAGCACCGGAATCAGCAGCACGAACAGGATCGCGCAGGCCCAGAACACGTCGTTCACCGCCAGCGTCAGCGCCTCGCGGGTCAGCAATTGGTCGATCAGGCCCAGGCTCTGTGTGTGCGACAGCCCGCCATGCGTCAGCTGCCCGACGAACCCGGTGGCAGCCGGGTGGCCGGGGCTGACGTACTCGGTCAGCGTCGCGTGGTGCGACTCGCCGCGGTGCTGCCACAAGGTCACCATGATTGCGGTGGATACGCTGGAGCCGATCGTGCGGCAGAAATTGGACAGCCCCGAGGCGCTGGCGATCTGGTCCACCGGCAGGCCGGACAGGTAGACCTGGTTCAGCGGGATGAAGAAGCAGGGGATCGCCAGGCCCATCACGAAGCGTGGCACCACCAGGGCAGAGAACGAGGCGGAGCTGTCGAAGGTGGAGAACCAGTACGCGGTGCCGGCGAACACCAGGAAGGCGAACGTCACCACCGCACGCAGGTCCAGCCGGTGCATGTTCTTGCCCAGCACCGGCGCGATCAGGAACGCCAGCACGCCGACCGGCGCGGTGGCCAGGCCGGCCCAGGTGGCGGTGTAGCCCAGGGTGATCTGCAGCCACAGCGGGAACACCACGTTGATGCCGAAGAACGCGAACATGCCCAGCGACAGGCTGACCACGCCGACGGTGAAGTTGCGTTGCCTGAACAGCGACAGATCCACCACCGGATGTTTCGCATGCAGCTCCCACACGATCAGGAAGGTGATGCAGACCAGCGCGGTGAGGCCCAGCACCAGGATCATCGGCGAGGCGAACCAGTCGTGGTCGTTGCCGTTGTCCAGCATGAATTGCAGCGCGCCCACGCCGACCACCAGCAACAGCAGGCCGATCATGTCGATCGGCGCCTTGTAGGTCTTCGTCTCGCGCTTGCGCAGCAAACCCCAGGTGATCACCGCTGCCGCCAGCCCGACCGGCAGGTTGATGAAGAAGATCCACGGCCACGAGAAGTTGTCGGTCAGCCAGCCGCCCAGGATCGGTCCGAAGATCGGCGCCACCACCACGGTCATCGCCCACAGCGCCAGCGCGATGCCCTGTTTTTCCTTTGGATAATTCGACAGCAGCAGGGTCAGCGACAGCGCCACCATCGGGCCGGAACCGGCGCCCTGCAGCAGGCGGCCGATCACCAGCATCGGCATGCTGGTGGCCAGGCCGCACAGCATCGAGAACACCACGAACAGCAGCACCGAGCCGACGAAGGTCTTCACCTCGCCGAAACGGCGCGCCAGCCAGCCGGTGAGCGGCTGCATGATCGCGCTGGCCAGCGCGTAGGAGCTGATCGTCCAGGTGCCTTCGCTGGGGCTCACGCCGAGGCTGCCGGCGATGTGCGGCACCGCGACGTTGACGATCGTCATGTCCAGCACCTCCATGAAGGTGCTGAACGCGACGGCGATGGTGAGCAGCGCCAGCGGGCCGCCATGCAGCGGCTTCAGCGGGGCGGCGTCGGAGGTGGCGTCGTTCGGCGTGGCGGCCATGGTGTGGTTCAGTTCGCGGCGGTGGCGTGGGGCAGGTTGGCGCGGATGATCCGCTCCGCTTCCGCGTCGGCCTTGCTGGCCATCTGTTCGTAGACGTCGGTCTGCGCCACCGGCTGCTGCGTCGGCGTGTTGGCCAGCACGCTGCCCTGGTCATGGCTGATGTCGACGGTGACGTCGGTGGACAGGCCGATGCGCAGCGGGTGCTTGTCCAGTTCCTGGTTGTCCAGCGCGATGCGCACCGGCACGCGCTGCACCACCTTGATCCAGTTGCCGGTGGCGTTCTGCGCCGGCAGCAGCGAGAACACGCTGCCGGTGCCGGCACCCAGGCCGACCACCTTGCCGTGGTACTCGGCGTCGCTGCCATACAGGTCGGAGACGATCTTCGCCGGCTGGCCGATGCGGATGTGGCGCAGCTGGCCTTCCTTGAAGTTCGCATCGATCCACAGGTCGTGCAGCGGCACCACGGTCATCAGCTGCTGGCCTGGTTGCACGCTGTTGCCCAGCTGCACGCTGCGCTCGGCCACGTAGCCGGACACCGGCGCGTAGATCGCGTTGCGCTGCGCGGCGACCCAGGCGGCGCGGAAGTTCGCGCGGGCCTGCAGCACCACCGGGTTCTGCGCCACGTCGGTGCCTTCGATCGCTGCGTGCGCGGCAGCGGCCTGCGCCTCGGCGGCGTTCACCGCGGCGCGCGCCTGCTCCACGCCGTCGCGCAGGTGCTGCACGATCTCCGGCGATTCGGCCTGCGCGGCGATCAGCGGCAGGCGGCGCTGCAGGTCCGCTTCGGCCTTCTTCAGGTCGAGCTTCGCGGCGACCACCTGGGCATCGGCGCCGGTGGCCGAGCTGGTCTGCTGGCGCACGCCGCGCACGGCCTGCGCCAGCGCGCTGCGCGCCTGTGCCAGGCGGGTGTCGGCGTCGGTGCTGTCCAGCTTCACCAGTACCTGGCCGGCCTCGACGTGCTGCGTGTCGTCGGCGAGGATCGCCACCACCGTGCCCGGCACCTGGGCCGAGATCGCCACCTGGTTGCCGCCGACATAGGCGTTGTCGGTCTTCACCCGGGTCGACAGCACGAAGAACCACAGCAGGAACCACAGCAGTCCGGCCAGGATGAAGATACCGGACACGATCAGCAGTGCGCGGCGGCGCTTGGCCGGGTTCTTCGCGGCCATGCCGCTGTCGCTGGCGTCGACGGAGGACTTGGCGGATTCAGTGGCGCTCATGCTGGGCGGCTCCGGCGGTAACAGAAGAGGAAGGGGAGGTGGCGGCGTCGGCGGTGGCGCGGTAGCCGCCGCCGAGTGCCTTGATCAGGGCCAGGTCGGTGCTCACCGCCTGTGCCTGCAACTGGGCGGCGGCGTCGCGTTGCTGCAGCAGCGCAGCTTGCGCGCCCAGGCTTTCGCGCAGGTCGCGCACGCCCTGGCGAGCCCGCGCCTGCGCATTCGCCAGCAGGCGCTGGTCGGCGTCGAGCTGGGCCTGCTGCTCGCGCTGGCGGGCGGCGACCTGCTCGGCGCTCAAGGCTTGCGTCGCCACTTCGCGCGCGGCGGCCAGCACGGTGCCGTCGTACTGCGCCACGGCCGCATCGAGCCGGGCCTTGCTGACGCCGTAGTTCGCCTCGAGCGCGCCGCCGTTGAAGATCGGCAGGTGCAGCGCCGGGGTCAGCGCGAAGGTCCGGCTGCCGGCGGTGAGCAGCTTGCCCATGTCGATGCTGGACAGGCCGGCCAGGGCGGTGAGGCTGATGTCGGGGAAGAACTCGGCGCGCGCGGCGTCGGTCTGCTTCAGCGCGGCTTCGACCTGCCAGCGGCTGGCGGCGATGTCGGGGCGGCGCGCGATCAGGTCCAGCCCGCCGTTCGCCGGGACGCCACGTTCGATCGTCGGCAGCGGCCGCGGCTGCAGACCGGCCAGGTCGGCCGGCGCCACGCCGAGCAGCGAGGCCAGCGCGGCACGGCGGATCTGCGCCGAGCCATCGAGCGCCACGCGCATCTCGCGCACCGCGGCCAGCTGGCCGCGGGCCTTCTGTGCTTCATCGGGCAGGTCCACGCCCTGGCGCACGCGCAGCTCGGCGATATCGGCGAACTGCTGTTGCGTGGCCAGCAAGCGGTCGGCCAGCTGCAACCGCGCCTGGTCGGCCTGCCAGCCGAAGTAGGTGTCGGCGACGGCGTACTGGATCGCCAGCGCGGCGGCGCTGCGCTGCGCCTCCGCGGCGTGCGCCTGGTCCAGCGCAGCTTCCATCGTCGCGCGCTGCTTGCCCCACCAGTCGAAGTCGTACTGCAACTGCACGCCGAGGTCGGCCTGGTTGTACCAGCTGAAACCGAGGAACTGGCTGGGGATCAGGCCGTGGTCGCTCAGCCGCTGGCGCGACACCTGCGCGCTGCCGTTGACCGACAGCCCGAGCTGCGCCGCGGCGAGCTTCGCCGACTGCTCGGCGTTCTGCACGTGGCTCTGCGCCAGCGCCAGGTCCGGCGACTGCCGCATGGCGCGATCCATCAGGTCGTCCAGTTGCGGGTCGCCGTACTGGCGCCACCATTGGGTGCTTGGCCAGCCGGCGCGAACGGGAGCCTGCAGGCCGGCCAGCGGCACATCGTCGCGCAGCGCCGGCGCGCCGAGCCTGGCCGGCACGGCGGCGCAGCCGGCCAGCGCCAGCACCATTGCGGCGACCAGCACCGTGCGACCGCGGAGCGGGGCATGTTTCATCAGGATGTCCTTCATGGGAGGCGGCTTTCGCCCAGCTGGTCGAGGTTGCCCGCCAGCTTGCGCAGCAGGCGGTCGAACTGGCGTTTGTCGGTGTCGCTGAAGCCGGCGAACATGGTGGCGACGCGGGGGAACATCGGCGGCAGCATCTTCTGCACGAAGCGCCGCCCGGCTGCGGTGATGCGGATCAGCACGCGGCGGCGATCCGCTTCGCTGCCGCCGCGGGTGATCAGCCCGCGCTTGACCAGCGTGTTGGCGATGCGGGTCATGTTGGTGGCGCCCTGCGAGGTGTACTCGCACAGTTCGCCCGGGGTCGAGCTGCCGTCCGGGCGGCTGTACAGGATCATCAGGGTCAGGAATTCGCTGTGGTTGAGCTTGTGCGCCTTCAGCTTGAATTCGAGCTCTTCCTCGATGTCGTCGCCCAGCATCAGCATCAGCCGGCACAGCCGCGCTTCGAGCGCAGGTACCTGCGGGATGATCTGGCTGACCCGGCCGACGCCTTCGTCCATCATCGTGATGCAGTTTGCCAAACGTGCCATTTCACTGACTCATAGTTCACCAGTGAAATAAAAATTAGCAGACCCCGGTCACCGTTGGCAAGTGACGGATGGCATGTGCGTCAGCCGAGCCCGAACAGGCGGCGGGCGTTGGTGCTGGTGGCGGCGGCGATGTCCGCTTCCGGCACATGGCGCAGCGCCGCGATGCAGCGCAGGACCTCGGTGACGTGGGCCGGTTCGTTGCGCTCGCCGCGGTGGGCGGCGCCGGGCTGGTCCGGGGCGTCGCTTTCCAGCAGCAGGAACTCGATCGGCATCTGCGCCACGATCCGGCGCAGGCGCTGCGCGCGTTCGTAGGTCACCGGGCCGCCGATGCCCAGGTGGAAACCCAGATCCCACAACTGGCGTGCCTGCTGCTCGCTGCCGGAGAAGCTGTGCACCACGCCGCGCAGCTTGCCGTTGCGGCGCAAGGTCAGCGTGACTTCCTCCAGTGCGCCGCGGGCGTGCACGATCACCGGCAGGTCATGCTCCTGCGCCAGCTGCAGCTGGCGCGAGAAGTAGTACCGCTGCAGCTCGCGGTCGAGCCCGTCCACGTGGAAATCCAGGCCGATCTCGCCGACCGCCACCGGATGGTTTTCGTTCAGCCAGGAAGACAGCGCGTCGACATGTTCCGGCGCATGCTGCGACAGGAACATCGGGTGCAGCCCGTAGGCAGGGTGCAGCCCGACATGGCGGGCGCAGAGATCGCGGATCGTCGGCCAGCTGCCGGCATCGACGGCAGGAATGACCATCGTGCCGACCCCGGCCAGGCGGGCGCGTGCGATGATCGCGTCACGATCGCTGCCGAAGGCGTCGTCATCGAGATGGACGTGACTGTCGACGAGATGAGACATGGTTCGCTTTTCGTGCACTGGCAGAGAGTTCCGCGGCTGCAACGTGAAGATAATGTAACGAGCGTGAGCTAGCTGCGATTCAGTTGAACAACGGTCCAATGGATACGCACGTTATTGCGCTGGTGCGGCAGGCGCCGGCGATGCCGCCAACAAACAGAGGAGAGGATTGTGATGAACAGGTTGACAGCCAATGTACTCAATGTCGCCATCGCGGCGGTACTCGCGACTGGCCTCTCGGCCTGCAACCGCAATGCGGACGCAGGCGCTTCCAACGCTTCCGCCGATGCAGGCACCAGTGCGGGCGCGGATGCCGGGGTCAAGTACGCCAAGGTCGTTAGCGTCGATCCGGTGCACTCGACGGTGAACCACCCGAAGCAGGTCTGTCATGACGAGACGGTCACGCACACCGAGCCGCCGAAGGACGAGCACCGCATCGCCGGCACCGCGATCGGCGCGGTCGTTGGTGGCCTGGTCGGCAACCAGATCGGCGGCGGCAAGGGCAGGACCCTGGCCACGGTGGCCGGTGCGGTCGGCGGTGGTTATGCCGGCAACCGCATCCAGGCCAGCCGCCAGCACGCCCAGGTGGAATCGACGGTGGAGCGCAAGTGCGAAACCGTCAACGACACCAGCAGCAAGATCGTCGGTTACGACGTCCGCTACGAATACAACGGCGTCACCCGCACCGTGCGGATGGACCACGATCCGGGCGACCGCGTGCAGGTGCAGGAAGGCGTGACGGCTGTGTCCGACGCCCGTTGAAACGACCCAGAAAAGGAAGTGATCCCATGAATGCACTGACCAGCAAGTTCGCCCTGGCCGCTGCGATGAGTGCCGGTCTGGCCCTCGCCGGCTGCGCCTCCGCACCGTACGGCAACAATGGCAACTACAACCGTGGCTACCAGGGGCAGCAGGGCAGCTACGGCTATGGTGATCGCAGCGGCCGCTGCCAGGCTTGTGGCGTGGTGCAGGAGGTGCAGCAGGTCTACATCGATGGCAGCAGCGGCAACGGTGGCACGCTGGGCGCGATCATCGGTGCGGTGGCCGGCGGCGTGCTCGGCAACCAGGTCGGCAAGGGTGATGGCCGCAAGGCCGCCACCGTGGTCGGTGCGGTGGCCGGTGGCGTCGTCGGCAACCAGATCGGCAAGCGCAACAGCGGCAGCGACGTCGCCTGGCGCATCGTGGTGCGGCTGGACAACGGCCAGTACGCCACGGTGACCCAGCGCGAGAACCCCGGCGTGCGCAACGGCGACTATGTCGAGGTACGCGGCGATCAGGTCTATCCGCGTTAAGTAAATACGTCTGGACGTCTGGACGTCTGAATAAAAAGGCCCTCGAAAGAGGGCCTTTTTTATTTCTTTGCCGATGCGCGAATCAGTTCACGGCATAGAACGCATGTTCGCCGATCGTCACGCTGGGGCGGTTGCGCGACCAGGCAGGTGCGATCGCGGTCGTGGCGAAGTGATCGGCGCGCGGTACCAGCATGCGGCGTTGCGCGAGCGGCAGTTGCCAGTTCCGGATCGACGTGCCGGCTACCTGCCATGCCTTGTTGAAGGCTTCCAGGTTGGTGATCTCGAACGAGCCAGGCGTAGTCGTCGTGGCGAACTGGTGAGGCGAAGTCACCACCTTGCACACGGTGTCGCCCCAGCGCCCGCGGTCGCGTCGTCGCAGTGCCACTTCCGCCACGGCGAGCTGGCCGTTGGTCGGTTCGCTGCGTGCCTCGAGATAGACAGTGGTGGCCAGGCAGGCCTGGTCAGCGACGGGCTGGGGCATGAGTGTCGTCAGCCACAACAGCATGGAAAGTTTCATGGTTCTGCCTCCAGCGTGCTGTACGCACAAAGCAGACTGCAGCTTTGTGCGCCGTTGCGGTGGACGGGCGGGCAGGCCGTTCCACCTGGATCAATCACCATGGCCGAAACTTGTGGCCATGGTGCTTTGCCACGGGACTGTGGCGGGTCGAACGACGGGGTTGCGCCGATCGGGGGATTTTGATGTTGTCGGGCGTCGTGCGGCCGTTCGGCCGTGTTGCCTTCGACTACTGCGCACTCGTTGGCTGCGAGGCGTGTTCCATCCGGCGTTGCTGCTGCCGGGTCGCGCCGATTCGGATTCTTCCGGTTCGTCGCGTGTATCGGCACCCCGTGTTCCGGATGCCGCGATATTCGATCGGCGGAGCCTAGTGGCGGAATCTGCCGCTGGCAAGTGCCGGGGTGGCGAAGTTTAACTGAGGCTCACGATTCATTGACAAGGTCCACACGCGAAATTCATCTGCGTCGACAGCTATCGCTCACGCTGGCCATGACGCAAGGATTTCGATCGCAAGATCGTCGTCGAATGTTTGTGCATGTCCGGTGGTGGCCTGCGCAGCGACGTCATCGCTCAACACGACGAGTGCCTCGATGCCGTCGCCTGTCGTGACGACATCGAGCACGCAGCCGACATCGCGGCCATCACGTCGCAGTGTGTCGCCGGCACTCACCGCTTGCGACAATCTGACGCAATGCAGGTGTCGTTTGTGCCCGCCGCGAAAATGTAGCCGCGCGACGATTTCCTGGCCCGGATAACAGCCCTTGTCAACGGCGACTGCATGCAGGCGCTGCAGCGACAAGGCCGATGGCAACAGTTCGCCCAGCAGTGGTGTCGGCAACCAGGGCCAGCCTGCGCGCAGTTGCGGCAAGCGCCATGCGTCGTCGCCCACAGCGGAGGCGATGATGCGCAGACTGTGCGTGTCGCAGCCGAGTGACACGGCTTCGCCATCGTCGACGACCGTGTGCAGCGGCAGTGCCGGACCGGTCGCGAGCATGCGCGGCGGCAATGCCGTCACGCCGAGTTTCGAGCGGAACACGAAGCGTCGCAGCGCATCGGCCAGCGTCGTGGCGATGCCTCCGCGCAGCAGCAGCAGGTAGCGCTCGTCGGCAAGCCGGGCCAACTGGAACAGCGCACGCACGCGTCCCTGCGGGTCGAGCCATGCACTGAATTGCCACTGGCCGGTGGCGAGCGGGCTGACTGCGCTGCTGAACTGCGCGTGCGCGAAAGTCGTCGCGTCAGGACCTTCGATCAACAGGGTTTCGGCAGGATGGTATGTCGGCATGAGTCAGCCAGAATTGGGGGCAGGTGGCGTCGGGCACAAGTGCGATCCGCCAGTCGAGGCTTCGCCGGGCGTGTCGCATGGTTGTACTGCATTGCCGCAAGTATTAACCTTTGGCGGCTTACAAAAACCATGTCCGATACCTCCTCTCCCGCCGAGTCCACACCTGCCTCCGTTTCGACGGAGACGACTGTCGTGCCTGTCACGCCGGTGGCGGACAAAGTGTCGGAGGAGAAGCCGGCCCCCGATCCCACGCGTTATGGCGATTGGGAAAAGAACGGGCGCTGTATCGACTTCTGAACGACCGCGCGGCGCTCGTTGTCGTCGCGCATAAGGACAGGGGAAGGTGCGGCATGGACATCAGCGATTCCACACAGGATGGCCGCCATGGCAGATACGCAACGACCGCTCTCCCCGCACCTGCAGGTCTACAGGTGGCAGATACAGATGGTGACCTCTATCCTGCATCGCGCCACCGGCATCGCGCTGGCCATCGGCACTCTGCTGGTGGTGTGGGGGCTTCTGGCGCTGGCCTCCGGCGAGGCGGCTTTCGAGCAGTTCAAGACCTGCACCGGCAGTCCCATCGGCCTCATTCTCCTGGTGGGCTGGAGCTGGGCGCTCAGCTATCACCTGTGCAACGGCATCCGTCACCTGGTGCAGGACACCGGCGCCGGTTACGCGATTCCCCAGTTCGTGCGTTCGAGCTGGCTGTCGGTGATCGGTAGCTTCGTGCTCACGATACTCATCTGGGCCTGCGTGCTTGCTCAAGGAGGTGTGGCATGAACCTGCGCGTGGGTACCGACGACGTGCGCAGCCAGCTGCGCCATCCGATGAAGCATGCGCGTGGCCTGGGCTCGGCGCAGCACGGCGTGGATCACTGGTGGGTACAGCGCGTCACCGCCGCCGCGCTGATCGTGCTCGGCCTGTGGTTCCTGGTCACCGTGCTCTCCCTGCTGCACGCCGACTACGCCACGGCGAAGGCCATGGTGGCCAAGCCGTGGAATGCGCTGTTGCTGATACTGTTCGTGGTCACCGCGTTCTGGCATGCCGTGCTCGGCCTGCAGGTGGTGATCGAGGATTACGTGCACACCCGCTGGAAGGAAGTGGTGCTGCTGGTGGCGATCAAGTTCCTCGCGGTGCTGTGCGCGCTCGCGGGCGTGCTGGCCGTGCTGCGCATCGCATTGGGAGTCTGAGACCGTGGAAAGCTACAAGATCCAGCAGCACAAGTACGACGTGGTGGTGGTCGGCGCCGGCGGCGCGGGCCTCCGTGCCACCTTCGGTCTGGCCGAGAAGGGGCTGAAGGCCGCCTGCATCACCAAGGTGTTCCCGACCCGCTCGCATACCGTGGCGGCGCAGGGCGGCATCGCCGCCGCGCTGGGCAACATGGGCGAGGACGACTGGCGCTTC
Organism: Rhodanobacter thiooxydans; assembly: GCF_030291135.1. Taxonomy (NCBI): domain Bacteria; kingdom Pseudomonadati; phylum Pseudomonadota; class Gammaproteobacteria; order Lysobacterales; family Rhodanobacteraceae; genus Rhodanobacter; species Rhodanobacter thiooxydans. The sequence goes on along the minus strand of NZ_CP127409.1, from coordinate 2,091,715 downwards.
CACTTCTACGACACCGTGAAGGGCGGCGACTGGCTGGGCGACCAGGACGCGATCGAGTACATGTGCAAGAACGCGCCGCAGTCGGTGATCGAACTGGAGCACTACGGCGTGCCGTTCTCGCGTACCGAGGACGGCCACATCTACCAGCGCCCGTTCGGCGGCATGACCACGCATTACGGCAAGGGCACCGCGCAGCGCACCTGCGCCGCGGCCGACCGCACCGGCCACGCGATCCTGCACACGCTGTACCAGCAGGCGCTGGCGCACGACGCCACGTTCTTCGTCGAATACTTCGCCACCGACCTGATCTTCGATGAGGAAGGCGTCTGCCGCGGCGTGCTGGCGCTGGACATGAACGAGGGCACGCTGCACGTGTTCCGCGGCCAGGCCGTGGTGCTGGCCACCGGCGGCTATGGCCGCGCCTACTTCAGCGCCACCTCGGCGCACACCTGCACCGGCGACGGCGGCGGCATGGTGCTGCGTGCCGGCCTGGCGTTGCAGGATCTGGAGTTCGTGCAGTTCCACCCCACCGGCATCTACGGCGCCGGCTGCCTGATCACCGAGGGCGTGCGTGGCGAGGGTGGCTACCTCACCAATTCCAAGGGCGAGCGCTTCATGGAGCGCTACGCGCCCAGCGCGAAGGACCTGGCTTCGCGCGACGTGGTCAGCCGCGCCATCACCATCGAGATCCGCGAAGGCCGCGGCGTGGGCGAGCACAAGGACCACGCCTTCCTCAACCTGATGCACCTCGGCCCCGAGGTGATCCACGAGCGCCTGCCGGGCATCGCCGAGTCGGCGCGCATCTTCGCCGGCGTGGACGTGACCCGCGAGCCGATCCCGATCCTGCCCACCGTGCACTACAACATGGGCGGCATCCCGACCAATTACCACGGCGAAGTGGTGCAGAAGAAGGGCGACGACGTCGACGCCGTGGTGCCGGGCCTGTTCGCGATCGGCGAAGCGGCCTGCGTATCGGTGCATGGCGGCAACCGCCTGGGCTCCAACTCGCTGCTCGACCTGGTGGTGTTTGGCCGCGCGGTGGCGCATCGCTGCGCCGAACTCATCCAGCCCGGTGCCGCGCACAAGGATCTGCCGGCCAGCGCGCTGGACAAGGCGCTGGCCCGCTTCGACGGCCTGCGCCACGCTGATGGCGAACTGCCCACCGCGCAGATCCGTCTCGACATGCAGCGCACCATGCAGGCCGACGCCGCGGTGTTCCGCACCGGCGAGACGCTGAAGGAAGGCTGCGCGAAGATCGACAAGGTGCACGCCTCGTTCCAGCAGGTGAAGGTCAGCGACCGTTCGCTGGTGTGGAACTCCGACCTGATCGAGACGCTGGAGCTGGCCAACCTGCTGGACCAGGCGGTGGGCACCATGCACTCGGCCGAGCAGCGTCCGGAGAGCCGCGGCGCCCATGCGCGCGAGGACTTCCCCGATCGCAACGACGCCGAGTGGATGAAACATACCCTGGTCAAGGTGGACGAGCACGGCAAGACCAGCTTCGACTACCGCCCGGTGCACATGTTCACCCTCTCCGACGAGGTCGAAGTGGTGCCGCCGAAGAAGCGCGTTTACTGATATCCGGACTGGAGAGCCACTGTGGCAGAGTTTTCGCTACCCAAGAATTCCAAGATCCAGCCGGGCAAGCACTACCCGGCGAAGGACGCGAAGAAGCCGCGTACCTTCCGCATCTATCGCTGGAGTCCGGACGACGACCAGAACCCGCGCATCGACACCTACGAGGTCGACCTGGCCGCGTGCGGGCCGATGGTTCTGGACGCGCTGCTGAAGATCAAGAACGAGATCGACCCCACGCTCACGCTGCGTCGCTCCTGCCGCGAAGGCATCTGCGGCTCGTGCGCCATGAACATCGACGGCACCAACACGCTGGCCTGCATCTGCGCGATCGACAAGGTGGCGTCGGGCGACGTGAAGATCTACCCGTTGCCGCACATGCCGGTGGTGAAGGATCTGGTGCCCGACCTCACCCATTTCTACGCCCAGTACGCCTCGATCAAGCCGTGGATCCGCACGCAGAGCGCGGTGCCCGACAAGGAACGCCTGCAGTCGCCGGAAGACCGCAAGAAGCTCGACGGCCTGTACGAATGCATCCTGTGCGCGTGCTGCTCCACCAGTTGCCCCAGCTACTGGTGGAACGGCGACAAGTACCTCGGCCCGGCGATCCTGCTGCAGGCCTACCGCTGGATCGTCGACTCACGCGACGAAACCACCGGCGACCGACTGGACGACCTGGAAGACCCGTTCAAGCTGTATCGCTGCCACACCATCATGAACTGCACGCGCACCTGCCCGAAGGGCCTCAACCCGGCCAAGGCGATCGCGGAGATCAAGAAGCTGATGGTGGAGCGGCGCTCGGTCTGACCGCCCTGCCAAAGTTCCGCACGTGACAGGCCGCCATGTGCGGCCTGTCACGTTCTGGTGCAACGGCTACACTCCGCCTTCATGGACAACGACCGAGCCTCGTGATGGATGAAGCACGCATCAAGCGCCTGCGCTGGCGCACCCGCCGCGGCACGCGCGAACTGGATGCGCTGTTCGGCGGCTGGCTGGACGAATGCTTCGCCGATGCGGACGAAGCGCGCCGGCAGGCGTTCGACGAGCTGCTCGACGTGCAGGACCCGGACCTGTGGGACTGGGTGATGGGTCATGCGCGTCCGCAGCGGGCGGACTGGCAGGCGATCATCGATGACATCCGCACCCGCCATCGGCTTTGAATACCGGCCGTCGCGATGGTTGCGGCGGACCCTGGTGCTGGTCGCCGCACTGGCGTTGCTCGCGGTGGCGCTGAGTGCGTTGCCGATGTGGCTGAAGCTGCTGCTGGCGGTGCTCGTGCTGCTGGCCACGTGGCATGCGCTTCGCCGCCTGGCCGCGGGTCCGGTCGTGGCGGCTGGCTGGGGCGCCGACGACGCCTGGACGCTGCGCATGCGCAACCACGATGACATGGCTGCCACGCTGGCCTCGTCCCGCGTGCTCGGCGCGTTCGTGCTGCTGCGCCTGCGGACGGCGGAGCGTGGCATGCAGGTGCTGCTGCTGGCGCCGGACAACAGCGACGCGGACATCCGCCGGCGCCTGCGCATGCGCCTGGCCACGATCCAGCCGGGTGAGGCATTGCCGCGGCTGTGACCGTCCGGCAACTTTGCCGCCGCAGCACGGTCCGAGCGAATGCCCGATAATGGGCGACCGGGCGGCCCGCCCTGCGATTCCCACCAGCGACCCGCCCATGTTCCGACCGCTCGAACTCTTCATCGGCCTGCGCTATACCCGTGCCAAACGGCGCAACCAGTTCATCTCCTTCATCTCCACCGTATCGATCGTGTGCATCGCGATCAGCGTGATCGCGCTGATCACGGTGATGTCGGTGATGAACGGCTTCGACTACCAGATGCGCTCACGCATCCTCGGCGCGATCTCGCATGCCACCGTGTCCGGCATCGGCGAGAGCGTGCAGGACTGGCCGCGCGCACTCAAGATCGCCGAGGCCAACCCGCACGTGCTGGGCGCCGCACCGTACGTGGAGAGCGAGGCGATGCTGCTGGCACGGCGCTCCAGCGGCGCGCTGGTGCGCGGCATCGAGCCGGCGCAGGAGCCAAAGGTCGTCGACATCGACAGGCACATGCTCGACGGCAAGCTCGCCGACTTGACTCCCGGCAGCTGGAACATCGTGCTGGGCCGTGAACTGGCGATGACGCTGGGTGTCAGCGTGGGCGACCGCGTCACCATGGCGGTGCAGCAGTTGCGCGCCACGCCGATGGGCAGCGTGCCGCGCATGCGCGTCTTCCACGTGGTGGGCACCTTCGAGCTGGGCATGGAGCAGTTCGACTCCGGCCTGGCGCTGGTCAACATGAGCGACGCCGAGAAGCTCAACGACTTGAGCGGCCCCACCGGCATCCGCTTGAAGCTCGACGACCTGTTCAACGCCCGCCCGGTCGCACGCGAACTGGCCGACCAGTTGGGCCAGGTCTACCGCGTGCAGACCTGGATGGACACCAACGCAAACCTGTTCGCCGCGCTGTCGATGGAAAAGATGGTGATGTTCATCATCCTGTCGCTGATCATCCTGGTCGCCGTGATCAACCTGATCTCGATGCTGATGATGCTGGTCACCGACAAGCAGGCCGACATCGCGATCCTGCGCACGCTGGGTGCCACCCCGCGCAGCATCATGGGCATGTTCATGGTGCAGGGCGTGCTGGTGGGTTTCGTCGGCATCGGTTTCGGCGTGGGCTTCGGCTCGCTGCTGTCCTGGAAGCTGCCGGGCATCATCAAGTGGATCGAGCACACCTTCCACGTCACCTTCCTGTCGCCGGACGTCTACTACATCAGCGAGGTGCCCAGCCGGCTCGACTGGCACGACGTGGGCTGGACTGCGCTGCTGACCTTCGCGTTCTCGCTGCTGGCCACCCTCTATCCCGCGTGGCGCGCCTCGCGCACGCAGCCGGCGCAGGCGCTGCGTTATGAATAAGACCATCATGAAACCCGCCACCGAACACGTGCTGCGCGCCAGTGGCGTCGCCAAGACCTACGCCGAAGGCGGCTTGCGCACCGACGTGCTGAGTAACGTCAGCTTCACCCTGAAGCGCGGCGAGACGATGGCGATTGTCGGCGCCTCCGGCTCGGGCAAGAGCACCTTGCTGCACATCATCGGCGGGCTGGATACGCTGACCGCCGGCGAAGTGGAAGTGGACGGCCGCGTGCTGTCGAAGCTGTCCGACGCCGAGCGCGGCCGCGTGCGCAACCGCTCGCTCGGCTTCATCTACCAGTTCCACCACCTGCTGCCCGAGTTCACCGCGCTGGAGAACGTGTGCATGCCGCTGCTGATCCGCGGCACGGCGATCGCCGAGGCGCAGAAGCAGGCCGCGGCCTTGCTGGAACGTGTCGGGCTGGGCGGGCGCACGCATCACAAGCCGTCCGAACTTTCCGGCGGCGAACGCCAGCGCTGCGCGGTGGCGCGCGCGCTGGTGACGCGGCCGGCCTGCGTGCTCGGCGACGAGCCCACCGGCAACCTCGACGAGGGCAACGCCGCGCAGGTCTATGCGCTGATGCTGGAGCTCAACCGCGAGATCGGCACCAGCTTCGTGCTGGTCACCCACGACCCGCACCTCGCGGCGAAGATGGACCGCACCCTGGTGCTGCACAACGGCGTGCTGCAGGAAAGCGCGAACGCCTGACGCTCCGCTCCTCCCCCTGCATGCAGGGGGAGGTTGGGTGGGGTAGTCCGAGCTTGCGGCAAGACGGCAAGATCAAGAGCCACCCCTCCCTGATCCGCCCCTGCTGCGCAGGGGAGGGAACCCATCCTGACGGGTTCGGCAAGTCGCCCGGGCGTGCGCCTACACATTTTTCATCTTCACCGCTGCGGCCGCCGCGCTAGGCTCGCACTCTTCCAGGATGGAATGAGGCGCGCGGCATGACGCGAATGACGGCAGTCACGGCAGCCCTGGCCTTGCTGGCTGGCGTGCTGCTGGTGCAGTGGCTGCCGCAACTGCCGCCGTACTGGTGCCTGGCCCTGTCGCTGTTGGTGGCCGGCGTGCTGGCCTGGTGCTGCCCATGCTGGCGCTGGCTGGCCTGGCTGCTGTTCGGCATGGTGTGGGCGGCCTGGCATGGCGGCCTCGCGATGGATGCGCGGTTGCCGCGGGCGCTGGAAGGGCGTGACCTGGTGGCCATCGGCACGATCGCCGACCTGCCGCTGGCGCATCCGGACGCCAGCCGCTTCACGCTGCAGGTGGAACAGGCCATGCTGGATGGCCAGCCAGTCGCGTTGCGTGGACGCGTCACGGTGGCCTGGTACGAGGATGCGCCGCCGCTGCGGCCGTGTTCGCGCTGGCGACTGTCGCTGCGCCTGAAGCGGCCGCGCGGGCTGCTCGATCCCGGTGGCGCTGACAGTGAACGTTCGGCGCTGGAGCGTGGCATCGTCGCCACCGGTTACGTGCGCGACGATCCGGACAATGCGGCGCTGGCCGGCGCGCGCTGGTGCATCGATGGGGTGCGTGACGCGGTGGCCCGCGGCATCGCGGCACGGGTGCGTGACCGGCACGACGCAGCACTGCTGCAGGCATTCACGGTTGGCGACACACGCGGCTTGCAGCAGCGCGACTGGGCCGTGGCGCGCGCAAACGGGGTGTCGCACCTGATCGCGATTTCCGGCTTCCACGTCGGCGTGGCGGCGGTGTTCGGGGTGTGGCTGGCCTGGCTGGCCTACGTACTGTGGCCGCGGCTGGGCCTGTGGTGGCCGCGGCCGCAGGTGCAGGCTGCGGCGGCGCTACTAGTGGCCGCGCTGTACAGCGCGCTGGCCGGCTTCGGCCTGCCTACGGTACGCACCTTGTTGATGATCGCGGTGGTGGCGCTGGCGCGCTGTAGCCGGCGCGGCAGCAGCGGCGCGCAGTCGCTGGCGCTGGCGCTGATCGCGATCCTGCTGGCCGATCCGCTGGCGGTGCTGGCGGCAGGGTTCTGGCTGTCGTTCGTGGGCGTGGCGTTCCTGATGCTGTGCCTGCAGTCGCGCGGGCGTGGCTTGCGCGCGTTCCTGCACGAACTGACCGCCGGGCAATTGTTGATGACGGTGGCCCTGCTGCCGCTGACCTTGTGGTTCTTCGGCCAGGCCTCGCTGGTGGGCGCGTTGTCGAACCTGGTCGCGGTGCCGGTGGTCAGCTTCGTGATCGTGCCGTGCGCCTTGCTCGGCATGCTGCTGCTGGGCCTGTGCCCGCCGCTGGCCGCGCCGGTGCTGTGGCTGGCCGCACGGATCGCGCATGCGCAATGGTGGCTGCTGGAGCAGATGGCGAGCTGGCCCGGTGCACAGTGGTATCTGCCCGCGGTGCAGGCGCACGCGCTGCTGCTGGCCGTGCTCGGCGCATTGTGGCTGTTCCTGCCGCGCGGCGTGCCGCTGCGCTGGCTTGGCCTGCTGTTGTTCCTGCCATTGCTGTGGCCGCCGAATCCGTCGCCGCCGGAGGGCGCGTTCAAGGTATGGGTGCTCGACGTGGGGCAGGGCCTGTCGGTGCTGCTGCGTACCCGCGACCACGTGCTGGTGTATGACGCTGGTGCGCGTTACCCGTCCGGCTTCGACCTGGGCGAGGCGGTGGTGTTGCCGTCGATCCACGCGCTGGGCATCGGCCGGCTGGACATGCTGATGGTCAGCCACGGCGACAACGACCACGCCGGTGGCGCCGAAGCGGTGGCGAACGCATTCCCGCAGGCGCAACGCTATGCGGGCGAGCCATCGCGAGTACGTGTGCCGATGCAGCAGTGCGTGGCTGGCCAGGCATGGCAGTGGGATGGCGTGAGCTTTCGCATGCTGAACCCGACCCGCGGCGCGGGCGACCGCGACAACGACAGTTCCTGCGTGTTGCTGGTCGAGGGCCGTGGCGGGCGCCTGTTGTTGACCGGCGACATCAGCTCCGCGGTGGAGCCGCTGGTGGCGGTGGCACTCGGCCCCGGCCCGGCACCGGTGCTGCTGGTGCCACACCATGGCAGCCGGACTTCGTCCAGCGCCGCTTTCATCGCCGCCGTGCGACCCCGGCTGGCGGTGGTGTCGGCGGGCTGGCACAACCGCTTCGGCCACCCCAGGCCGGAGGTGATGGCGCGCTACGCCGATGCCCACGTGCCGGTGTTCGATACGGCCCGGGAAGGCGCGATCCCGCTGGATTTTCCCGCCGACGCGCCACCGCGGCGCGAGCCGGGCTGGCGCCAGCGGCAGGCACGCTACTGGCGCGAGTGACCGGGCCGGCGGGGAATGCCACGCATGCAGCAGTACCGCGGGGCGAGACTGCTATCATGCGCGCTTCCTGTCGGGTCGCGCGTTGGGGTCGAAAAGTGCTGGAAATCCTGTTGGCTGGTGGTTGGGCGTTGGCACCCATCCTGATCTGCTCGGCGATTGCCCTGGCGATCGTGCTGGAGCGCTGCTGGACCCTGCGCCGCAAGTCGGTGCTGCCACCGGGCCTGGGCGACGAAGTGCGCCAGTGGGCGCGCTCCGGCCAGCTCGATCCGAAGCATGTCGAGGCGCTGGCAAACGGTTCGCCGCTGGGCGAACTGCTGGCCGCTGCGCTGACCGTGCGCCGGCAGTCGCGCGATATCATCAAGGAGCGCATCGAGGATACCGGCCGGCATGTGGTGCACCGGATGGAGCGCTACCTCAACACACTGGGCACGATCGCGCTGATCGGCCCGCTGCTGGGCCTGTTCGGCACCGTGATCGGTCTGATCCGCATGTTCATGGACGTGATGGCCGGCGGTATCGGCGATCCGGCGAAGATGGCCGGCGGCATCGGCGAGGCGCTGATCTGCACCGCGGCAGGCCTGACCGTGGCGATTCCCGCCTACGTGCTGCACCGCTACTTCCGCTCGCGCGTGACCGGTTACCGCATAGAGATGGAAAAGCAGGCCACCGCGCTGCTCGACGACCTGACGCTGACCCCGAGTCCTGCCGCGGCGCCGGCGCGGCCGCGGCGCGCGGCGGTGCCGACTGCACCGAGCGCGGGCTGAGGCGCACCGATGCGTATCGGCAACGACCGCCGCGGTGACGAGTTCGAGATCAACGTGATCCCGTTGATCGACGTGCTGCTGACCCTGCTAATGTTCTTCGTGCTGACCAGTACCTTCATCCAGCACTCGCGCCTGCAGGTGACCCTGCCGCAGGCGAGCACGCAGGATCGGGACATGAACGCCCCGACGCTGACGGTGATGATCGACCGCGATGGCCGCTTCTACGTGGGCAGCGACGAGGTGATGGGCGAGGGCATCGAGGCGCTGAAGCAGACCATCGCGCGCAATGCGGGCGCCGAGCGCGAGCGCCAGGTGACGATCCGTGCCGATGCGAACACGCCGCACCAGGACGTGGTCACCGCGATGGACGCGCTGGGCCAGCTCGGCTTCACCCGGCTGTCGATCGCCACCACGCCGAGCAAGCCGGGCAGCGCTCGGTGAGCACCAGCAAGACTGGTGTGTGGGATGCCGAGAGTCGGCGCGTCTACAAGCGCCTGCTTGGCTACACCCGGCCTTACTGGGCGGTGGGCCTGATCGCACTGGTCGGCATGGCGGTGGACGGCGGCGGCCTGGCGGTTTTCACCAACCTGCTCAGGCCGATGTTCGACGAGCTGTTCCTGAACAAGGATCCATACCTGATTTTCTGGATGCCGATCTGGATCCTGGCCATCTTTGCGATTCGCGGCATCGGCACTTTCGTCAGCAGCTACGGCATCTCCTACATTGGGCGCAACATCGTGCAGGCCATACAGCACGACGTGTTTGCGTCCTACCTGCGCCTGCCGGCGACCTTCTTCGGCCGCGAGCCGTCCGGTCAGCAGATTTCCCGCATCACCTACACCAGCGAACAGGTCGCCTCGGCCTCGACCGATGCGGTGAAGATCGCGGTGACCGAAGGCGTCACCGTGATCGGCATGTTCTACGTGATGTTGCACAACAGTGCCTACCTCACGCTGGCGCTGCTGGTAATGATCCCGGCGATCATGCTGATCGCCACCGTGGTCAGCCGGCGTTACCGGCAGATCAGCCGGCGCATTCAGGGCATGATGGGGTCGGTCACCGGTACGGTGGAGGAATCGGTCGGTGCCCATCGCGAGGTGCGCATCTACGGCGGCCAGCAGCATGAAGCGGCCCGTTTCGACGAGGTCACCCATCGCGCGCGCCGACTCAACCTGAAGATCGCGGCAACCAATGCCAGCTCGAGCACCGCGATCCAGACGGTGGCGGCGTTTGCGCTCGCGGTGCTGGTGTTCCTGGGCACGCGACCGGGCGTCATCGACCAGATTTCTTCCGGCGTTTTCATCGCCGTGCTCACCGCGATGGGCGCCATGATGCCGTCGCTGAAGCGTCTGGCCACCGTGCAGGCGAACATCCAGCGCGGGATCTCCGCGGCGGAGGACCTGTTCGAGGTCATCGACTTGCCGCCGGAAACCGACCAGGGTTCGCGCGAGCTGGTGCGCACGCGTGGCGACCTGCGTTTCGAGGATGTACGCCTGACTTACCCGAGCAATGATTTCGAAGCCCTGCGCGGTGTCGACCTGGATTGCGCCCCCGGCACGGTGACCGCCTTGGTCGGCCGCTCCGGCAGCGGCAAGAGCAGCCTGGTCAGCCTGCTGCCGCGTTTCTACGCGCCCAGCGCCGGCCGCATCGTGCTTGATGGCGAGGACTATCAGGATTACACACTGGCCTCGCTGCGCCGCCAGATCGCCTGGGTCGGGCAAAGCGTGGTGCTGTTCGACGACACCGTGGCCAACAACATCGCCTACGGTGAGCTGGCCGGCGCCAGCGAGGCGGACATCGTGGCCGCCGCCGAGGCGGCCAATGCGATGGAGTTCATCGCGCGCCTGCCGCAAGGCATCCACACGCCGATCGGGCAGAGCGGCAACACGTTGTCCGGCGGCCAGCGCCAGCGCATCGCGATCGCCCGCGCGATCCTGAAGAACGCGCCGATCCTGGTGCTGGACGAGGCGACCAGCGCGCTCGACACCGAATCGGAACAGCTGATCCAGCAGGCACTGCAGCGCCTGATGCGCGACCGCACCACGCTGGTGATCGCACATCGCCTGTCCACCATCGAAGGCGCCGACCAGATCGCGGTGATGGAGCAGGGCCGCATCATCGAGCGCGGCACGCACGCCGAGCTGATCGCGCTGGACGGCCAGTACGCCGCATTGCACCGGATGCAGTTCCACGACCACGCCGCGAATCTCGGCAGCGACTGAGGGCCGCCCGTGGCGCTGATCGACACGCTCGAATCAGCCTGGTACGGCAACGGCCGGGTACCGTGGTGGGCGCCACCGCTGGCAGCGCTTTATGGCGTCGTGACCCGTCTGCGCGGTGGCCTCTACCGTAGCGGCATCCTGCGCAGCGTGCGCTTGCCTGCGCCAGTGGTGGTGATCGGTAACCTCAGCGTCGGCGGCACCGGCAAGACGCCGCTGACGATCGCGCTGGCCGGTGCCCTGCGTGCACGCGGTTACCGGCCTGGCGTGGTCAGCCGCGGCTACGGCGGTAGCCAGCGTGAACCGCTGTTGCTCGGCGACGCGCCGGACCCGGCACAGGTCGGCGACGAACCCTGTCTGATCCACGCCAGCGGCGTGCCGGTGGCGGTAGGGCACGACCGGCCGGCGGCGGCACGACTGCTGCTGGACGCCGGCTGCGATGTGCTGGTCGCCGACGACGGCCTGCAGCACTATCGCCTGGCGCGCGACGTGGAAATCTGCGTGATCGACGGCACCCGCCGCTTTGGCAACCGTCGGCTGCTGCCGGCCGGGCCATTGCGCGAACCGTTGAGCCGTTTGCAGCGCGTCGACCTGCGCGTCTGCAATGGCGGCGTGGCCGAGCCGGGCGAGTACCCGATGCAACTGCGCGGCGGCGACGTGATCGCGCTGGACGACGGCCGCACGCAGGCACTGGCCGGTTTCAGCGGACAGCGTGTCCATGCAGTGGCGGCGATCGGCAACCCGCGGCGTTTCTTCGACAGCCTGCGCGCCGCTGGCATCGAGGTGATCGAGCATGCCTTCGCCGATCATCATGGTTTCATGCCGACCGACCTGGATTTCGCCGATGGCCTGCCGTTGCTGATGACCGACAAGGACGCGGTCAAATGCCGGCGTTTCGCCCGGCCAGGCTGGTGGCGGGTGCCGGTGCAGGCGTACTTGCCGGCGGCGTTTTACGAGGCGCTGGGCGAGCGCCTGGACGGTTTGCGCCGCGAAACCGGTTCGCCCGCCACGTAGACCCTGCGGGCCAGGTTTCCACCGATCCAGTAGCACAGTTCGGCCGGCTGGCGCGCGTTCCACACCACCAGGTCGGCGCGCTGGCCAACCGCCAGCGTGCCGCGGTCGTCGAGGCCAAGCGCGCGCGCGGCGTTCACGGTCACTCCGCGCAGCGCTTCCTCCGGTGTCAGCCGGAACAAGGTGCAGGCCATTCCGGCAGCCAGCCGCAACGACAGCAGTGGCGAGGTGCCGGGATTGCAGTCGGTGGCGACGGCGATCGGCACGCGGTGTTCGCGCAGCGCCGCAATCGGCGGCAGCTGCGTTTCGCGCAGCGCGTAGAACGCGCCGGGCAGCAGTACCGCGACGGTGCCGACCGCGGCCATCGCCGCGATGCCGGCTTCGCTCAGGTGCTCCAGGTGGTCGGCGGAAAGGCCGCCGTACTCGGCGACCAGCGCGGCGCCGCCGAGGTCGGACAACTGCTCGGCGTGCAATTTCACCGGCAGGCCGAGCTGCCTTGCGCGTTCGAACACGCGGCGGGTTTCCTCGCGGCTGAAGCCGATGCCTTCGCAGAACGCATCGACCGCATCGACGAGTTTTTCGGCGGCCAGCGCGGGCAGCATGTCGTCGCAGACCAGCGCCACATAGTCGTCGCGCCGGTCGCAGTATTCCGGCGGCAGTGCATGCAGGCCGAGGAAGCTGGTGCGTACGCCGATGCCCAACTCGCGGCCGAGCCGTCGCGCCACCCGCAGCATGCGGCGTTCGCTGTCGAGATCCAGCCCGTAGCCGGACTTGATCTCCAGCGTGGTCACGCCGTCGGCCAGCAACGCCCGGGCGCGCGGCAGCGATTGCGCGAACAGCTGTTCCTCGCTGGCGGCGCGGGTGGCGTTGACGCTGGAGACGATGCCGCCGCCGGCGCGGGCGATCTCCTCGTAGCTGGCGCCGTTGAGGCGCAGCTCGAACTCGTGCGCGCGGTCGCCGCCGAACACCAGATGGGTGTGGCAGTCGACCAGCCCCGGCGTGACCAGGGCGCCGTCCAGCGACTCCACCGTGGCGGCGAGACTGGCCGGAGCCTCCGGCAGTTCGTCCTGCCGGCCGACCCAGGCGATGCGGCCGTGGTGCAGCGCGATCGCGCCGTGCGCGATCAGGCCATAGGGTTCGTCGCCGGCAAACGTGGCCAGCGTGGCGTTCAGCAGCAGGCGGTCCCAGCGGGGTTCGGTCATTGCTTCATTCTTCCGTCATGGCTGGCTGGAGCGTGCCCGGTCCGCCGGCGCGGCAGGTTCGGTGTAGGCGCTGGTTTCGCCGGCGGCGGGCAGCGCCTCGGCGGACGCCTGGTCGGCGGGCGTGGCCTGTTGCTGCTCGAAGTCGCGCACCATGCGCTCGGCGAAATCGCGATACACCGGCGTGGGGCAGAACAGCGACGACGCGGCACGCGCCAGCAGGCAGGCGGCCATGATCGGGATCACCATGTCCTGGTTGTCGGTCAGTTCCATCGCGATCACCGCCGAGGTCAGCGGCGCGCCGGTGACGCCGGCCAGGTAGGCGCTCATGCCCAGCAGGACCACCGCCGCGGCGGGTGCGCCGGGCAGGAAGTGCGCGATGTTCTGGCCCAGCCCGGCGCCGACCGCCAGCGCCGGCGAGAAGATGCCGCCGGGGATGCCGGCCCAGTACGAGACCACGTTGGCGACGAGCTTGGCGATGCCGAAACCCTGGTCCGGCATGCTGGCCGCCCCCTGCACGATCGCGCGGGCCTGGTCGTAGCCGGTGCCGTAGACGCTGCCGTGAGTGCACACGCCGAGCAGCGCCAGCGCCAGGCCGCAACCCACGGCGAACCACACCGGCCAGCGCGCACGCAGGCGGCCGACCTGCGCCAGCGGACCGTGCCGGCTGAGCAGGATCAGCCGCGCGAACAGCCCGCCGAGCAGGCCGCAGACCACGCCAGTCAGCAGCACCGCGAGCCAGGCGTGGCCCAGCGGCAGGCTGGCCTCGACTTCGCCGAAGTACGAGTAGTTGCCCATAATGCCCAGCGAAACCACGCCGCCGATGATCACCGCGGTCAGCAGCAGGCCGCTGAAGCGGTGCTCGAAGGTACCGGCCAGTTCCTCGATCGCGAACACCACGCCGGCCAGCGGCGTGTTGAACGCCGCCGCGATGCCGGCGGCGCCGCCGGCCAGGATGAAGCGCGAGGCGGCCTTGGGATCGGTGAAGCCGAAGCGCCGGCCCAACGCGTGGAACAGACCCGCGCTGACGTGCACGGTCGGCCCCTCGCGGCCGATCGAGGCGCCCACCGCCAGCGCGAGCAGGGTCATCACCATCTTGCCGGCGGCGATCGGCAGCGCCAGCATGCGCGCGCGAAAACCGGCGTCCTCCACGTGCAGCGTGGCGATCACCTGCGGGATGCCGCTGCCGCGGGTGGCGCGCAGGCGTCCTTCGGTGGCCCAGGCGAGCAGGCCGAACACCAGCGGGGTGAGGATCAGCGGGATCCAGCTGCCGTGGCCGAGGACGCGCAGGAACAGGTGGTAGGACCAGGTGCTGGCCTTGGCGAACAGGATCGCCGCCAGCGCCACCAGCACCGCGCCGGACCACAGCACCAGCCGGCGTTTCCAGTGGTGTGGCGCGAAGAACTCGTGCCCTAGCAGCGCCTGCAGGCGCGGATTGGACGATTTCGATACGGGGTCGGGCGACTCGGGCATCTTGCGATTATCGCAGACTCGCTGCGGATGGTATCTGGCAGTGCCCGCCCTGCGAACCGGAGGCGTGCGTTCAGTGCGGCCGCCAGCGCGTCTCGTACAGGTCGAAGCGGCGATCCTTGAGGTTGGTCACCGCGCCGGCGTTGCGTGCGCGAGCCAGGCTTTCCAGGCGCAGGTCGGCGAACAGCACGGTCTCGATGTTCGGGGTGGAGTCAGCGGCGATGCCGTCGCGCGCGAACGGGAAGTCGCTCGGCGTGAGGATGCAGCTCTGGCCGTACTGGATGTCGAAGTTGTTCACCCCCGGCAGGTTGCCCACGTTGCCCGACATCACCACGTAGCACTGGTTCTCGATCGCCCGCGCCTGCGCGCAGTAGCGCACGCGCAGGTAGCCTTCGCGCACGTCGGTGCAGAACGGCACGAACAGGATCAGCGCGCCCTGGTCGGTGAGGTAGCGCGCCACCTCGGGAAACTCCGCGTCGTAGCAGATCATCACCCCGATCGGGCCGCAGTCGGTCTGCACGGTGGCCGCGCTGTCGCCGCCGGCGATGTTCCACACGTTGCGCTCGCTCGGCGTGGGGTGAAGCTTCTCGCGCTCGTGCAGCGAGCCGTCGCGCAGGCACACGTAGCAGACGTTGTGGATGTCGCCGTTGGCCTGCTCGGTCGGATGGGTGCCGGCGATGATGTTGATGTTGTAATGGACGGCCAGACGGCTGAACAGCTCCTTCACCTGTGGCGTGTAGTGGCTGAGCTTGCGGATCGACTCCACCGGCGACAGCTCGGTGTTCTCGATCGACAGCAGCTGCAGCGTGATCAGTTCGGGGAAGGTGACGAAGTCGGCGCCGTAGTCGGCGGCGATGTCGGTGAAGTACTCGACCTGGGTGGCGAATTCCTCGAACGAGGCGATCCGCCGCTGCTGGTACTGCACCGAAGCCACCCGCACCGAATCGGGCAGCAGCCGCGCCGAGGTGATCGGCGGGATGTCGGGCTGGTCGAGCAGTTGCGGGTTGCGCCAGACCAGGTGCACGGCATAGCCCAGCGATTCATGGTCGGAAGGCACGTAGGCGCGTAACACACCGATTACCTCGAAATCGTTGGCCAGCTGGAAGCTCAGCGTCTGGTCGCGGCGCTTGCCTTCCACCACCGCCTGCACGTAGGCCTCGGCGCTGCCATAGCGCTGGATGTTCCGCGCCAGCCCCGGGATGCGCCCGCCGAACACGATGCCGCGCAGCTTGAGATCCATGCACAGGCGCTTGCGCGCCCGGTACAGCCGCTGGCCGATGCGCATGCCGCGGTAGTCCGGGTGCACCACGACTTCCATGCCGTACAGCCAGTTGCCGTCCGGCTTGTGCCGCGAGCCCATGCCGCCGCCGGTGACCTGCATCCAGGTGTGGGCGCCGAGCGCGGTGGCCTCGTCAATGCGGAAGGTGGCGCAGTAGCCCGCGATCGCACCTTCGTACTCGACCACGAACTGACCTTCCGGGAAGTGCGTCTGCTGCGAGCGCAGCATCTCGGCGGAGTGGCCCCACTCGGGCGTGTAGACGCGCGCGGTGAGTTCGACCAAGGCCGGCACGTCGGCCGGGGTGGCCTGGCGCAGCCGCAGTTTCGGGGTGTTTTCGCTGGTTTTTCGGGCCATCGGGCGATTATGCCCGGCCCGGCGGTGAGGGCAGGTGAAAGCGGTTTCACCGGGCCGGTTACACTGCGCGGCATCGCGCACGGGAGCCAGACCAATGAGTGACAGCACTGCCATTGCCCACTTCAAGGCCGATCAGCTGTGGCGGGCAGGCGGCTGGCAGGCCGGCGCGACGCTGGGCGTGGCTGCCGACGGGCACCTGCTGGCGCCGGCGGACACGACCGCCAAGCCGCTGGGCCGCTGGGTGTTGCCGGGCATGCCGAACCTGCACTCGCATGCGTTCCAGCGCGCGATGGCCGGGCTGGCCGAGCGGCGGGGGAAGGCCGACGACAGCTTCTGGAGCTGGCGCGAGACGATGTACGCGTTCGCCGCCACGATCGGTCCGGACGAACTGCAGGCGATCGCCGCCCAGCTCTACGTGGAGATGCTCAAGGCCGGCTACACCAGCGTCTGCGAGTTCCACTACCTGCACCACCAGCCGGATGGCATGCCGTACGCGCAGCCTGAGGCGATGTCGCTGGCACTGATCGAGGCGGCGCGCGAGGCCGGCATCGGCCTGACCCTGCTGCCCGTGCTGTACATCAGCGGTGGCTTCGACGGTCGTGCGCTGAGTGCGCGCCAGCGCCGCTTCGGCCATGCCGTGGAGGCCTGGCTGCGCCTGCTGGAGACGCTGCGCCGGCAGCAGAACGAAGACGTCAGCGTGGGCATCGCGCTGCACTCGCTGCGCGCGGTGCCGGAGCCGGCGTTGCGCGAGGTGCTGGCCAGCGAGCTGGCGGCCAGCGGGCCGATCCACCTGCACATCGCCGAGCAGGTCGGCGAGGTACAGGACTGCCTGGCCACCCGCGGCGCGCGGCCGCTGGAATGGCTGTTCGAGCATGCCGCGGTCGACCCACGCTGGTGCCTGGTGCACGCCACCCACCTGACCGCGGCGGAGACCGCGCAGCTGGCGCGCAGCGGCGCCGTGGCCGGGTTGTGCCCGACCACCGAGGCGAACCTGGGCGACGGCCTGTTCCCGCTGGCCGATTACCTGGACGCCGGCGGCACGCTTGGCATCGGCTCGGACTCGCACATCTCGATCTCGCCGGTGGAGGAACTGCGCTGGCTGGAATACGGCCAGCGCCTTTCGACCCGCCACCGCAACATCGCCGCGCGGCACGAGGGCGACAGCGTGGGCGAGACGCTGTGGCGCGCCGCGCTGCGTGGCGGCGCCCAGGCTTCGGGCCGACCGGTCGGCGAACTGTGCGAGGGCGCGCGCGCCGATCTCATCGTGCTGGACGACAGCTCGCCGCTGCTCGCCGCGCGCGATGCGCGTTCGCTGCTGGACAGCTTCCTGTTCGCCGGCAACACGCCGCTGGTGCGCGACGTGATGGTCGGCGGGCGCTGGCAGGTGCGCGGTTTCCGCCATCGCGACGAGGAGCGCATCGCGGCGCGTTATCGCGGTGTAGTATCACGGCTGCGTTGATCCACGCCGGTTCATCTGCGGGAGCCTGCTGGCAGGTGACCCTTCACGGTTTCCTGCCAGAGGCATCGCCCGCCAGTGGACTTCCACGGCGACAGTCAGCGTGTCGAAGGGGTGTCTGATTTTCTCAACGAGTCAGTCAAGGGGGAGTTGCCATGCAAGGTTCCACCGATCTGGGCAAGTTGGTGCTTCGCGTCGTACTGGGTGTGCTGATCCTGTTCCATGGGGTGTCCAAGCTGATGCACGGGCCTGGCTACATCATCGGCGTGGTGACCGGTGCCGGCCTGCCGTCGTTCATCGCCTATGGGGTGTACGTGGGCGAGGTGGTGGCGCCGCTGCTGCTGCTGGCCGGGTACTGGACGCGGGTAGGCGGGCTGATCATCGTGATCAACATGCTGGTGGCGATCGGGCTGGTGCATATGGGCCAGCTCGCCACGCTGGCCGATACCGGCGGCTGGGCGCTGGAACTGCAGGGCATGTTCCTCGGCACCGCATTGGCGATCATGCTGCTCGGCGCCGGCCGTTACAGCCTCGGCGGCAGCAACGGCCGCTGGAACTGAGCGGCTTTCCATCCGCCATCGCTTGACCGGAACGCCCACCGGCAACGGCGGGCGTTCCGCATGCGCTCATGCAGTCGCGACCGGATGCTTCGCCGGCGCGGCGCGATTTGCCACACTCGATCCTTTGCCCGATAGCGCCGCATGCGTACGAATGCCCTTGCCGCGACAGGACTGGCGCTGTGCTCGGCGCTGTTTTTCACGCTGACCTACGTGCTCAACCGCGGCATCGTTGCCGGCGGCGGGCATTGGGCGTGGGCGGTGATCCTGCGCTACCTGATCACCTTGCCGCTGCTGGCGATGGTGCTGCCGTTGCAGGGCGGGCTGGGCGAACTGCCGCGCGAGCTGCGCCGGCACGCCCGGCCGTGGCTGCTGTGGAGCAGCATGGGTTTCGTGCTGTTCGGCGTGCCGCTGACCTGGGCGGCCAGCAGCGGGCCGTCGTGGCTGGTCGCCGGCAGCTTCCAGACCACCGTGCTGGCCGGGCCGCTGCTGGCGCCGCTGATCTATCGCGACGAACGGCGCCGGCTGGCCTGGCGCACGCTGGCGCTCGGTGCGCTGATCGTGGTCGGCGTGTTCGCACTGCAATGGGGCCATGCGCAGGGGCAATTGCGCGCTGGTGACTGGCTGGCGATCGGTGCGGTGGTGTTGTCCGCGTTCGCCTATCCACTGGGCAACCGCAAGCTGCTGCTGCACCTGGAACATTGCGACAGCCGGCTCAACGCGGTGCAGCGGGTGTTCGGCATGACCTTGTGCAGCTGGCCGCTGTGGCTGGTGTTCGCGCTGGTCGCGTGGTTCACGATCGGTCCGCCGACGTGGCGTGAGGCGCTGCTGGCTGCTGGCGTGGCGCTGTCCTCGGGCACCATCGCCACGATCCTGTTCTTCCGCGCCACCGACATGGTGCGCAGCGAACCTACCGCACTGGCCGCAGTGGAGGCGATGCAGGCAGCCGAGCTGCTGTTCGCCACGCTGCTCGGCGCATGGTTCCTCGGCGAGGCCTGGCCGCACGGCTACGCCGCGATCGGCGCGCTGGCGATCGTCGTCGGCATCGCGCTGTTCGGCTGGTCCAGCGGGCGCGGCGCGGCGGGGCACGACGAGGAAGTTCGCGCGCTGCGTGGCGACCGCAGCGCCTGAGCTGCGGGAGCGTCATCCATCGTTCGGCCGTCTCGCTCTATCCTTGCCGGGTTGAGCCACCAGGGTGAGCGAAATGAAGCGTGACGCGGAGCCGGAAGCGGCAGGGCCATTGGAAGCCGAAGCGCTGGCGCCGTACATCCACCACGGGACGCCGGCGTTCCGGCAGACCAACCTGGCGCTGTTCGCCGCCGGCTTCGCCACGTTCGGGCTGCTGTACTGCGTGCAGCCGCTGATGCCGGAGTTCAGTCGGCACTATGGGGTCAGCGAGGCGGGTGCGGCGCTGTCGCTGTCGCTGACCACCGGCGTGCTCGCGTTCGCGATGCTGTTCGCCGGCGGTGTGTCCGACGCGTGGGGGCGCAAGCCGGTGATGGTGGCCTCGCTGCTGGCTTCGGCGTTGCTGGTGCTGGTCACCGCGGTGATGCCGGACTGGACCGCGCTGCTGGCCGTACGCACCTTGCTGGGACTGACCTTGAGTGGCCTGCCGGCGGTGGCGATGACCTATCTCGGCGAGGAAATGGACACCGAGTCGATCGGCCTGGGCATGGGCCTGTACATCAGCGGCAGCGCGGTCGGCGGCATGGGCGGGCGGTTGATCAGCGGCGTGCTGGCCGATTTCTTCGGCTGGCGCATCGGCGTGGCGGTGGTCGGTGTGATCGGCGTGCTGGCCGCACTGGTGTTCTGGCGCGCGCTGCCGCCGTCGCGGCATTTCACGGCGCAGCCGTTGCGCTGGCGCGCGCTGCTGGGGCGCTTCGCCGGCATGTTCCGCGACCGCGGCCTGCCGTGGCTGTTCGTCGAGGGTTTCCTGCTGCTCGGCGCGTTCGTCACCGTCTACAACTACCTGGGCTACCGGCTGATGGCGCCGCCGTACAAGCTGAGCCAGGCGGTGGTCGGGCTGATCTTCGGCATCTATCTGATCGGCACATTCAGCTCGGCGTGGATGGGCCACCTGGCCGGCCAGCTCGGGCGGCGCAAGGTGTTGTGGACCGCGTTCGCGCTGATGCTGGCCGGCGTGGCGCTGACCATGACGCGGCCGTTGCCACTGATCATGCTGGGCATCGTGGCGATCACGTTCGGCTTCTTCGGCGGCCACTCCATCGTCAGCAGCTGGGTCGGTCGGCGCGCCGGCGCGGCGAAGGCGCAGGCCGCCTCGGTTTACCTGTTCTGCTACTACATGGGTTCCAGCATCGCCGGCGCCAGCGGCGGGCTGTTCTACGCGTCGCATGGCTGGAGCGGGGTGGCGCTGTTCGTCGGCCTGCTGGTGCTGGCCGGTCTGCTGGTCGCGCTGCGGCTGTTCCGCCTGCCGCCGCTGGTCAACGTGGCGACGCCGCCCACGCCGATGAGCCGAGGCGCGATGCCGTAGGGTCTGCACTACTCCTCCCCCTGCTCGCAGGGGGAGGTCGGCGACCGAAGGGAGTCCTTCAGGTGAGGGGTAAAGCTCTTGATCTGAGGTCCGGGCAAGAAGCACCCCACCCCAACCCTCCCCTGCGCGCAGGGGAGGGAGAAAGGCTCAGCGCGCGGCGGGTTTCAGCATGTCCTTCACCGCCGCGTAGTCGCCGTCGTTCGCGGCGGCGGGGACGCCGAGCAGGTGGGTCATCAACGGATAGACGTCCACATTCGGGAACGCCGACACCTTCGCGCCAACACGGAACGCCGGGCCATGCGCCACGAACAGCGCCTGCATCAGCGGCTCGGCGTTGTCGTAGCCGTGCTCGCCCAGGCTCAACCGGCCTTTGCGTTTCGCTGCGTAGTCGCTGGTGGTGATGCGCCAGTGCACGTTCGCCAGGCACAGCAGCTGCGGCACGCGCGGGTTTTTGCCGTAGGCCAGTCGCGCCGGCACGCGGGTCTTGTCCCAGCACTGCATGTGCGGGTGCGGCTGCTCCAGGGTCTGCTCGACCTTCGCGAAATCGGCGCGCGCCTCCGCGCTGTCCGACGTCGGGTTGAAGCCGGCCAGGATGCCCATGCTCACCGTTTGCACGCGGTCGAGCGGGACCAGCTGGTCGATCATCACGCTGTTCGCTTCCGGCACGCCGGCCATGCCGTGGTCGGACAGCACGATCAGGTTGATGCGGTCGAACAGGCCGCGCTGCTTCAGCCCCGCGACCAGCCGCGCCAGCGCCGCGTCGGTCTCGCGCAGCGCAGCGTTCACCTGCGGCGCGTCCGGTCCGTAGAGATGGCCGGCGTGATCGACCGCATCGAAGTACAGGGTGAGGAAGCCGGGCCGTTCGGCCGCCGGCAGATCCAGCCAGGCCAGCACCTGGTCCACCCGCTGGTCGGCCGTCACGCTGCCGTCGAACGGCTTCCAGTAATCCGGGTGATGGCCGTGGATATCCGCCTCCGAGCCGGGCCAGAACATGGTGGCGGTGCGCAGGCCATGCCGGTCGGCGGTCTCCCAGATCGGCGTGCCCTCGGCCCACCAGCGGCCGTCGCTGACCGCCTTGCGGCTGCTCAGCGAGAACTTGCCCAGCTGCGGGTCGAACATCGTGTTGTTGACCACGCCGTGATGGTCCGGAGTGAGGCCGGTGACGATCGTGTAGTGGTTCGGGAACGTCAGCGACGGGAACGCCGGCTGCATCGACGCGGCTTGCACGCCGCCTTGCGCCAGCATCGCCAGGGTCGGGCTGAGCCCGCGCTGCAGGTAGTCGGGGCGGTAGCCGTCGATCGAGATCAGCAGCAGCGGTACGGGTCTGCCGGACGCGGCGGTGGTGGCTGCAGGTGTGGTGGGGTGTTGCGTGGCGCAGCCGAAGCAGAATGCTGCCAGCGAGCACAGCAGCAGGCGAAACAGGATTTTCATGCGGGGGACCTTACGATGTATTCAAACCATCCCTGCATGATCGCGCACCATGATGACCATTACACGCCACGCCTGGTATTCCCCGTTGCTGCGCACGCTGTTGACGGGTGTGCTGGCGCTTGTCCCGCTGGGCGCCGTCTGTGCCTGGCAACAGTCCGGCACGCAGCCGGCGACCCGGCCGGTGTCGCCGAGCGTGCGCTTCCAGCAGGATGCGCAACAGCAGCAGGTGCGCGACGAACTGCAAAAGAGCCAGCTGCAGCAGCAGTTGCATCAGGGTGTGTCGGACAACGCGAAACGTCCGGCGGCGAATGACGCCCGCGCCCAGCGCCAGCTCGACCAGGCCGACCAGGCACAACGCGAGCGCGATCGGGTCCGGCAGCAGGATCTGCTCGACCGCGAGCGCGACACGCCCGATCTGCCGCGGGTGGTGCCGCAGGCGTTGCCGGCGGCGTCGCGCAGCGGCGGTTGACGTTCAAGCGGGCGGTCGCAGGCGGGCACTGCCCGCCGTACGGGAAGCGGCAAGAGTCGCGCGTCAGCCGAACAGATCGCCGTGCGCGATGCGACCTTCCATGTCCAGCAGGTAGCGCTTCGTCGGCAGGCCGCCACCGAAGCCGGTGAGGCTGCCGTTCGCGCCGATCACGCGGTGGCACGGCAGCACGATCGGCAGCGGGTTGCGTCCGTTCGCGGCGCCGACCGCGCGCACCGCCAGCGGCTTGTCGATGCGCCGGGCCAGTTCGCCGTAGCTGATCGTGACGCCGTACGGAATCCGCCCCAGCTCGTGCCACACCTCCAGCTGGAACGGCGTGCCGACGGGATGCAGCGGCAGTTCGAAGTGCTGGCGTTCGCCGGCGAAGTATTGCTCCAGCTGCACGCGCGCGAACTTCAACGGTGCGGCTGCGCGGACCCAGCCGGGGTGCGCCTGCTTCGGATGGCGTTCGCGCTCGAACCAGATCTGGCGCAGGCCGTGGCCGTCGGCGACCAGGCGCAGCGTGCCGACCGGGCTGTCCATCTCGTCGTAGTAAATGGTGTCAGGCAGGTTCGTCATGCAATCGCCTCCGCTTTTTTCTGGCGTGCCGGCGACGGCGCTTCCACTGCGCCGCGCCACAGATGGATGACGGCGTACGCGCGCCACGGGCGCCACGCGTTCGCGCGTGCGGTCAGCGCTTTCGTGCTGAGCGGCGTGGCATCCGCTGCCGCTTCGCGGCGCAGGATCAGGTCGGCCGCCGGGAACGCATCCGGCGCGCTCAACGCGCGCATCGCGATGTAGTGCGCCGTCCATTCGCCGATGCCGGGCAGTGCGACCCAGCGCGCCACGAACGCCTCCAGCGCTTGCCCTGCACCGAAGTCCACACGGCCGTCCAGCAGCGCCTGCGCCATGCCGCTGATCGTGGTGGCGCGCGTCGTGGTCAGGCCGACCTCGCGCAGGTCCGCCTGCGCCAGCGCGGCCGGCGTCGGAAACAGCCGCTGCAACCCCGGCAGCGGCGCCGCCGGCAGCGGCTCGCCCCAGCGCTGCACGATGCGCGTTGCCAGCGTGCGCGCCGCCGGCACGCTGATCTGCTGGCCGAGCACCGCGCGCACCGCGATCTCGAAACCGTCCCAGCCGCCGGGCAGGCGCAGGCCGGGGTGGCGCGCGAGCCGCGGGCCGAGTACGGCGTCGTGGCGGAACGTGTCCGCGATCGCCTGCGGGTTCGCGTCCAGGTCGAACATGCGCCGCAGCGTCGTCACCACGCCGAGCAGCCGCGTCGGCTGCGGGCAATGCAATTGCAGCTGCAACGCATGCTCGCCGCCCGGCCACGCACTGAGCCGCAGCCAGCCGGGAGCATCCGCCGGACCGAACACGCGCGCGTAGCTGCCTTCGTCGACGAGTTCCACGCCCGGCAACGCGCGCGTGCGCAGGAACGCGAGCAGCCCCGGAAAATCGTACGGCGGCCGGTAGCCGAGCCGCAGCACCAGCGGCGCATCGGCCGCCGCGCGCGGGTGCCGGCGCAGTTCGCGCGGTGCAATCCGGTTCGCCTGCGCAAACGCCGCGTTGAACCGGCGCAGGCTGCGGAAACCGGACGCGAGCGCGACTTCCGTCACCGGCAGCGCCGTCTCCGTCAGCAGCTGTTTCGCGAACAGCAGCCGGCGCGTCGTGTGCACGCTGACCGGCGGCGCGCCGATGCGCTCGACGAACAGCCGGCGCAGTTGCCGCGCGCCGATGCCGACGCGCGCCGCCAGTTCGTCCAGTGATTGCTCCGCCAGCGCGCCGGCCTCGATCAGCTTCAACGCGCGCGCCACGACATGATCGCCGCGCTGCCACTGCTCGTTGCCCGGCGCCAGTTCCGGCCGGCAGCGCAGGCACGGCCGGAAGCCGGCCGCTGCCGCGGCGGCCGCGTTCGCGTAGTAATGCACGTTCTCGCGCTTCGGCGCCGGCGCCGGGCACACCGGCCGGCAATAGATGCCGGTGCTGCGCACGGCGGTGAAGAACAACCCGTCGAAGCGCGCGTCGCGGCTGAGTCGGGCCTGTTCGCAGACATGCGGGGCGGGCAGGGTGGGTGGTTCGTTCATGGCGGCAGGCTAGCACCACCTGCGCAGGCTGACTCGCCGTTTTCGGACATCCATGCTGCATGCAAACGGGCCGGTCGGGGCGGTACGTTCAACCGGTCCAGGACATCAGTTCGCGTGATCGATCCACGCAGTCATCGCGCGTGCCTTGCTTTGGCGCTTCACTTGATCGGCGCCATCAGGTGCTCGTACGGCGTGCCGCCCCACATCACGTACGGTGCCGCTGTTTCCGGGTCCGCGCTTTTCGGATAGTTCGCGTAGAACGCCGGGTCCGCGCCGACGATCATGAAATGCGGCCCGGTCCTGATCCAGTGGTTGCCACTGTCCGGCTTCTGCGCATACGGGTCCGTGTTGCTCGCGTCCGTGCCACCGGCCAGCATGTACATCATGCCGAGCTTGCCGGCCGGCGGTGTTTTCTTCGCCATGTACGCGTTGATCCACTCCAGCGCATTCTGGTCCATGCACATCGGGTCCGGCCCCGGCGTCGACGGGTTGTCCGGCATGCAGGTGAACCCGTTCGTGCCCTTGCGCAGCGTGCGCATCGCGCCATCCGCGCCCATGGCCACGATCGTCGCATCCTTCGCGACGCGTGCCGGCGCTGCGTGCATCGCGCTCGCGATCAATTGCGCATCGCTCGGTGCGGGATGTTCCGCCGCGAGCACTCCGCCCCCGACGGCGAACAAGGCAGCGGCGACGATGGCTCCGTTCTTCCAGCTTTGCTTTTTCCAGCCTGTGGTACGCATGACAACCTCCTCACGGTGACTTGTGACGGTCACTCCGGGGTTCCCGCCGGACAGTCTGTGCCGCTGTCATGGCGCGGTCAATCGGCGCGATGGCCGGGGCGGGCGGTGGCTGCCGGCAGGCATGTGCACCGGTTCGCCGGCGTCGTCGCCGGCGAACACGACGCAGCCCTCGCTGCCGGATCAGCGCCGCCCGAGCATGCCCGACAGCACGCCGTCGCGACGGATCAGGCCGTGGTACAGCGCCGCCGCCATGTGCGCCAGGAACGTGAGGAACAGCAGCAGCGCGAACGTGCCATGCAGGTGGCGCAGCACGGCGAACGCGGTCGCGTTGGCCGGGAGGATCGACGGCAGCCGCAATGACGTGCCGAGCATCACCGGATAGCCGCCGGCCGACAGCATCGCCCAGCCGATCAGCGGCATCGCCAGCATTAGGAAATACAGCAGCCAGTGCGACGCCAGCGCCGCCAGTTTCTGCAGCGCGGGCAGGTCAGCGGGCAGGGGCGGCGGCGGGTGGCGCAGGCGCACCGCCAGCCGCACCACGGCCAGGATCAGGATTGCGATGCCGAGCGGCTTGTGGATCGCGAGCAGCCATTCGTGTCGCTCGGACACTGACGCGACCATGCCGACGCCGATGAACAGCATTGCCAGGATCATCGCAGCCATCAGCCAGTGCAGCACGCGCGCGGCGAGCGTGAACGTGTTCGTGGCGGCCTTCATCGTTTCATCTCCGCTGAGGGCGTGGCTGTGCCGGGCAGGCGGGCTTCCTCGCTGGTGCGGCGCAGGTACGAGTCCGCATACGCGGCCGAGCGCGCGGGCAGCAGCGGATCGTCGGAGGCTTCGATGCCAGCCGGCAGCACCAGCGGGTCGTAGTTGATGTCGCGGCAGGGGCCGCTGTCCTGCGGCTCGGTGCGTTCCAGCACCAGGGTGCCGGCGTCGATCGTGCGGCGGTCGTCCGGCCACGTCTTCGTCGCGTCGTTCGTCGGGTCGCCCGGGTTCGCAAGCGTGACCTGCAGATGCCAGCGCAGCGGACCGTGCGCCAGGCGTTCGGCCAGGTCGGTGGCCAGATAGTTCGCGTTGCCGGCCTTGTTCAACCCGCTGCCGGCGTCAGTCGCTTCCGGCACCATGCGCCAGCGCACCGGCTGGCGCTTGCCGTTCGCGTCGACGAACACGAACGCGTTGAGGCTCCAGTAGCTTTCGGTTGCGAAGCTGGCGGACGGTTCCGCCGTCTTCGCCCAGGCGCGGAACGCGGCGGTTTCCGGATGCGCGGCGAAGAACGCGGCCACCTTCGCCGGGTCCGCTTTGCCGGTGGCCGGATCAGGCTGCTGCGCCTGCAATTGCGCGAAGAACGCCTGCGGCGTGGCGACCGGGAATACCGGCATGCTGTTCATGCCGGTGCGCCATTGCTGCCCGTTCGCGAGCGCAAAGCGCAGCGCCATGCTGCGGATCGGCACGCTGCCGTCCGGCGCGTACGGATTGCTGCCGGGGAGCGCGAAGCGGCCGACCACCGGCGTGCGCCCGGGTGCGAACACCTGCGCCATGGAGTACGCCTGCGCCTGGCCGTTGCTGTCGAAATAACCCGTCACGCAGACGCCCTTCGCGTGGTTGCGACGGTAGCCGACGAACGTGCCGGCGTTGTGCTGGAACTGGTCCACCAGTTTTTCCGGCGTGAGCCGCTGCGGCGCCAGCCAGCCGCCGACGTAGCCGAACGCGACGGCGGCGACCGCGACGGCTGCGGCGATCAGGGTCCATGATCCGAACCGGCGAGCCGGCGAATCGGGTGGGGCGGGATCGTGCATGCTCGACTCCTGGCCGCAGGGCCTCGTGTGATCGGGGAAGGCGCGGCGGTGGGTTTCCTGGCCGTGCCGTCAGGTCTTCGCTCTGTGGCGGCACTTCGTTACATGCGGCTTGTCGATTCGGCTCGACGCCTGCTTATAGCCCCGGGGGCCACCGTTCGGGTGCGCCGGCCGCTGACCTATACTCGGTGGTCTGACTCACCGGAGCCCTTCGTGATGAACGCACCCACCCGCATCGACACCACCCGCACCATCCGCGCGCCGCGCGGCAGCGAGCTTTCCTGCAAGAGCTGGCTCAGCGAGGCGCCGTTCCGCATGCTGCAGAACAACCTCGATCCGGAGGTGGCGGAGAACCCGGCGGAGCTGGTGGTGTACGGCGGCATCGGTCGCGCCGCGCGCAACTGGGAGTGCTTCGACGCGATCCTGAAATCCCTTCGCGCACTGAACGACGACGAGACCCTGCTGGTGCAGTCCGGCAAGCCGGTCGGCGTGTTCCGCACGCATGCCGACGCGCCGCGCGTGCTGATCGCGAACTCCAACCTGGTGCCGCACTGGGCCACCTGGGAGCACTTCAACGAGCTCGATAAGAAGGGCCTGATGATGTACGGCCAGATGACGGCCGGCTCGTGGATCTACATCGGCTCGCAGGGCATCGTGCAGGGCACCTACGAGACGTTCGTCGAGATGGGCCGCCAGCACTACCACGGCTCGCTCAAGGGACGCTGGATCCTCACTGCCGGTCTCGGTGGCATGGGCGGCGCGCAGCCGCTGGCCGCCACACTGGCCGGCGCCTGCAGCCTCAACATCGAGTGCCAGCAGAAGAGCATCGACTTCCGCCTGAAGACCCGCTACGTCGACGAGCAGGCCACGAACCTCGACGACGCGCTGGCACGCATCAGGAAGTACACCGAAGCCGGCGAGGCGAAATCCATCGCGCTGCTCGGCAACGCCGCCGACGTGCTGCCGGAACTCGTGCGCCGCGGCGTGCGCCCCGACGCCGTCACCGACCAGACCAGCGCGCATGACCCGGTCAACGGCTACCTGCCGCAGGGCTGGACGGTCGAGCAGTGGTTCGAGCGGCGCAAGTCCGATCCGGTCGGCACCGCGCGCGCCGCCAAGCTGTCGATGAAGACCCACGTGGACGCGATGCTCGCGTTCCACGCGCAAGGCATCCCCACCTTCGACTATGGCAACAACATCCGCCAGATGGCCAAGGACGTGGGCTGCGAAAACGCATTCGCGTTCCCCGGCTTCGTCCCCGCCTACGTACGCCCGCTGTTCTGCCGAGGCATCGGCCCGTTCCGCTGGGTCGCGCTGTCCGGCGATCCGGAAGACATCTACAAGACCGACGCCAAGGTCAAGGAACTCATCCCCGACGATAAGCACCTGCATCGCTGGCTGGATATGGCGAAAGAGCGCATCAGCTTCCAGGGATTGCCGGCGCGTATCTGCTGGGTCGGCCTGGGTCTGCGCGACAAGCTGGGGCTGGCGTTTAACGAAATGGTGCGCAACGGCGAGCTGAAGGCGCCGGTGGTGATCGGTCGCGATCATCTGGATTCCGGCTCGGTGGCCTCACCGAACCGCGAGACCGAGGCGATGAAGGATGGCTCGGATGCGGTGTCCGACTGGCCGCTGCTCAATGCGATGTTGAATGTGGCTGGTGGTGCAACGTGGGTGTCGCTGCATCATGGCGGCGGGGTGGGGATGGGGTATTCGCAGCATTCCGGGGTGGTGATCGTTTGCGACGGGACCAAGGAAGCGGATGAGCGGATTGCGCGGGTGTTGTGGAATGACCCGGGAACCGGGGTGATGCGGCATGCGGATGCGGGGTATGAGGTGGCGGTGGAGTGTGCGAGGGAGATGGGGCTGAAGTTGCCGATGACGTAACGGTCAAGGTGTGACCTCTCGTTATTAGCTACTAGCAGCTGTAGTTGACTTCTGGTTTTTAGCTAGTTAAGCTAGATAAAACTGGAGACGCTGCCATGCCTAAGATTGTCGATTACCCACGAGCTTCGTTATTGAACAGCATCGAACTTGCCGATGCCGTGAGCAGTTTGGGTGGCTCTAGTACAGCTTTGATGGCGGCAGAGCGCTTGAACCGGAAAGAGGGCGGAGCTTTCACGGCGTTGATATCAGCGGCAACCAAGTATGGATTGATTAGCTCAAAAGGCGGCAGGCTGGCGGTTCAACAGGTCTACCGTGATTACAAGCTGGCGTACAACGACGTCGAGAAGCGCAATGCTCTACGGGCTGCGTTGCTGTCGCCTCCCATGTTTCTTGCAATTTACAAGCGCTTCGAGGGAAAGCCGCTACCGGTTGAGCACTTCGGGAAGCTGTTGATTAGGGAGTTTGACGTTCCTCAAGATCAGGCATCTAAGGTCAGCGCGTACTTTTTGGAAGGCGCCGATCAAGCCGGAATTATCGAAGCAGGGAACGTCTTGGCTACCATGACATCATCAAGTGACTTAGCCGAGCCAGAAAGTAGCTCCGCTGATGATGACGAAAGTCAGGTTGCTGTCTCCCCCAATCCGGTTGCAGCCAAGGTAGAGCCGCTTGGCCCCACCGACTACGCGATCACATTCAAGGGTCCTGGGCTGAACTCTACGATCGTCGTTGCTGAAGAAGAGGACTTGCTGATCGTCGAAGCGATGCTAAAGAAGGTGAAAAAGGTTCTGGTGCAACGTTTGGATGAACAATAAAAAAGCCGCCTACTGTTTCGAGCAGTAGGCGGCTCCGAATTCCAAGGGGTGCATCTGGCGCTGCCCCAAGGGAGCTTTACCTTTCCCTCAGTCTTCGGTGTCAACAACTAAAGTCTGATGTGGGGATGGCTGAAGTGTCAAGGAGCGCCTGGAGCAAAGCCCATGACTGGGTCACGTCCTCCCCCTCCACCGGGGTATCGGTGGGTGTTCGTTAAGTGCTTCAAGCACTATCGGACCGGCAAATTGGTCTACCCGAAAACGGCTGACTATTTTTGCTTTTTGGTTCGCTGCTAAGGACGATGGGGGCTTCGGCCCCCATCGTTTTCAAACGAACCGGATTTTGTCTAGGAGGACGTGCAAGGAGTTCTACGGTTGGTGCTGTCGGTGGTGAAGGTGAGCGAGTTTTTACTCAGGCGGTGCGTGGCGCTTCAGTGAATAAGGTTCTTTTTGCCCTGAAGGTGAATTCATCTGTGTAATCATAGCCTCGGCTGCACAATTTTTTACATGCTCTCATTTCTCTGTCATGTTTCCATCTTCTAATGGATTGCCAAGATGACTGGTCAGCTCATTGCTATCTCTCATTCCTCGGTTCGTGCTATTACGAAGAGTGTCTTGCCCGAGATTGATGAGGTTTCCAGCGACGCTTATTTGCACCTTATTGTGAGCATCTCAGCAGAAAATATTGTCGCAAGAGATTTTGCGGCGTTTTTAGAATTTATTGATCGTATATACGGTCGATCACATAAGGACTTTCGTTCTTACTCTCGTCGCCAGACTGGACACTTCAAGTTTGCTAAATGTCAGCAAGGCTCGTGGGAGCTAATAGCCCGGGAGGCGCTCGGCGTCGCCACCAACTCCTCCCCGCTCGTGATTATGTGGTTAGTGCTGAAGTACCTTCCAAGTGCAGTGCTTTCGGTTTCTTCGGCGTACAACCAGTATGAGCAAGGCCGATTGGCCCGCGCGAATCGCCAGAGAATTCGTGAGGAATTGGGGCGTAGCGGAGGCTTGGAAGACTTGACGTCCAAGCAGCGCGCTGAGGTGGCTCGGATGATTGAACGCGTCTCACAACAAGAAGTCACGCTCATACCCCGGGTTCGGCGCTTCATGGCGAGTAGCTTTATCGGCGTCAGAATATCTATCGACAAGATCAGAAATAGGGGCGACTGACTCGTATATAATTTAAAAAAAACAGAGGTCACCATTTCGCCATCCGTAGTCAATAGGCCCGCACTTGCTCTTCCCCGGTGATCGCCAGGAGTAGGCGCCCGTTTTGTCGTTGACCACCAGCCGCTATGTTTCATGCGGCGCCAAGATCGCGCCAGTCACCGTTCAGATTAAACGATTAAACGGGACGTGGCGAATTAAATCCATGGGCGAAACCAGGGCGAAGACTGCAGAAAGAGGTGTCAGGGACTTTTTTTGGCAGGGACATTTTCGGCGTGTTCACGGTGCTCAAAAACGGGGCCAGATCAGGTTCACTTCCTGGGCCCTGGAAAATTCGACTGGCCCGTTGGGCGCGCCAGCGGCGGCACGTCGGTGGCCGACCAGCGTGCGCATGGCACACTGCTGCCATCCCCACGGGTTCAAGCCCAGGAGTCGAGCCATGACTGACGTTCACATCACCCGGGAAGAACATGGCCGGCATGGCCGCTATGTCGCAACGGTGACCGGTATCGAGGCCGAAGCCGAACTGGTTTTCACGCATCGCGGGCCGGGGCTGATCAGCGCGGACCACACCTTGTCCCCGGAGAGCCTGAAGGGCACCGGCGCGGCGTCGGCGCTGGTCGATCGGCTGATCGCCGACGCGCGCGGGCAGGGCTTCCGGATCATTCCGTTCTGCCCCTACGTCCGTGCGCGTTATCTGAAGAACCCGGCCTGGCAGGACGTGATGACGGTGGCACCGGGCGTAGTGCCGGAACCCTGCACCGACGAGACGTGACGTCCGGTGCCGGCGCATCCGTGCCGCGTGGGCCGTCCGAAACGCCGACCGCTCCGTCGAATCGTTGCGCACGAGGGTTTGAACCTTGCGTGCGAGGTGGATGACCCTCGCGGTCCAATGCTTCGAACCTTGCGCTTCAGGGTTGTTGGTTTGCGTGCAAGCCTGCGGCCTTCGCGCTTGGGCGTTTTCTCCTGGTGATCGGCTGGAGAACGGTCGAAGGCGCCCCGGTGAGGGCGGCGGTGAGCCCAGAACCGTAAAGGTGTCAGGGACAATTTTCAAGGGCAAAAAACAGGGTCAGGTTGAGGTGGCCCGGCTTTTTCGGGCGCGTCAATTAAGGTCAGGGCAACGCATGCCCGATGAGGGCAACGGTGCCCGGTTCACTTCCTCCCGTCGGGAAGCGGCGGGAAGGTCTCCGGAACCCGTTCCGGATAGCTGCGTAACTTGTCGATTTCCAGCCTCGCCGTTCGTTGCATGGGCACCTCACCGAAATGGAATCGCCATGAACCGCATGATCTTCGTCAACCTGCCAGTCGCCGACCTGGCTGCCTCGATGGCCTTCTACGAAGCGCTGGGCTTCACCAACAATCCGCAGTTCACCGACGACACGGCCGCCTGCATGGTGTGGAGCGAGGCGATCTACGTGATGCTGCTGACGCATGGCAAGTGGCGCACGTTCACCGAGCGCCCGATTTGCCCGGCGACGTCGAGCGAGGTGTCGCTGGCGCTGGCGCTGGACAGCCGCGCGGCGGTCGATGCCATGAACGCGGCGGCCGCCGCCCACGGCGGCACCGCGGACATCAATCCGGTGCAGGACCTGGGCTTCATGTACGGCCGCGACCTGACCGATCCCGACGGGCATGTGTGGGGGCCGTTCTGGATGGACCCCGCAGCCATTCCTGCCAATTAAACGGGACGTGGCAAATTGGATCCCGGCGGTGACCCTTGCCGGCACGCCAGGTCGACTGGCTTGACTGGGTACGTCCCCCTTTTCTCTGCGGGAAGGCGGAGCAAGGCAGACGCGATGGCTCCGGGGGTTTGCGGGCCTCCCCGCTTCCGGTAAAGATGCAAGGGCATTCCCGCCCGCCACCGCCCTCGCGCCATGACCGACCGCCGTATCCGCCGCATCGTGATCGTTGGAGGAGGCACCGCTGGCTGGATGGCCGCCGCCGCGCTGGCGAGGGGGCTGCAGGGCAACTGCCGCATCGACGTGGTGGAGTCCGACGAGATCGGCACCATCGGCGTCGGCGAGGCGACGCTGCCGCCGATCAAGTTGTTCAACCAGATCCTCGGCATCGACGAGAACGCGTTCGTCGCCGCCACCCAGGGCACGTTCAAGCTCGGCATCGAGTTCGTCGACTGGAGCAGCCTGGGGCACCGCTATTTCCATCCCTTCGGGCAGATCGGCATGTCGTTCGACGCGGTGCCGCTGCACCAGTACTGGCTGCGCGAGCGCGCCCGCGGCGATACCACGCCACTGCAGGATTACGCCCTTGCCTGGGTGGCCGCGCGCAAGGGCCGGTTCGAGCGGCCATCGGGCGGGCGCCAGCACGTGCAGGCCACGTTCGACTACGCCTACCACTTCGACGCCACCCTGTACGCGCGCTTCCTGCGCGGCTACGCCGAACAGCGCGGCGTGGTGCGCACGGAAGGCAAGGTGGTGGACGTCACGCTGCGCGGCGGGGACGGCTTCATCGAATCGGTGACGCTGGCCGGCGGCGCGGTGCTGGAGGCCGACCTGTTCATCGACTGCTCCGGTTTCCGCGGCCTGCTGATCGAGGGCGCCCTGAAGACCGGCTACGAGAGCTGGGAGCAGTGGCTGCCGTGCGACCGCGCGGTGGCCGTGCCGAGCGCGCACGGCGAGGCGCCGGTGCCGTACACCCGCGCCACGGCGCATGCGGCGGGCTGGCAGTGGCGCATTCCGCTGCAGCATCGCATGGGCAACGGCATGGTCTACGGCAGCCGTTACATCAGTGATGACGAGGCGACGGCGCTGCTGCTGTCCAGGCTCGAAGGCGAGGCGCTGGCGGAACCGCGCCTGCTGCGCTTTGTCACCGGGCGGCGGCGGCTTGCCTGGAACCGCAACTGCGTGGCGCTGGGCCTGGCGGCCGGCTTCATGGAGCCGCTGGAGTCGACCAGCATCCACCTGGTGCAGTCGTCGCTGTCGCGCCTGCTGGCCTTGTTCCCCGACCGCGACTTCGATCCGCTGGCCGCGCGCGAATTCAACCGCATCACGCATGCCGAGCACGAGCGCATCCGCGACTTCCTGATCCTGCACTACCACGCCACGACGCGCGACGACGCCCCGCTGTGGCGCGACTGCCGCGCGATGGCGATTCCCGACACGCTGCAATACAAGCTCGACCAGTTCCGCAGTTGCGGCCGCACCGTGGCCGAGCCGCTGGAGCTGTTCCAGAACCCGAACTGGCTGGCGGTGATGATCGGCCAGGAAGTCTGGCCCGCGCGCTACGACCCGCTGGTGGACCTGCGCACCACCATCGACGCACCGAGCCGGCTGGCCGAGCTGCGGCAGATGATGGAGCAGGTCGTGACGACGATGCCGACCCAGGCCGAGTACATCGATCGCCATTGCCGCGCACGCTAGGGTCTGCCGTCTGGGCCAAAGGGACGGAGCCCCGGTGTCGTGGACCCGTCGCATCCACGGCCCTGTGGCGCACCCTGTCAGCCGGCCGGCGGCTTGCCGGTGAACACCGCCAGTTGGGCGGCGAAGGCACGTTTGTATGCGGGCCTTGCTTCGCCACGGGCGACGTAGGCGGCGAGATTCGAGTAGTCGCCAAGCAGGCCCGAGGGCTTCAACCGCTGGAGGGTGTGCATCATCATCAGGTCGCCTGCGCTGAACGCGCCGTCGAGCCAGTCGGCGTCGCCGAGGCGAACCGCAAGCTCGTCCAGCCGGTGACGGATGCGCTGCTTGATGAGCGGCAGGCGTTCGGCGGTCCAGGGTTTGTCGCCCTCGGCGAATTTGGCGGTCTGCAGTTCGAGGATCGGCGGTTCCACCGTGTTGATCGCGGCGAACATCCACATGACGGCGCGCGCCCGGGCGTTCGCCTCGTCCGGCAGCAGGCCCGCGTGCTGCTTCGCGATGTGCAGCACGATGGCGCCGGACTCGAACAGGGCGAGCCCGTCTTCCTCGTAGGTGGGGATCTGCCCGAACGGGTGCAGCGCGCGATGCGCCGGTTCCTTCATCGCCTTGAACGAAACAAGACGAACGTTGTAAGGCTGGCCCACTTCCTCGAGCGCCCAGCGCACGCGCATGTCGCGCGCGAGGCCCTGGCCGCGATCGGGTGAACTTTCAAAAGCCGTGATGATGGGGGACATCGGAAAACTCCGGGTGATGGCATGGCGTCATCGTTGCGCGGGCGGCGCCCGGCACGAATGGTCGGGGTGTGTCAGCCGCGCCGGGCGGCCTCGATCGCGGCGATGTCGATCTTCGTCATCGTCATCATCGCCTCGAATGCGCGCTTTGCCACGGCCGGGTCGGGGTCGGCGACCGCTGCCATCAGTGCGCGCGGGGTGATCTGCCACGACAGGCCCCACTTGTCCTTGCACCAGCCGCAGGCGCTGGCCTGGCCGCCGTGGTCGATGATCGCGTTCCACAGGCGGTCGGTTTCGGCCTGGTCCTCGGTGGCCACCTGAAACGAGAACGATTCGTTGTGCGGCACGCCGGGGCCGCCATTCATGCCCAGGCACGGGATGCCCATGACCGTGAATTCGACCATCAGCACGTCGCCCTGCCTGCCCGCCGGATAGTCGCCCGGCGCACGATGGGCGGCGCCCACGCGGCTGTCCGGGAACGTCGCGGCGTAGAACGTCGCCGCCTCCAGCGCGGCGCCGTCGTACCAGAGACAGATCGTGTTCTTGTTCATCATGCCGGTGCTCCTGAGTCGGTCGGGGAAGCGGCTCTTCCTGCTACCGACGAACGGCGGGCGTGCAGATCGACATGACGCCGCCGCATTACGCCGCTTGGCGGCCTGCCGCCACCTCGATGCACAGGCACGGGTCGAAATGCGGGTTCTCGTTCACCCCGTCGGAGCCGTAGCCGCGCGGATTGCACACCACGCGGGTGCCGTTCACGGTGTAGTCGAAGCTGTCGTGGGTGTGGCCGTGGACCCACAGTGCGGCGCGGCCCATCAGTGCGCTGCAGTCGGACACGAAGGCGGCGCTGACTGGCGTATCGGCAAAGCGCGGATGCACGCTGCGCGGGGTCGGCGCATGGTGGGTGACGACCACGGTTGGCCCGGCGAAAGGTTCATCCAGCGCGGTGGCGAGCCATGCGTATTGTTCGGCGAACAGCGCGCAGGCGTCGGCCGGGGTGAACGCGCTGCTGTCGGCGTTGCGGATGACGGTGAAGTCGCGCATGAACTTTGCCGACTGCGTCATTGCCAGGCTCTTGTTTTCGGCGCCGAACAGCGCGAAGTCCGTCCACAGCGTGGTGCCCACGAAGCGCACGCCGTCGATCACCTGCACGGCCTGGTCCAGCAGCCGGACGCCGTGTTCGCGGGCGCTGCGGGCCAGTGCCTGGCGCACCTCCGGGATCGAACCGCCGTAGAACTCGTGATTGCCGGGGACATACAGCACCGGGCGCCCCAGGCCGGCCGCCCACTGCATCGCGTCGGATGCCGGGCGCCGGATGTCGCCGGCAAGGATCGTCACGTCCGCCACCACTTCGGGTGGTGGCATGCCGTGCACGCCCAGGTGCAGGTCTGACAGGATGTGCAGGCGCATGCGATGCTCCGTCAGCGGCGATGGCGATGGGCACGAAACCGGGCTGGCCCGGCTTTTCGGGCGCGCCAGTCAGGCATCCGCGGTTTCGGCGGCGAAGGCCTCGACCAGCGGCTGGTAGGCCTCCATCGGCGGGAAGCCGGCATAGCTGTGTTTCGCCGGGGTCGACGCCCAGGCGAGCCGGGCGTCGGTGCAGGTTTCGATGAACGGCACGAAGTCTTCGTGCGGGTCGAGCACCGAGGGGCGCAGGTTGAGCAGCCAGTCGAGCCCTGCCGGGCGGGTCATCACCCACGACTTGCAGAACGCGCAGTACAGGTGGCTGTGTTCCCCCTGCAGGCCGCCGCAGACCAGTTCGCCTTCGATCACCTCCACGCCGTCGGCGGGCATCGCCAGCGATAGCGAAAACGCACTGCCGGTCATCTTCTGGCAGCCGTGGCAGTGGCACGCCATGGTAAGCATGGCCGGCTTGCTGACGCGCAGACGCACGCGGCCACAGCGGCAGCTGCCGGTGGCGGGG
The DNA here is from genome assembly GCF_030291135.1 of Rhodanobacter thiooxydans. Lineage (NCBI taxonomy): Bacteria > Pseudomonadati > Pseudomonadota > Gammaproteobacteria > Lysobacterales > Rhodanobacteraceae > Rhodanobacter > Rhodanobacter thiooxydans. The sequence continues at coordinate 2,054,786 of NZ_CP127409.1, read as the reverse complement.
AGTTGTCGTGGATAGATCATGGACGGGTTCCTCGCGTGGAAAGGTGTCGTGGGCAATGCCCGGCGGAGCATCCCCGGTTTTCCGCACGGCCCATCTAGCCACAGCAGCCCCGACATCTCCAGCGTACGCGGCCACGCCGGCAGATGGCTGCTGACGCGCCGGTCAGTCCGGGATGTCCGCTTCCACCAGTTTGCCCAGCAGCACCAGCGATTCCTGCCAGCCCAGGTAGCACGGTTCGAGTGGTATGACCGCGGGCAGGCCTTCCTGCACGATGTGCAGCTCGGTGCCACAGGAGACGGCCTTGAGGGTGACGGTGACGCTCATCTCGCCCGGCAGGTCGGGGTCGTCGAAACGGTCGGTGTAGCGGATGCGCTGGTGCGGCACCAGTTCGACGTAGGTGCCGCCGAAGCGGTGGCTCTGGCCGGTGGCGAAGTTGGTGAAGGACATCGCGTAGCTGCCGCCGACCCTGGCGTCGAGATGGTGCACCTTGCCGGTGAAGCCGTTCGGCGGCAGCCACTTGGCCTTGGCGTCGGCGTCGAGGAAGGCACGGTAGACACGTTCCGGCGGTGCGCGCAGCACGCGGTGCAGGCGGACGGTGTGGGTGGTCATGGTGATTCCCGTGGCAAGAGTGAGGGGTTCGCGCTCCGCCCGCCGGACGGGCGGGATGAAAGCGGTCGATGTGGCTACGCCGGCAGGTTCACGACCGGCATGAAGCCGCCGAAGATCATGCGCTTGCCGTCGAACGGCATGTCGCTGGCCGCGGGCATGCGCGGGTCATGCATGATTTTCTCCATGCCGGCGTCGCGGGTGGCCTTGTCCGGCCACTCGATCCAGGAGAACACCACCGATTCATCCGGCTGCGCCTGCACGGCGCGGTGGAAGTCGGTGAGCTTGCCCTCGGGCACGTCGTCGCCCCAGCACTCCAGCACCCGGGTGGCGCCGTACTCCAGGAAAATGGGGTCGAAGGTCCTGGCGTGCTCGATGAACTTGTTGCGGTTGGCGTGGGGTACGGCGATCACGAAACCGTCGATGTAGGACATGGCTGTCTCCCTGGGAGCATGGCGGCCGCAACGGTCGCCTTCATGGTTGTGACGAACGGGCGTGGACCGGATCGACATGGAACCGGACGCGATTGCATTTCCGCGTGAAGGAGGCGACTCGCTCTTGTCGGCCCTTGCGGATCAAGGCAACCTTGCTCCGGAATGCCATCCGGCCATGACACGCAACGGAGTACGCGATGAACGGGCAAAGATTTTTCCTCCTGTGCGGGTTGCTCGTGGTGATGGCTGGTTGGGCGGTTGCCGTTCCGGCCCGGGCGGGCGGCGACGATGCCGCCGCGATCCGCCAGGTGATGGCGCAACAGGCGGTGGCGTGGAACCGCGGCGACGTGGCGAACTACATGCGCGGCTACAAGGACGCGCCTGACACCACCTTCGTCGGCAGCAAGGTGCGCAAGGGCTATCGCACCATTCTCGACGGCTACCGCAAGCACTACGCCACGGCGCAGCAGATGGGCCGGCTCACGTTCTTCGAACTGGACGTGCGCCTGCTGCCCGGCACCGACGGCGAGGTGCGCTACGCCGCGGTGACCGGCCGCTTCCACCTCGATCGCGCGGCGCACGGCGAGGTGGCCCAGGACGATGGCGTGTTCTCGCTGCTGTGGGAGAAGACCGCCGACGGCTGGAAGATCATCCTGGACCACACCAGCTGAGCCGCCGGCTCATTCCTCCACGAACGCCTTCAGCCGTGCCAGCGCGCTGTCCCACTGGCTCGACACGAGGTTGATGTAGTCGCGCAGTTCCGCGATCGGCTGCGGGTTGAGCGCGTACAGGCTTTCGCGGCCTGCGCGCTCGCTGCGCACGAGGCGGGCATCCTCGAGTACGCGCAGGTGCTTGCTGATCGCCTGCCGGGTCAGCGACTGGCCGTCGCAGAGCTGGGTGATCGACTGGCGCGAGCCGTCGCACAGCCGGACCACCAGCGCCAGCCGCGTGCAGTCGCCGAGCGCGGCGAACACGGTGGCAGCCCGCCGCGACCGCCGCGCCAGGCGTGCCTGTGCGCTAGCCGCCATGGCCGGCTGCGGCGGCGGTGCCTTCGAGATGCTGGCGGATGTTCTCCATCTGGATGCCCCAGCCGTCGTCGTTCATGCGGAACGCCTCGGCGCGGCGATCGACCGGGATGTCGGCGAAACCCGACTCGGCCAGGGTCAGCACGGTGCCGTCGCCGTGCGGTTCGAGGCGGAACTCGACCAGGGTCGGCGGCTCGGCGGAGTAGTCCACGCCCGGCTCGATGGCATAGGGATGCCAGGTGAAGCTGAACAGCCGCTCCGGCTCCATCGCCTGCACCACGGCGCGCCAGACGATGTGCTCGTAACCGGGCCAGGTGATGTGGCCGACGGATTCCCGGCCGGGCTCGAACGGTCCGGACAGGGCGACGCGGAACCATGCGCCGAATTCGCGATGGTCGGTCAGCGCCCGCCATACGCGCGATACCGGTGCCTTCAGCTGGATGCGTTTCTCGATGCGGTCGTTCATATGCCACCTCCCGGTTGCAGGTGAGCCTGCGTCGGCAGCATGGGAAATGCAACTTCCTGGTTGCTTTGGAGAGTGGTTTTGATGCCGGGTGAATTCCGGCGAGGCCGCATGGTTTCCGCAGCTTGCGGCCCCGGCTGAAGCGTTGCGTTACTCGCGCAGTGCAGTTTCCGGCCGCTTGCCCGTCTGCAGGAACGCCAGCGCCTCGTGGCAGGGCGCGTCGACCTTCAGCGTGAGTAGCGCGTCGGCACGGGTACGGCCCAGCGTCACCGCGGCGACCGGCTTGCCTGCACGCGCCGCGGCGTCAACGAAGCGGTAGCCGGAATAAACCATCAGCGAGGAGCCGACCACCAGCACCGCATCGGCGGCCTGCCAGGCGCGCGTGGCGGCTTCCACGCGCTCGCGCGGCACCGCCTCGCCGAAGAACACCACGTCCGGTTTCACGATGCCGCCGCAGTGCGGGCAGGGCGGCACGTCGAACGAGGCGAAGTCGTGGCCTTCCAGGTCGGCGTCGCCGTCCGGCGCATCGGCGGCATCGAGTTGCGCCCAGGCCGGATTGCGCTCGACCAGAAGCCGCTGGAACGCGTGGCGGGCCAGCCGCCAGTCGCAGTTCATGCAGCGCACTTCGTCGAGGCGGCCGTGCAGGTCGAGCACGCGCTCGCTGCCGGCGCGCTGGTGCAGGCGGTCCACGTTCTGCGTCACCAGCAGTTCAATCCGGCCGTGCCGTTCCAGTGCGACCAGCGCGTGATGCGCGACGTTCGGCAAGGCGCTGCCGAAGCGCCGCCAGCCGACCATGCTGCGCGCCCAGTAGCGCTGGCGTGTGGCCGGTTCATGCATGAAGGCGGCGTAATTCACCGGTGGCGGGCGTTTCCACTGACCGTCACGGTCGCGATAGTCGGGAATGCCCGAGTCAGTGCTGCAGCCCGCGCCGGTGAGCACGAACAGGCGCGGATGGGCTTCGATGAATCGCTGCAACGGGGTCATGCGCGGAATATGGGTATGGGACCGCTGGAAAAACAGGGCCGGCGCAGGCGATGGAGCGGGGGCTTGCCCCACTTTCCCCGGGTGGCGGATGATGAGCGTCGACAGACATCTTCCACGCTTGCTCGGACTTCCAGTAGAAGGACATGCACATGGGCACAGGCAAGGCTGCAGGCACCGACGCAAACGGGCATGTTGCAGCGGGGACAGCGCTCGAAGATACCTACAAGCTCTGGCATGAAAAGCCGGTGGGGAAATTCTGCCTCGGCTTCGCCGTGTTCGTCACGGCGGAAATCCTGGTGTATGTGACCCTGCATTGGATCTTCCCGATCATCTGATCGCGGGCACCGCCATCGGCCGGTCCACGTGGCAAGCTGTGCGGCAGACCAGCCATGGCATGAACATGATCGCTGCGGAACTCGACAACCCGTTCTGGTTCGCCTTGCGCAGCCGGCACCAGGCCATCGCGCTGCGCCGCGGCGAGGCGGCGCGTTACCCGGCGGAGTTCGCTCCGTTCCTGGGCGTGGCGAGTGCGCAGGCCGACGTGGCCGCGGCGATCGCGTCGCTGGTCGGCGCGGGCGAATCCGTCTACCTGCTTGGCGTGGCACCCACTCTGCCGCACGGCTGGGCGCTCGATGCATTCGCGCCGCTGGCGCAGATGATCTGCCCGACGCCGACCGCGGTGATCGACGGGCCGCCGGTGATCGAGCTGACCGAGGTGCATCGCGCCGACGTGCTGGCGCTGACCGCGCTGGTGTATCCGCACTATTTCCGCCCGCGCACGATGGAGCTGGGCCGCTATTTCGGCATCTACCAGGACGGTCGGCTGGCGGCGATGATCGGCGAGCGGCTGGGCATGGACGCACAGCAGGAAATCAGCGCGGTCTGCACGCACCCCGACTTCAACGGCCGCGGCTACGCGCGCCGCCTGCTGGCGCTGCTGTCGAACGACAACCTCGAGCGCGGCCGCCTGCCGTTCCTGCACGTGAGCCACCAGAACCGGCGCGCGAAATCGCTGTATGAGCAGATGGGTTATGTCCACCGGCGCGACATCGGCTTCTGGTCGCTGCAGCGGGCGCCGGCGTGAGTCGTCGCCTGGCGGCATGGACTGCATGGCTGGCCGTGGCGCTGCTGGCCGGCTGCGCTGCCCAGCACACGCAAGCGCCGCGCAGTCCGGCGCAGGTGCGCGCGCAGATCGTGCGGCTGATGCCGGCCGACGCGGGCGATCGCGAAGGCTGGGCCACCGACATCCAGGTCGCGTTCGCGGCACAGGGCATCGCGCCGACCGGCTCGAACCTGTGCGCGGTACTGGCGGTGGCGCAACAGGAGTCGGGCTTCCAGGTCGATCCGGTGGTGCCGGGGCTGGCGCAGATCGCCCGGCGGGAGATCGACCGTCGCGCCGCGGCGAAACACGTGCCGGGATTCGTGGTGGATGCGGCGCTGTGGCTGAAGTCGCCGGACGGCAGGCGCTACAGCGAACGACTGACGGCCGCGCGCACCGAGAGGGACCTGAGCCGGATGTTCCAGGACTTCATCGGCATGGTGCCGCTGGGCCGGCGCTTGTTCGGCAACTTCAACCCGGTGCATACCGGCGGGCCGATGCAGGTCAGCATCGCGTTCGCCGAGGCGCATGCCCGGGACTACCCGTATCCGGTGCAGGGTTCGATCCGCGACGAGGTGTTCAGCCGGCGCGGCGGCATGTACTTCGGCATCGCGCACCTGCTCGGTTACCCGGTGGACTATGCGCAACCGATCTACCGCTACGCCGATTTCAACGCCGGCTGGTATGCCAGCCGCAATGCCGCGTTCCAGCGGGCGGTCAGCATCGCCTCGGGCATCCCGCTGGCGCTGGACGGCGACCTGCTGCCGCCGGATGCCGGCTTCGGCGATCCGCCCGGTGCGACCGAGCTGGCCGTGCGTTCGCTGGCCGCACGGCTGGACATGGGCGACCCGGCGATCCACCGTGCGCTGGAGCAGGGCACGCGCCAGGATTTCGCCGACAGCCAGCTCTACGCCCGGGTATTCGCGCTGGCCGAACGCAGCGAGGGCAGGCCGCTGCCGCGTGCGGTGCTGCCCGGCATCACGCTGGAGAGCCCGAAGATCACCCGCAAGCTGACCACCGCGTGGTTCGCGAAACGCGTCGACGAGCGCTGGCAGCGCTGCATGCGGCGGGCAGGCTGAACCGCGGCCCGTTCCCATCGGCATCACATCCCCGGTGCTAGCGTGAGTGGTACGGCACGCGGTCGCCCGGGCGCCGTATCACCGAGGAGATTCCGATGAAGAAGATTCCCACGGGTGCATGGGTCGTGGTGGCCGATGGCACCGGCGCGCGCCTCCTGCGCAACGTCGGCAAGGGCCTCAACGTATCGCTCGAACAGGTGAAGCTGGTCGGGCCGAAGGATCTCCTCAACGACGGCCCGGCCGGGCGCCAGCCGCCCGAGCGGAGCAGCGCCGAGATCGACGAGGCCACTTTCGCCAAGCAGCTGGCGCAACGCCTGAACGCCGCTGCGCTGAAGAACGAGTTTTCCCACCTGGTACTGGCGGCTGATCCGCAGACGCTGGGGCAGATGCGTCCCTTGCTGCACGAGGAAACCACCCGGCGGATGGTGGAGCAACTGAACAAGTCGCTGTTCCGTGCGCCGCTGGAAGAGATCGAGCGCGCACTGAAGGCGACCTGGTAAGGACGCCGGAAGCAGGAGGTCGGCGCGCCACCGGATGCTCCGCGGTTGAACCGGCCGGGGCAGGCACCCACCTTGCAGTGGTCCCCACACTGCAGGAGCACCACGTGACCCGGTTGTCCGACTTTCCCATCAGCGCGCGCTGGCCCGCGCAGCATCCCGACCGCATCCAGCTCTACTCGCTGAACACGCCGGACGGCGTGAAAGCATCGATCATGCTGGAGGAAACCGGCCTGCCGTACGAGCCGCACCTGATCGACATCATGCGGGACGAGACTCACACGGCGGAGTTTCTCGCGCTGAACCCGAACGGCAAGATCCCCGCGATCATCGACCCGCAGGGCCCCGGCGGTGAGCCGCTGGCACTGTTCGAGTCGGGCGCGATCCTGCTGTACCTGGCGGACAAGGCCGGCCAGTTCATCCCGGTCGATGCGGCGCGGCGCTGGGAGACGATCCAGTGGCTGTTCTTCCAGATGGCGTCGATCGGCCCGATGTTCGGCCAGGTTGGTTTCTTCAACAAGTTCGCCGGCAAGGCGTACGAGGACAAGCGTCCGCTGCAGCGCTACGTCGACGAATCAAAGCGCTTGCTGGGCGTGCTCGATGGCCGCCTCGACGGTCGTCGCTGGATCATGGGCGACGACTACACCATTGCCGACATCGCCACGCTGGGCTGGGTGAACAACCTGATCACGTTCTACGAGGCGCGCGAGCTGGTGGAGTTCGAGCGCTTCGCGAACGTCGCCGCGTGGCTCGAACGCGGCCTGGCGCGCCCGGCGGTACAGCGAGGGCTGAAGATCCCCGGCCGCGGCTGAATTTTCGCGATGGCTGGGGCACCGGCCGTGGCGGTGACGAGAAGCTTTTGCACGGGCCTGCGCAAACCTGCGCACAATGCCGCCATCCGACCTGCGAGATCGCCATGCCCCGACACCATCACGAACGACATCGCACCGACCGCATCGGCTGGCTGCGCGCGGCGGTGCTGGGCGCGAACGACGGCATCGTGTCGACCGCCAGCCTGGTGCTGGGCGTGGCGGCAGCGCACGCCAGCGGGCAGAACATCCTGGTCGCCGGTGTCGCCGGGCTGGTGGCCGGGGCGATGTCGATGGCCGCCGGCGAGTACGTGTCGGTGCATTCGCAGGCCGACAGCGAGCACGCCGAACTCGAGCGCGAGCACCAGGAACTGCAGGCCGACGTGGAAGCCGAGCATCGCGAGCTGGCGGCGATCTACGTCGGCCGTGGGCTCGACCCGCAGCTGGCGCGGCAGGTAGCCGACCAGCTGATGGCGCACGACGCGCTGGATGCCCACGCCCGCGACGAGCTGGGCATCACCGAAGCGCTGAAGGCACGACCGCTGCAGGCCGCCGGAGCCTCGGCGCTGAGCTTCGCGGTGGGCTCCGCGCTGCCGCTGCTGGTGGTGGCGCTGGCGCCGGCGACGGCGTTGCTGTGGCTGGTGTTCGCCACTTCGCTGGTATTCCTCGCCGTGCTCGGCGCGGTGGCGGCGTGGGCCGGCGGCGCGAAGATGGGCGTCGGCGCCATGCGCATCACGTTCTGGGGCGCGCTGGCGATGGCGGTCACCACCGGCGTGGGCATGCTGTTCGGCACCGCCGCGTAACGCGGCGGCCCGTAGCGCGATGGCTCATTCGCCGGGGTGGTAGACCCGCTCGGTGTGGCCCTTGAGCTGCTCGGGCCAGAAGTACACCGTGCGCAGGTTGCCGGTGGTGTAGCGCTCGGCCTCGTCGTTGAAGTGCTTCGAGCCCGGGTGGCCGCTCTCGCCGCCGGCAGTGATCGCACGCGCGCCGACCTTCGGGCCGAACTCCACCACCGCCACGAAGCTGTTGCCGCTGGTGCCGTAGTACTTCTTCGTGCCGGGCCAGCGGTGCGCGCCGAACGAGGCCAGCGAACCCCAGCGCGAGGAGACGAACGGCACCGGGATGCTCGGCCTGGCGTCGTCGAACTTCTGCACGATGGCACCGTCGTTGCGCTGGAAGCGGTTGACCTCGCCCCACGGCACGCCCCAACTGCCGAAATCCTTCGTCAATCGATCGGATGCCTCGACCAGCGCCTGCAGGCGCAGCTTCGCACCGGCCTTGTCGGCGATGTAGTCATAGATCGTCAGGCCTTCGGCGGTGTCGGCCTTGCTGGCCTGGTCCCATAGCGTGTCGCCCCAGAACACCGCCAGCGTGGTCGGCATCGAGGCGATGCCCCAGCGGTAATCCCAATCGCGCAACAGCGCGATCTGACCTTTCAGGCGTGACTTGAGCGGATCGCTGGCGGGCAGCGAGTCGTAGTCGGCGATCAGGATCGGCAACTGCCGCGCGAACGCCGGCAGGTACGAATCGAACGCCTTGGTGATCAGCGAGGCCATCGTGACGTCGTGCGCGCCGGTGAGCAGGCGGGTGGCGTGGATGCCGCGCGGGTTCTCGCCGAAGCTGTCCATGTAGCGCGGGTAGTCCGCCTGCTTCGGGCTGAACGCGCCGGCGGCGGAGTACGGCCAGTTGTTGGTATTCATGATCCAGCCGTTGGGCGGGTTGAGCAGGTGCGGCGCCTCGTCGAGCGCATGCAGGCCCTGCCAGTCGGTGGCCGGATCGCTGCCGTCGACCGGCTTTGTATAGTCGAAGCGGTTGTCGCGCCTGGGGATGAACTGCGGGTGCATGTATGCGATCTCGCCCTTGTCGTCGGCGAAGATGGTGTTGTTCGACGAGTTGGCCTTCAGCTCGGCCACCTTCAGGTAGCTGGCGTAGTCGCTGGCCTTGGTGCGCAGCCAGCTCTGCTCGAGCGCTTGCAGCGGCTTGTTCATCATCGCCACGGCGATCCACCTGCCGTCGGCCGCGCGCACGATCGGGCCGTGGTGGGTGAAGTGCGCGTCGAAGCTGCGCGTGGCCAGCGCGCCGTCCTTCGCCCGGTACGCCACGCGGATCGTGCGCGTGGTGACCGGCCGCAGCTCCTTGCCGTAGCGGTAGAACAGCTTGCCGCCCTGGTGCACGATGGTTTCGGCGAACTCGTCGACCACGTCGGCGCCGGTGGAGGTGTGCATCCAGCCGATGTGGTGATTGAAGCCCTGGTAGACGAAGAACTGGCCCCAGGTCACCGCGCCGTAGGCATCCAGCCCCGCGTCGCTGGTCATCTGCAGTTCGGAGCGGAAGAAGAACGAGGTGTGCGGGTTGATCCACAGCAGCGCGTGGCCGTCGGCAGTGAGCCTGGGCGCGATCGCGAAGCCGTTGGAACCGGTGGGCTCGACCCAACTGGACGGCGTGTCCGCGCGTGCCAGCGCGGCGGGGTTGCGGCCGTAGAACGCTTCGAGCTGCTTCAGCGACACCCGCTCGATGTCGCCGCCGATGCTGCCTTCGCTGAAGCTGAGTGCCATCCACGGCTCGAAATGTTTGATGACGCGCGGATGCACGTCCGGATGCGTGGCGAGGTAATAGTTGAGTCCGTCGGCCCAGCTGTTCATCAGCGCCTGCAGCCAGGCGGGGCTCTTCGCGTACAGGGCCTGCAACTCGACCGGGTCGATGAACAGCCGCTGCCGCAGGTCCTGCCATAGCGCGGCTTCGCCCTCGGCCTCGGCGAGCCGGCCGAGTGAGGTGAGGTAGTTCGTCTCGACCCGGTTGAAGTCGTCCTCGGCCTGGGCGTAGGCCATGCCGAACACCGCGTCGGCGTCGGTGCGGCCGTGCACGTGCGCAATGCCCCAGTCGTCGCGGGTGATCGTCACGGCCTGCACCTCGTGCTGCCAGCGCGCCTGTTCGGATGTCTCGGCGTGGGCGCCGGTGGCGGGGCCGAAGGCGAGCAGGGCAAGCGGCAGCAGTCGCGCCAGCCGGCGCGGGAGTTTGGTGAAACCTGTCGGCATGAATTTCCCCTGCAATGGTCCGGATCCGTCGCAACACTAGGAGCCCGGGCGGCACCAGCGCAAGTGATCGCGGTTGCCCGGGAATTGCCCGAACTCCCGCCGCGGAGCGCCCGCGTTACCCTGCAGGATCGGCTTTCCCCGCTTGAAGGCCATGCCATGAATCGTCGAAGCCTGCTCAAGGGTGCCGTGATCGGCGCCGCATCGCTGCTGGTTCGTCCAACCCTTGCACTGGAAGTCCTGCGCGATGGCGACGCGAGCGCCCGCCTGGTCGCGCTGGAGCGCCGGCATGGCGGTCGCCTAGGCGTGGCCGTTCTGGATACCGGCAGCGGGCGCCGTATCGGCCATCGCGTCGACGAGCGTTTCGCGATGTGCAGCACGTTCAAGCTGCTGGCGGCGGCCGCGGTGCTGGCGCGGGTGGATCGCGGCGTGGAAAGGCTGGAGCGGCGCGTCGTTTTCGACAAGGACGCGCTGGTGACGTATTCGCCGGTCACCAGCCATCGCGTCGGCGCGCCGGGCATGACGATGGCCGAGCTCTGCCATGCCGCGATCACCATGAGCGACAACACCGCGGGCAACCTGTTGCTGCACAGCCTGGGCGGGCCGGCGGGATGGACCGCGTATGCGCGCAGCCTCGGCGATGGCGTGAGCCGGCTCGATCGCATCGAGACCGAACTCAACGAGGCGCGCCCAGGCGATCCGCGCGACACCACGACGCCGGCGGCGATGCTGGCGAACCTGCACGCGCTGCTGCTGGGGACGGCCTTGTCCGATGCATCGCGCGGGCAACTGGCCGGATGGCTGCGCGCCAATACCACCGGTGACGCGCGCCTGCGCGCGGGGGTGCCGGCCGGCTGGCGCGTGGGCGACAAGACCGGCAGCGGCAACCATGCCGCCACCAATGACGTCGCCATCATCTGGCCGCCGCAACGCAAGCCGTTGCTGGTGGCGGCGTACTACGCAGAGTCCACCGCCGATGCCGACGCACGCAACGTGGTGCTGGCCGAAGTGGGGCGGATCGCCGTGTCGATCTGACTACGCAGCCGTTGCGCGGACTCGTGCTTGAGGAGTACCTGCGATGGGTGACACGGGGAACCGGCAGCCACGGTGCGCATCTGGTGGTCGTCGGTGCCGCCATGTCGCGCGGCGTTGACCATTATCACGCTGCGCTTGCAGAACCGCGGCGTGGCGACGCTTTGACGCATGCGCCGAAGGTCGCCTTGGCGGGCCGCATCTGCGCGTCCAGAATGGGTTTTTGGCACCGTCGCGATCCGGGTATCACGCCGGCGGCCGTTTCCTGTCCAAGCCTCTTTTGACGATTCGGAAAACCATGACGACACGCATTGCACATGCCGGCCTGGCCGCGCGCCGCATGTCGGCGGAGCAGGCGGCCGAGCTGATCCTGCCGGGCATGACGGTGGGCATGAGCGGCTTTACCGGCGCCGGTTACCCCAAGGCCGTGCCGCTGGCGCTGGCCACGCGCATCGCCGCGGCGCACGAGCGCGGCGACAAGTTCGCGCTGCGCATCCTCACCGGGGCCTCCACCGCGCCGGAGCTGGACGGCGCGCTGGCGCGCGTGGGCGGCATCGACTTCCGCCTGCCGTACCAGTCCGATCCCGAGCTGCGCGCGCGCATCAATGCCGGTCAGATCGAATACATGGACATCCACCTGGGCCAGGTGGCGCAGTACGCGTGGTGCGGTTTCCTCGGCAAGATCGACGTGGCGCTGGTCGAGGTCGCCGGCATCTTGCCGGATGGTCGGCTGGTACCGTCCACCTCGGTGGGCAACAACAAGACCTGGCTGGACCTGGCCGACAAGGTGATCCTGGAGGTGAACCGGCGCCAGCCCGAAGGGCTCGACGGCATGCACGACATTTATTACGGCACCGCGTTGCCGCCGCATCGCAGGCCGATCCCGTTGTTGCAGCCGGGCGACCGCATCGGCGAGCCGTACCTGCGCTGCGACCTGGACAAGGTGGTCGCGGTGGTGGAAACCGATGCGCCCGACCGGCTGGGCCGTTTCGCGCCGCCGGACGAGGCGTCGCGACGCATCGCCGAACACCTGGTGGAGTTCTTCCGCCACGAGATCGCCGCCGGGCGGCTGGGCGAACAGTTGCTGCCGCTGCAGTCGGGCGTGGGCAACATCGCCAATGCGGTGCTGGGTGGCCTGCGCGAGGGCGGCTTCCGCGGCCTGACCGCGTTCACCGAAGTGATCCAGGACGGCATGCTGGAGCTGCTCGGCGACGGCACCATCGCGATGGCCTCGGCCACCTCGCTGTCGCTGAGTCCCGAGGGGGTGGAGGAGTTCGTGCGCCGCATCGACTTCTACCGCCAGCACATTGTGCTGCGCCCACAGGAGATGTCCAACCACGCCGAGCTGGTGCGCCGGCTCGGCTGCATCGCGATGAACGGCATGGTCGAGGCCGACATCTACGGCAACGTCAATTCCACCCACGTCGCCGGCAGCCGCATCATCAACGGCATCGGCGGCTCCGGCGACTTCGCCCGCAACGGTTTCCTGTCCTGCTTCATGAGCCCGAGTACGGCCAAGAACGGCGCCATCTCGGCGCTCGTGCCGATGGTCAGCCACGTCGACCACACCGAGCACGACGTGGGACTGGTGGTGACCGAGCAGGGTCTGGCCGATCTGCGCGGACTGTCGCCGAAGCAGCGGGCGCGGGCGGTGATCGCGCAGTGCGCGCATCCGGACTACCGGCCGATGCTGCAGGACTACTTCGACCGCGCCTGCCGCGACAGCTACGGCAAGCACACGCCGCACCTGCTGAACGAGGCGTTGTCCTGGCACCAGCGCTACCTGGACAGCGGCAGCATGCGCTGAGCGCTGTCGATTTGCGTTCGGGCCATTCGTCATCCTTCCGAGCCGAGGTATCGGCTCGGCCAACCACGATGAGGATGCCCCCATGCAAGTCCAGCCCTACCTGTTCTTTGACGGCCGCTGCGAAGAGGCCATCACGTTCTACCGCCAGGCGATCGGCGCCGAGGTGGTCATGCTGATGCGCTATGCCGATGGCCCTGACGGCTCCGCCCAGTGCCCCGATGGCACGCAGCCGCCGGCGGACAAGGTGATGCACGCCTGCCTGCAGATCGGCGCCAGCCAGGTGCTGGTCTCGGACGGTTTCTGCGGCGGCCAGCCCAAGTTCGACGGCTTCTCGCTGGCGCTCACCGCCGATGACGATGTCGCGGCGCGGCGCCTGTTCGATGCGCTCGCCGATGGCGGCCAGGTGCAGCAGCCGCTGATGTCCACCTTCTTCGCCTCCAGCTTCGGCATGCTGGCCGATCGTTTTGGCGTGTCGTGGATGGTGCTGGTGCCGAGCACGCCGGCCGGCTGACGGCACAGCGACCACCTATTGCCTGCTGCGGGCCCGCACGAGGAACCTGCCGCCACGGTGTGCGTCAGATGATCGGGTGCGCCGTAATATCGATTCATGCAGGTGGCGGAGATGGCAAAGGCAAAATCGGTCGTCGGGAGTGCGCAGCGGCGTACCGCCTTCGTGCTGGCCGGTGGCGGCAGCCTCGGCGCGGTCGAGGTGGGCATGCTGCAGGCGCTGCTTGACTGGGGCGAGGTGCCGGCGTTCCTGGTCGGCGCCTCGGCCGGTGCGATCAACGCGGCGTATTTCGCCGGCGACCCGACTGCCGCCGGCGCCCGTGAGCTGGAACGGATCTGGTGTGCGCTGACACGGCGCGAGGTGCTTCCGTTCAACCTGGGCAGCGTGTTCGGCCTGCTGCGCCGACGCGACCATCTGGTGGATTCGTCCGGCCTGCGCCGCCTGCTCGAACGCCACCTGCCTTATCGGCAGCTGCAGGACGCGGCCCTGCCGGTCCACTTGGTGGCGTCGGACATGCTGAACGGACGGGAGGTGCTGCTGTCCACGGGACCAGTGGTCGACGCGGTGCTGGCCAGTGCCGCGATTCCGGGCGTGTATCCGCCGGTGCAGATCGACGGACGCTGGCTGGTCGACGGTGGCGTGGCCAACAACACGCCGATCTCGGTGGCGTTCGGCCTCGGTGCCACGCGCGTGATCGTGCTGCCCACCGGGTTTGCCTGTGCGCTCGAGCAGGCGCCGTCGGGTGCGGTCGCGCGCGCGATGCACGCGCTCAGCCTGCTGGTGGCGCGCCAGCTGGTGCATGACGCCGATCGCTTTGCAGCGGATGCCACGGTGGAGCTGCGCATCGTGCCGAGCCTGTGCCCGCTCGATGTCTCGCCGTACGACTACTCCGCGGCGGCCCGACTGATCGCCCGCGCCAGGACGGAGACTGGCCGCTGGCTCGAAGGGGGTGGGCTGGATCGCGGCGGAACACCCCGGCAGCTGCGCGAGCACCACGACTGACCGGCCCGGTCCTTGGGCATGCCTATGGGCCGGCTGGTGTCAGCCATCCATCCCGACTTGCCGCCACTGGTCACCGGGTCGGTGCCATTCGTCACTGGTGGCTGGCGTGCGCGGTGGGTTCGTTTCATCGTGGCGCCGCTCCCACGAACTTTCCGGAAGGACGATGCGATGAAACGAAGAGACCTGCTGAAGGCTGCGCTGGCGATCCCGCTGCTGCCGCGCCTGCTTTCCGGCGGCGTGGTGGCGGTGGCCCGGGCGGCAGCCGCAATGCCGGCGCGTTTTCGCTCGCGGGTACGCCCCGGCGACCCGATGTGGCCCTCCGCCGCCAGCTGGGAGCAGCTGAGGCACGACGTGGGCGGGCGATTGCTCAAGCTGGAGTCGCCATTTGCCGGCTGCGGCCCGGTACCGGCCAGCGCCGCCTGCAACGAGGCGCTGAAGCACCTGGACAATCCGTTCTACCTGGGCGACCAGCCGGCGCTGACCCAGACCAGCGGCTGGGTCGACGCGTGGACGTCGCAGCCGAGCGCGTATGCGGTGGCCGCCGAAAGCACGGCGGACGTGGTCGCGGCAGTGAACTTCGCACGTGAGCACCACCTGCGCCTGGTGGTGAAGGGCGGCGGGCACAGCTACCAGGGCACCTCCGACGCGCCGGATTCGCTGCTGGTGTGGACGCGGCACATGCGTGACATCCGCTTGCACGACGCCTTCACGGGGCAGGGCTGTGCCGGCACGCAGGCGCCGCAGCCGGCGGTGTCGATAGGTGCCGGCGCGATGTGGATCGACGCCTACGACGCGGTGACCACCCGCGGCGGCCGCTACGTGCAGGGCGGCGGCTGCACCACGGTGGGCGTGGCCGGGCTGGTGCAGAGCGGCGGGTTCGGCAGCTTCTCCAAGCGCTACGGCACCGCGGCAGCGGGCCTGATCGAGGCGGAGATCGTCACCGCCGACGGCCAGGTGCTTGTCGCCAATGCCTGCACGAACCCCGACCTGTTCTGGGGCATCAAGGGCGGCGGTGGCGGCAGCCTGGGCGTGGTCACCCGGCTGACCTTGCGCACGCGCGAGTTGCCGGAGTTCTTCGGCGCCGTGTCCGGCTCGATCAAGGCTGCCTCGGATGTGGCCTACCGCGCCCTGATCGCGAGGCTGATCGGCTTCTACCAGGAAGCGCTGTTCAACCCGCACTGGGGCGAGCAGATCAGTTTCGGCTCGGATAACACCGTGCACATCAACATGGTGTTCCAGGGCCTGGTCCAGCCGCAGGCGGAGCAGGTCTGGGCACCCTTGCTCGACTGGGTCCGGGCGCGCAAGGAATACAGCCTGGTGAAACCGGTTCAGGCACAGGCGTTGCCGGCGCGGCACATGTGGGACGCCGAGTTCTTCCGGCAGCACGCGCCCGGTGTCCAGGTCGGTGACGACCGCCCCGGCGCGCCGCGGAACCACGTGCTGTGGGCGGGCGACCAGGGTCAGGTCGGCTGGTTCATCCACGGCTACAAGTCGGCGTGGCTGCCGGCGTCACTGCTGCAGAAGGAGCGGCAGGCAAGGCTGGTCGACGCCCTGTTCGCCTGCACCCGCCACTGGGGCGTGGGCTTTCATTTCAACAAGGGCCTGGCCGGTGCGTCGGCGGCCGAGATTGCCGCCGCGCGCGATACCGCGACGAACCCGCAGGTGCTGGACGCGTTCGCGCTGGCGATCATCGCCGGCGACGGGCCGCCGGCCTTCCCCGGCATGCCCGGACCGAAGCCGGACCTGGCGCGTGCCCGCGATCGCGCCGCCGCCATGGGCAAGGCGATCGACGCCTTGCGGCATGCGGAGCCCGGCGCCGGTTCGTATGTATCGGAGAGCGACTACTTCGAACGCGACTGGCAACACGCGTTCTGGGGCACGAATTACCCGCGGCTGGCGGCGGTGAAGCGCAAGTACGATCCGGCCGGGCTGTTCTTCGTGCACCACGGCGTGGGCAGCGAGGCGTGGAGTGCGGACGGGTTCAGTCGACGGGAAGACGCCTGAGCATGCTGTTCCGGCATTACCGCGCTGCCCCGGCCATACCGGCGGCAGCGCGGCTGCCGCCATCGGTCGGTGGCGCCAGAGTCCGGCCTGCGCTCAGGCGGACGGTGGCGCTGCACGCACGCCCAGCCAGCCCTTGATCGCGGCGATGGTCAGCGGGATCGCGCCGAAGATGATGAACACCAGGTCGCCGGGCAGGCGCATCCACTCGATCAGGTGCGAGCGCGGGCTGCCGATGTAGTCGAGCGAGCGGGCGTGCCAGTAGCCGTGCTGGACCACGTCCCACACCTGCAGCACGCCGCTGGGGAACAGGCTGAACACCACCATCATGGCCAGGCCGATGTTGCTGCCCCAGAAGCCGGTCCGCACGTACTTCTCCATGCCGGCCCAGCGCTCGTCGCTGCTGGTCTGGCGCAGCACGAATACCATCAGCGCCAGCGCCAGCATGCCGAACACGCCCATCATCGCGGCGTGGCCGTGGTTCGGTGTTAGCTGGGTGCCGACTTCGTAGTAGCTGACGATCGGCAGGTTGATCAGGAAGCCGAAGATGCCGGCGCCGACGAAGTTCCACACACCCACCGCGATCAGGAAGTAGAACGTCCAGCGGTGCGGCACCGCCACCGACTTGCCGCAGACGTCGCACTGGCCGCGGGTGGTGCGCACGAAGTCCCAGGCGTCCAGCGTGAGCAGGGTCAGCGGCACCACCTCCAGCACGGAGATCATCGCCGACATCGCCATGTTGACGCTGGTCTGCCCGCTGAAATACCAGTGGTGGCCGGTGCCGATCAGGCCGCCGAGGAAGTACAGGATGCCGTCCAGGTAGATCACCCGTAGCGCCACGTTGCGGCGGGTCAGGCCCAGTTGGTAGAAGGTCAGCGCCACCACAGTGGTGGCGAAGAACTCGAAGAAACCCTCGACCCACAGGTGAATGATCCAGAAGCGCCAGGTGTCGACCACGGTGTAGTTCGTCTTGGCGCCGAAGAACAGCGCGGGGATGTAGAACACCGGGATCGCCACCGCGGCGAACAGGAACATCTTCACCAGCGGCTTCGACTCCGGCTTGGCCAGCGAGCGCGGGCGCACCAGCAGCCACAGCAGGGCGAACCAGACCAGCAGGCCGACCACCAGCAGCAGCTGCCAGAGGCGGCCCAGCTCCAGAAACTCCCAGCCCTGGTTGCCCAGCCAGAACCACCACTTGCCGAGCATCTGCGCAATGCCCAGCCATTCGCCGAGCAGGCTGCCGCCGATCACCACCACGAATGCGCCGAACAGCAGGTGCACCCATGGCGCGAACCAGCGCGGCTCGTCGCTGCGCAGCGTGCGGCCCAGGAACAGCGCGGCCGCGACATAGGCGGTGGCGATCCAGAAGATCGCCGTCTGCAGGTGCCAGGTGCGCATCAGGTTGCTGGGGAAGATCGTTTCGAGCTGGAAGCCGTAGAAGCTGCCCGGATCGGCGCGGTAGTGCGCCACCGCACCGCCGACCAGGGTCTGCGCCAGGAACAGCAGCGCCACCACCACGAAGAACTTCACCAGTGCGCGCTGGCCGGGGCTGGCCACGCCCGGCAGCAGGTGCGGGTGGATGTGCTGGCCGCGGCTGATCCAGCCGAGGTAGTCGAACTTGCCGAACATCAGCAGCACCACGGCGATGCCGGCCAGCAGCACGATCAGGCTCAGCGCGCTCCACAGCAACGCCCCTGGCACTGGCGTGTTGCCGACGGCGGGGTCGTAGGGGAAGTTGTTGGTGTAGGAGTAGTTCTCGCCGGGGCGGTTCGCCACCGAGGCCCAGGCCGCCCAGGTCACGAACGCGGTGAACTGATGCAGCTCGGCCGGATCGGTGATTAGCCCGGCCTTGAGGCCGCCGTTGCGTTCGGGGTGCAGGAAGTAGTCGGTCCAGTGGGAAACCTGCTGGCGATAGGCTGCGGCTTCCGGCGCGGTCAGCTGCAGCGTGTCGCTGACCGGGTCGTAGCGATTGGTCTTCAGTTCCACCGCGGTTTCCGCGCGCACTGCCGCCTGCCGGGCTGGCGCCAGTTCAGACAGCGGCTGGTGATACTGCTGCTGCGCGATGGCATCGGCGGCGTCCTCGCCGATGCGATGCAGCGCCGCGGCCGAGTAATCTGGCCCCAGGTAGGCGCCGTGGCCCCAGATGCTGCCGTTGTCCATCAGCCCGTATTTCAGGAAAACTGCCTGGCCGTTGCGGATGTCGTCGCCGCTGAACACCTGGTTACCCTGCGCATCCACCACCCGGGCGGGGATCGGCGGGGCATTGCGATAGGCCAGTGCGGTGATCGCGAGCAACCCGGCAAAGCCCAGCACCATCACGATCAGCACCGTGCGCAGCCACCAGGGAGACAGTTCGGGGTCTTCGGGGGTCAGTGGCTGGGCGGCAATGCTCATGGTGCTTCCCCTTCCGCGATGTGTGGGCGAGTATCAGGCGGTATCGGGAACACAGTCGCCGCCCGTGCCGGAACCGGATTGTGCCTGCTGCGGATCCACTCAGGATTGCCGCGGCAAGCTTTTTCCTGCTTCCGTGCAGGATGTGTGAAGGCTGTGCCGCACCGGCCATCCAGGGGGAGGGTAAAGCCCCGCCGGGGTCTCGCGCCGCATCGGCGGCAGCCACGGCTCGGACAGCGTGTGCAAAAAGGGGGTATCGCCACCATGGCCATGCACAAAGGAATTTCGGCATCGCTCGCGATGCCGGATGGCGGCCGGCGTCGGGGTTTCTGTTTTCCGCGCCGGCCATAGACGCTGCAGCCGACTGCAGCACTCATTGATGACCGAGGAAAAATCACATGAATACCCCTTTTGAACGCACCGGCCCGCTGACCGAGCTGGGCAGCTACCCGCAATGGGCGCAGGACATGGTGGCCGACTGCGAAAGCACCAAGCAGAGCGTGGTCACTCATGAGCTGTGGGAAAAGATGAGCAATGGAACATTGGGTATGCCCGGCACCACCAATTTCATGGTGGGTATCTGGCCGGTGATCGAACGCTTTCCGGGTTACATGGCCAAGAGTCTGCTGAAGACGCGCTTCGGCCGCAGCCTCGGGGACAACCTTGCGCGCCGCTGGCTGGTGCGTAATATCCGGGTCGAGCAGAACCACGCTGAATACTGGCTCAACTGGGCGGAGGGGGCAGGCATTCCTCGTGAAGAGTTGTTGAAGGGAGTTCCGCCCCGGGGTACCGAGGTGCTGGCGGACTGGTGCGAGGATGTCAGCACCCGTGATTCGCTGGCTGCGAGCATCGCGGCTACCAACTACGCGGTCGAAGGGGCTACGGGAGAATGGTCGCAATTGATCTTCGAGAACAAGAGCTACACGGAAAGCTTCCCGCCGGGGACCAGGGCGGGAACGTTGCGCTGGCTGCAGCTTCACGCTGCCTACGACGACACCCATCCATGGGAGGCGCTGGAGATAGTCTGTACACTGATGGGCATGAACCCGGCAGCCGACGAAGTCGCCCATATCAGCGAGTGCATCAAGCGCAGCTATACCTGCATGCGGATACTCGCTGATCGTTGCGTCGAGCCGCGTCGCCTGCTGGAGGTGGCGAGCGCCGCCGCTGCCTGACGGCTGATTACGCTTTGGTGCAATGCCCAGAGGTTGATTCGCCAGACGCGAAACAGGGGATGCAATGCGTAACTCCACGATCAACTTGCAACGGCCGCTGTCGCGACGCTTGATGCCGCTTGCGTACGGGTTGGTGGGAGTGGTCGGGCTGATCCTGGCGCTGACGTGGGTGGCTTTGCAGGTCCAAGTGGCTCTCGCCGGGTTCCTGAACGGCGAGAGCATTTGGTCCAAGGCGCAGAAGCAGGTCGTCATATCCTTGGATGTCTACGCGGCGAAAGGCGAAGCGGCGGATCTGGCCAACTACAAGCTCAACTACGGCGTGTTGATGGCCGATCAGTGGGCGCGCGACCAGATTGCGACGGGCGACTACGATTACGAGGCGGTGGCCGGTGCGTTGCGCCGCAGCAGGACGGTCACGATAGCGATTCCCAGCGTGATCTTCATGCTGCACCATTTTCCGAACGCGCCCTACATGCGCGACGCGCTGCGGGCTTGGCGCTCGACCGACGACTCCATTGCGCAACTCAACAACATAGCGGCTTCGCTGGAAGGGGGGTATGCCACCGGGAGGATTACCCAGGCGGAGATCGCCAGCCAGCGCGAACGCATCGCCCAGATCAATAGCTTTATCGAGCCGCGCAGCAAATTGTTCTCGCGTTCGATCGCCGACGGTGCCGTCTGGATAGGGGAGGTGCTGTTTGGCGGCGTACTAGCAGCGGCGGCCATCGCGGCCCTCCTATGGCTTGGTATGGCGCGCCGGATCTTAGCCAGCATCCGCGGCAGCGAGGAGCGTTACCGCCTGCTGTTCGACAGCGCCGCCGACGCGATCGTGATGATCGACGAGGCCAGCGGGCGGATCCTGGACGTCAACCGCACCGCTTCGGCGTGGACCGGGCGCCGTGCGGGCGAACTGGTCGGTGACCGTTACGTGCACCTTTTCGCGCAATCCATGGTGGGCCAGCAGGCCGGACGGGCCGCCGCCAACGTGCTGCTGGGAGCCAAGGGCCAGACCCGCCCGGTGGAAACGCAGACCAGCCTGGTCAACTGGGGCAACCAGCCGGTGCGCCAGGCGATCATCCGCGACATCTCCGAGCGGGTGGTGATGGAGCGGGAGCGCCGGATCGCCGCCGAGGCACTGGCCAGCATCGCCGAAGGCGTGATCATCGCCGACGCCGGGCGGCAGGTGATCTCGACCAATGCGGCGCATGCCGCGCTGACCGGCTTCACCAGCCAGGCACTGCAGGGCAAGCGTCTCGACGACAGCCGCCGCCTGCCCAACGGCAAGCCACTGCCGCAGTCGATCTGGGACAGCGTCGCTGCCGGCCACAACTGGATGGGCGAGGTATTGAGCACCCGCAGCGACGGCAGCAGCTATCCCGAGCACCTCAGCCTCAGCACGATCCGCGATGCGGACGACCAGGTGGTCTACTACGTCGCCGTGCTCACCGACATCCACGAGGCGAAGGCGAACCAGCATCGGCTGGAGCAAATGGCGCGGCACGACCCGCTGACCGGCCTGGCCAACCGGGCGGAATTCGAGCGGCACTGCGCCGAGGCGATCGCGGTGGCCGAGCGCGAGCGGCTGGCCGTGGTGGTGCTGTTCATCGACCTGGATGCGTTCAAGATCGTCAACGACAGTTACAGCCATGCGATCGGCGACCGCCTGCTGGTCAAGGTGGCCGAGCGAATCCGCCGGCAGCTGTCCGAGGGCGACGTGGCCGGACGCATCGGCGGCGACGAGTTCACCGTGCTGATCCCGCGGCTGATCCTGCGCGAGGACGCGCGGGCGATCGTCGGCCGTCTGCTCACCAGTTTGTCCGAACCGCTGCTGGTGGACGACTACGAGATCGTGCTGAGCGCCAGCATCGGCGTGGCCGGCTATCCGCTGGACGGCGACAGCGCGCTGGCGCTCATCGCGAACGCCGACGCGGCGATGTACGCGGCGAAGATCGAGGAGCGCAACGCGTTCCGTTTCTACACGCCGATGATGCACGCCGACACCCGCCGGCGCCTGCAGCTGGCGGCCGAGTTGCGCCAGGCGCTGGCGCGCAACGAATTCCAGCTGGTGTTCCAGCCCAGTGTCGAGTTGCGCACCGGCCGCATCGTGGCGGTGGAGGCGCTGGTGCGCTGGCAGCATCCCGAGCGTGGCGAGGTGTTGCCGGCCGAATTCATTCCGGTGGCGGAGGGCCTGGGCCTGATCCGCCGCATCGACGAATGGGTGATGCAGGCCACCTGTGCCCAGATCCAGGCCTGGGACCTGGCTGGTGTGCCGCCGATCCGCGTGGCGGTGAACATTTCGGCGCGCTGGTTCGGCCATCCGGCTTTCGTCGACGGGGTCAGCCGGACCCTGCAGTCGCGACAGTTGTCAGCCGGCCGCCTGTTGCTGGAGATCACCGAGAGCGCGATGTTGCGCCTGGGCGACGACGTCGAGCGCACCATGCAGACCCTGCATACGCTCGGCATCGATGTGGCGATCGACGATTTCGGTACCGGTTATTCCTCGATGGCCTACCTGAAGCTGCCGGCAGTGGCCTACCTGAAGATCGACCGCTCCTTCGTCACCGGCCTGCCGGGCAACAGCAACGATGCGGCGATCACCGAGGCGATCCTGGTGATGGCCAGGAGCCTCGGCCTCATCACGATTGCCGAGGGTATCGAGACCGAGGCACAGCACGAGTTCCTGCAGCGCAGTGGCTGCGTCGAGGGGCAGGGCTATTTGTATTCCTACCCGTTGCGGCCCGGGGAAGTGCAGCACCTGCTGTGCCCGAACCAGCCGCCGGTACCGACACGGTTGAGGCTGGTGCCGCCGAAGCGCCACTGATCCGGCGCGCCAGCCACGGAGCCATGCCCGGTGCCTTGATATGCATCAGGGCGCCCGGTGGGATGCCGCGGGAGACTGCATGGATTCCACGGATCGTGCCTCCCATGTCCAGCAGCGAACGCATTCCCGACGGCAGCAAATACGTCAGCCCGCAGGGCACCCGCGCGGTCAAGGGCGGCATCCGCCCGAACCATGCCAGCGACGTGCCGGATGTCGAGCGCAAGCCGCCGTGGCTGCGGGTCAAGCTGCCGGGCGGGGCGCAGTACGAGGCGGTGCACGAGATCGTGCGCAGCCACAAGCTGAACACCGTGTGCGCCGAGTCGAAGTGCCCGAACATCGCCGAGTGCTGGGGCCGCGGCACCGCCACGCTGATGCTGATGGGTTCGGTGTGCACGCGCGCGTGCAAGTTCTGCTCGGTCAGCACCGGCAACCCGCAGGGCTGGCTCGATCCGCTGGAGCCGCTGCAGGTGGCCGACGCGGTGGCGCTGATGGGGCTGAAGTACGTGGTGCTGACCTCGGTCGACCGCGACGACCTGGCCGACGGCGGCGCGGCGCACTACGCCGCCTGCGTGCGGGCGATCCACCAGCGCGCGCCGCAGGCCGCGGTGGAGGCGCTGACCCCGGACTTCGCCGGCAACCACGCCGCGGTGGCGACCGTGCTCGACGCCGGCCTGGTCACCTACGCGCAGAACATCGAGACAGTGGAGCGGCTGACCCATGCCGTGCGCGACCCGCGTGCCGGCTATGCGCAGACGCTCGGCGTGCTGGCCTTCGCCAAGCGGCACGCGCCGCAGACGCTGACCAAGACCAGCCTGATGCTGGGCCTGGGTGAGACCGACGCGGAGGTCGAGCTCACGCTGGGCGATATACGCGGCGCCGACGTCGACGTCGTTACGTTGGGCCAGTACATGCGGCCCAGCCCGCACCACCTGCCGGTGCAGCGTTTCGTCACGCCGGACGAGTTCCGCCACTACCGCGAACTGGCGCTCGGCATGGGTTTCCTGGAGGCAGTTGCCGGGCCGCTGGTGCGTTCGAGCTATCGCGCCGAGCGCGTGCTGGAGCACAACAATCTCGGACTGCAGCTGAGCGTGTAGGCAGCCTGCGGCCGATCACCTGCTTAAGGAGTGTCGCCATGGAACATCCGATGTATCCCTCATCCACAGCGGAGCTGGCGCACAAGCGCCGTGAACTGGCGCCGGAACCGCTGAAGGCGTTCAAGGCGTTCAGCGCCGCGGTGTTCGCCGATGGCGCGCTGCCGAACGTTACCAAGCAGCTGATCGCGGTGGCGGTGGCGCACGTCACCCAATGCCCGTACTGCATCAAGGGCCACACCGCCGAAGCCTTGAAGCAGGGCGCCAGCGAACAGCAGGTCATGGAAGCGATCTGGGTCGCCGCCGAGATGCGCGCGGGTGCAGCCTATGCGCACTCCACGCTAGCGCTGGACACGATGCAGCACGCGCACGAGGCCGGCTGAGATGGCCAAGCGCTTTGTCACGGTATCGGACAGCATCCTCGACGCGGTGGGCGACACCCCGCTGCTGGAGATCGAGGGCGTCTACGCGAAGATCGAGTTCCTCAACCCCTCCGGCTCGATCAAGGCACGCATCGCCAAGTACATGATCGAACGAGCGGAGCAGGAGGGCCTGCTCAAGCCCGGCGACACCATCGTCGAGGCGACCAGCGGCAATACCGGCAACGCGCTGTCGATGGTGGCGGCGGTGAAGGGTTACCACATGCTGGTGGTGATGCCCGAGGGCCTGTCCAGCGAGCGCGTGGCGATCTCGCGGGCGTACGGCGCGGATGTGCTGTTCTGCGGCAACTTCCACGTCAACGAGGCGCTGGTGCGCGCGCAGCGGCTCGGCCAGCAGCCGGGCTACTTCGCGCCGAGCCAGTTCGAGTCGGAATGGAACGTGGAGGAGAACCGGCTGATCCTCGGCCCGGAAATCCTCGCCCAGCTGCCATCGGGCCGCGTGCCGGATGCGCTGGTGCTGGGCGTGGGCACCGGTGGCACGCTGATCGGCGTGGGCCAGGCGTTCCGCGAGGTCAACCCGAACGTGCGGCTGTTCGCGATGGAGCCGTCCGAATCGTGCACGATCCTCTGCGGCGAGATTGCCGCGCATACCATCGAGGGCATTTCGGACGGCTTCGTGCCGGGCATCTTCCAGCGCCACGCGGGGCTGGTGAACGAGGTGCTGAGCGTGTCCAGCACCGATGCCGTGGCCGAGATGAAACGGCTGGCGCGCACGTACGGATTGTTCTGCGGGCCGAGTTCCGGTGCGCATCTGCTGGCCGCCAAACGCATCCGGGAGAACTTCCCGGAGCTGAAGACCGTGGTCACGGTGTTCTGCGACGAGGGCGAGAAATACCTGCACGAGTACTTCATGCAGGCGGCCGCCGCCGACGTGGACGCCACGCACTTCCAGTGAAGTCGCCGCCTACAGCGGCGCGCAGTGGCGGTTCAGCCACTCCAGGTCGGCGTCTTCCAGCAGCGGGCTGAGCGCGGCGCGCACGCTGGCATGGTAGTCGTCCAGCCAGGCGCGTTCTTCAGGGTTGAGCAGACCCGGCTCCAGTGCGCGGCGGTCGAACGGGCACATCGTCAGCGTCTCGAAGGCGAGGAATTCGCCGAATTCGGTGCGGTCGGCCTCGACCACCACTGCCAGGTTCTCGTGCCGGATGCCGTGCCGGCCGGGTTTGTACAGGCCCGGTTCGATCGAGCTGATCATGCCCGGCTCCAGCGCCACCAGTGCGCCGCCGGCGACCGGCGGGCGGATCGACTGCGGCCCCTCGTGCACGTTGAGGAAGTAGCCCACGCCGTGGCCGGTGCCGTGGCCGTAGTCCATGCCCGAAGCCCACAGCGGCGCGCGCGCCAGCGCGTCCAGTTGCGGGCCGCTGGCGCCCCTGGGGAAGCGTGCGCGCGACAGCCCGATCATGCCCTTGAGCACCAGGGTGGCATCGCGGCGCTGTTCCGGCGTGGTCTCGCCCAGCGCGAGCACGCGGGTGATGTCGGTGGTGCCGCCCAGGTACTGGCCGCCGGAGTCGATCAGCAGCAGGCCCTTCGCCTGCAGCGTGCTGTGCGATTCCGGTGTGGCGCGGTAATGCGGCAGGGCGCCGTTGGCCTGGTAGCCGGCGATGGTGGCGAAGCTTTCGCCGACCCAGCCGGGCTGAGCCGAGCGTTCCTCGTGCAGCAAGGTGTCGACGTCCAGCTCGGTTACCGTCATGCCGGCGGCGAGGCGTTGTTCCAGCCGGCGGAATCCGCGCACGAGGGCGGCGCCGTCGCGGCGCATCACGTCGCGGATATGGTCGAGTTCGGCAGCGCTCTTGACCGCCTTGAAGGCGGTGCTCGGATTGGCCGCTTCGATCCGGGTGACGGCGGGTGCGATCGCCGCGGCTATCGCGCCGACCACCCGGCCGCTGTCCAGCAGCAGGCGATCATCCGGGCCCAGTTCCTGCAGGGTCGAAGTGACTGCCGCATAGTCGGCGATGCCGATGCCGTCGGCGGCCAGCCGGGCAACCAGCGCGTCGCTCAGCTTGGCGCGGCCTACGAACAACGTGGCGCGCCGTTCCGCCTGCACCAGCAAGTGGGCCAGGAACACCGGGTTGCACTCCACGTCGCTGCCGCGCAGGTTGGTCAGCCAGGCGATGTCGTCGAGGCTGGACAACAGGTGATGGGTGGCGCCGAGCTTGTGCATCGCCTTGCGCAGGCGGGCCAGCTTGTCGGCGCGCGGGATGCAGGCGTGGGCCAGGTCGTGTTCGACCACCGGCGCTTGCGGCAGGGCCGGGCGGTCGGTCCAGATCGCGCCGGGCAGGTCCAGGTCGGTGCATACCGTGGCGCCGCTGGCGGCGAGGCGCCGTTCGATCTGGCGCTGGGTGGTCACGGCCACGCTGTCGCCGGCCACGGCCAGCACGTCGCCCTCGTGGAGGTGCTGCTGCAGCCATTCGAGATGCTCGGGCGTGTGCGGCACGCGCAGCTTCATCAGGCCGATGCCGCTGCCCGCCAGTTGCTGCTCGGCTTGCGCGAAATAGCGCGAGTCGGTCCACAGCCCGGCCTGGTCGCGGCCGACGATCAGGGTGCCAGCCGAACCGGTGAAGCCGGACAGCCATTCGCGCGCGGCCCAATGGGCCGGCAGGTATTCGGACAGGTGCGGGTCGGCGCTGGGAACGAGCACGGCGGCGACGCCGTGCTGCTGCATGGCCGCGCGCAGGGCGGCGAGACGGGCGGGGACGGGGTTGTTCATGTCCGAAATGCTAGCAGAGGGCGCCGGCGGCGTAGGGCGGGCACTGCCCGCCGCAGCCTGGCCAGCGCAGAGCTGGCGAGCAATGCCCGCCCTGCAGAGCGCTTCGCATCAGCCCGGAAATGAACCAAAGCCGGAGAATTCTTCGTTGCCATCTCGCAGTGCGGCGCTTCTGCAGCTAAAATGCCAATTTCCGCACGGCTGCTTTCCATGACCCCCCTGATTTTCGTCACCGGCGGTGTGGTGTCCTCGCTTGGCAAGGGCATTGCTGCGGCGTCGCTCGCTTCCATTCTCGAAGCGCGGGGCCTCTCGGTCACCATGATGAAGCTCGATCCCTACATCAATGTGGATCCGGGCACGATGAGTCCCTTCCAGCACGGCGAGGTCTACGTGACCGACGACGGCGCCGAGACCGACCTCGACCTTGGCCACTACGAGCGCTTCGTCCGCACCCGCCTGACCGGCAAGAACTCGATCACCACCGGCAAGATCTACGAGAGCGTGATCCGCAAGGAGCGCCGCGGTGATTACCTGGGCGCCACCGTGCAGGTGATCCCGCACATCACCGACGAGATCAAGCACTGCATCCACGAGGCCACCCGCGGTTTCGACGTGGCGCTGGTGGAGATCGGCGGCACCGTGGGCGACATCGAATCGCTGCCGTTCCTGGAGGCGATCCGCCAGCTGCGCATCGAGCACGGCCCGGAGAAGGTGGTGTTCATGCACCTCACCCTGGTGCCGTACATCAAGGCCGCCGGCGAGATCAAGACCAAGCCGACCCAGCACTCGGTGAAGGAACTGCGCTCGATCGGCATCCAGCCGGACATCCTGCTGTGCCGCTGCGAGCAACCGCTGCCGGAGGGCGAACGGCGCAAGATTGCGTTGTTCACCAACGTGCCGGAAAACGCCGTGATCAGTGCCGCCGACGTGGACATCATCTACAAGCAGCCGCTGTACCTGCACCAGCAGGGCCTGGACGACATCGTGGTCAAGCGCCTCGGGCTGGACGCCAAGCCGGCGGACCTGTCCGCGTGGCAGCGCACGGTCGATGCGGTGGAGCATCCGAAGGACGAGATCACCGTCGCCATCGTCGGCAAGTACGTCGAGCACAAGGACGCCTACAAGTCGCTGGGCGAAGCACTGCGCCACGGCGGCATCAAGCAGCTGACGCGGGTGAACCTGGACTGGGTCGACTCCGAGCAGGTCGAGGCCGAAGGCGCCGCCAAGGTGCTCGGCAAGGCCGATGCGATCCTGGTGCCCGGCGGCTTCGGCAAGCGCGGCTTCGAGGGCAAGGTGCTGGCGGCGAAGTACGCGCGCGAGCACGGCGTGCCGTACTTCGGCATCTGCTACGGCATGCACGCGGCGGTAGTGGATTTCGCCCGTCACGTTGCCGGCCTGGAAGATGCCGACTCCAGCGAGAACGACCGCAACACGCCGAATCCGGTGATCGCGCTGATCACCGAATGGACCACCGCCAGCGGTGAGGTCGAGCAGCGCAGCGACCGTTCCGACTTCGGCGGCACCATGCGCCTGGGCGCGCAGGAGTGCCGCCTCAAGGCCGGCACGCTGGCGCGCGAGTTGTACGGCCAGGACGTGGTGCGCGAGCGCCATCGCCATCGCTACGAATTCAACAACCGCTACCGCCAGCCGTTCGAGGACCTGGGCCTGGTGATCTCCGGCAAATCGATGGACGACCTGCTGGTGGAGATCGTGGAGCTGCCGCAGCAGCAACATCCGTGGTTCCTCGGCTGCCAGGCGCACCCGGAGTTCACCTCGACCCCGCGCGACGGCCACCCGCTGTTCATCGGCTTCGTGCGCGCCGCGCGCGAGTTCAAGGCCGTGCGCGACGGCGAGAAGCTGGCGAAGGAGCATGTGGCATGAAGTTGTGCGGCTTCGAGGTCGGCCTGGACCGGCCGCTGTTCCTGATCGCCGGCCCCTGCGTGGTGGAGTCCGAGCAGCTGCAGCTGGACACCGCCGGCACGCTGAAGGAGATCACCGCGCGGCTCGGCGTGAACTTCATCTTCAAGTCCAGCTTCGACAAGGCGAACCGCTCCTCCGGCGACAGCTTCCGCGGGCCGGGCATGGAAGAAGGGCTGCGCATCCTGGGCGAAGTGAGGCGCCAGATCGGTGTGCCGGTGCTCACCGACGTGCACGAATACACCCCGTTCGATGAAGTGGCATCGGTGGTCGACGTGCTGCAGACGCCGGCGTTCCTGTGTCGGCAGACCGATTTCATCCAGAAGGTGGCGCGCGCCGGCAAGCCGGTGAATATCAAGAAGGGCCAGTTCCTGGCGCCGTGGGACATGAAGCACGTGGTGGCCAAGGCGAAAGCCGTCGGCAACGACGACATCATGGTGTGCGAGCGCGGTGCCAGCTTCGGCTACAACAATCTGGTCTCGGACATGCGCTCGCTCAGCGTGATGCGCGAGACCGGCTGCCCGGTGGTGTTCGACGCCACCCACTCGGTGCAACTGCCTGGCGGCCAGGGTGCGACGTCGGGCGGCCAGCGCGAGTTCGTGCCGGTACTGGCGCGCGCGGCGGTCGCCGTGGGCGTGGCCGGCCTGTTCGCCGAGACGCATCCCGATCCCAGCAAGGCGCTGTCCGATGGCCCGAACGCCTGGCCGCTGGGCAAGATGGAGGCGCTGCTGGAAACCTTGATGGAACTGGATGCCGTGACCAAGCGGCACCGCTTCCTGGAGCAGGATGTTTCCTGAAACACCGGGCGCAGCGATGCGCCCGTTCCAACTCTTTCACCATCAGCTTACGGAAACCGCATGAGCACCCAGATCACCCGCATCCACGCCCGTGAAATCCTCGACTCGCGCGGCAACCCCACGCTGGAAGCCGAAGTCACCCTGGCCGATGGCGCCTTCGGCCGTGCCGCGGTACCGAGCGGCGCTTCCACCGGTTCGCGCGAGGCGGTCGAGCTGCGCGACGGCGACAAGTCGCGCTACGGTGGCAAGGGCGTGAAGAACGCGGTAGCCAACGTCAACGGCGCGATCGCCGGAGCGCTGAAGGGTTTCGATGCGGCCGACCAGAAGGGTCTGGATGCCAAACTCATTGCGCTGGACGGTACGCCGAACAAGGGCAAGCTGGGTGCCAACGCGCTGCTCGGCGTGTCGATGGCGGCGGCGCATGCCGTGGCGGCCTCGCGCGGCGAGCCGCTGTGGCAGTACCTGTCGCATGGCAAGCCGGGCGCGCTGCCGGTGCCGATGATGAACATCATCAACGGCGGCGCGCACGCCGACAACAACGTCGACGTGCAGGAGTTCATGATACTGCCGGTGGGCATGCCGAGCTTCGCCGAGGCGCTGCGCGCCGGTGCGGAAATCTTCCACGCGCTGAAGAGCGTGCTGCACGGCCGCGGCCTCAGCACGGCGGTGGGCGACGAGGGCGGCTTTGCGCCGAACCTGCGCTCCAACGTCGAGGCGATCGACACGATTCTCGAAGCCGTCAACAAGACCGGCTACAAGATCGGCAGCGAGATCCTGCTCGGCCTGGACGCGGCCAGCTCGGAGTTCTACAAGAACGGCAAGTACGACCTGGCCGGCGAAGGCAAGCAGTACAGCTCGGCGCAGTTCGTCGACCTGCTCGCCGGCTGGGCGAAGCAGTACCCCATCGTCACCATCGAGGACGGCATGGCCGAAGGCGACTGGGACGGCTGGAAGCTGCTCACCGATGCGATCGGCGATCGCATCCAGGTGGTTGGCGACGACCTGTTCGTGACCAACCCGGCGATCTTCCGCGAAGGCATCGAGAAGAAGATCGCCAACGCGATCCTGATCAAGGTGAACCAGATCGGCACGCTGTCCGAGACGCTGGAAGCGATCGCGATGGCCGACGCGGCAAAGTACGCGGCGGTGATCTCGCACCGTTCCGGCGAGACCGAGGACACCACCATCGCCGACATCGCGGTGGCCACCACGGCCACCCAGATCAAGACCGGCTCGCTGTGCCGCAGCGATCGCGTGGCGAAGTACAACCAGCTGCTTCGCATCGAGGAGGCGCTGGGTTCGGCCGCGCGCTATGCCGGTCGCGATGCGTTTCCGAACCTGACCCGCCTGCCGGGCTGAACGGCCGCCCATGCTGCGCTGGATCGCCCTGGTTCTGATCCTGCTCCTGATCGGACTGCAGCTGAAGCTGTGGACCGGCAGCGGCAGCATGCACGAGGTGGACAGTTTGCGCGTGGCGGTGAAGAAACAGGCCGATGAGAACACCAGGCTGCTGCAGCGCAACCAGGCGGTCGGCGCCGACGTGCTGGACCTCAAGCATGGCGACCAGGCGGTCGAGGCGCGGGCGCGCACCGAACTGGGGCTGATCAAGCCGGGCGAAGTGTTCTACCAGGTGGTCGAACCACCGGCCCGCAGCAGTAGCTCGCTGCCGCCACCGCCACCCGCCACGCCTGCCGGATCGCCATGAGCGCGCCGACGCTGTGGTGCGTGGTGCCGGCCGCGGGGCGCGGCACCCGGGTTGGCGGCGACTGCCCGAAACAATACCTGCCGCTGGCCGGGCGGCCGCTGATCGCGCACACGCTGGAGCGGTTGGCCGCACATCCGCGGATCGGCGGCCTGCTGGTGACGCTGGCGGCGGCCGATGCGCACTGGTCCGGCATCGGCACGCTCAACGGCAAGCCGGTGCTGACCGCGATCGGCGGGGCCGAGCGCAGCGATTCGGTGCTGGCCGGAATCGACGCGTTGCCCGCGTCGGTGGGTACGGGCGATTTCGTGCTGGTGCACGACGCCGCGCGACCGTGCGTGCGGCTGGCCGATATCGGCAAGTTGATCGAACGGGCCGGTGCGGCCGACGGCGGCCTGCTCGGCGCGCCGCTGCGCGATACGCTGAAGCGGGCGAATACGGCCGGCCGCAGCGAGCTGACCGAGCCACGCGACCTGCGCTGGCGCGCCTTCACGCCACAGATGTTCCGGCGTGCTCAACTGGCGGCAGCGCTGCGCGGGGCGGCACGACGTGGCGTAAACGTCAGCGACGAGGCGATGGCGATGGAGCTGGCCGGTTTCGCGCCGTTGCTGGTCGAGGGCGCCGAGGACAACATCAAGGTGACGACGGCAGCGGATTTCGCGCTGGCCGAGTTCCTGCTTTCAAGGACAGCATGATGCGCATAGGCCAGGGTTTCGACGTGCATGCATTCGGCGAGGGCGACCACATCACCCTGGGCGGCGTGCGTGTGCCATATCGCCATGGCGTGGTGGCGCACTCGGACGGTGACGTGGTGATCCATGCGCTGTGCGACGCGATCTTCGGTGCGCTGGCGCTGGGTGACATCGGCCAGCACTTTCCGCCCAGGGACGAGCGCTGGCGCGGTGCCGACAGCCGCCAGTTCCTGCGCCACGCGGCGATGCTGATGGCGCAGCACGGCTACGCGCTGGGCAATGCCGACATCACCGTGATCGGCGAGGCGCCGAAGGTCGGCCCGCACGCGCAGGCGATGCGCGAGAACCTCGCCGCCGACCTGGACAGCGAGATCGGCCGCATCA
This sequence comes from Rhodanobacter thiooxydans, assembly GCF_030291135.1. Taxonomy (NCBI): domain Bacteria; kingdom Pseudomonadati; phylum Pseudomonadota; class Gammaproteobacteria; order Lysobacterales; family Rhodanobacteraceae; genus Rhodanobacter; species Rhodanobacter thiooxydans. Next base: position 2,022,297 of record NZ_CP127409.1, on the reverse strand, counting down.
GCATCAAGGCCACCACCACCGAAAGGCTCGGCTTCTGTGGCCGGGGCGAGGGGATCGCCGCGCAGGCGTGCGTCCTGCTGGAGCGCGCGTGAGCGAAGTAGAAGCCCGCAGCGCCGCCAGCCGGCTGCACGATCAGCTCGAAGCCATCGTCGAGGTGCTGCGCCGGCACGACGACGAGAGCCCGCTGCCGGCCGGGTCGCAGGCCGAATTGCGCCGGCAGCTGGACGAGCTGCACCCGGCTGACATTGCGTTCATCCTCGAATCGCTGCCGCTGGACGACCGCCTGGCGGTCTGGCAGCTGGTGAAGGCCGATCGCGACGGCGAGATCCTGCTGGAAGTGTCCGACGCGGTGCGCGAGTCGCTGATCGCGGACATGGACCGCCACGAGATCCTCGCCGCGGTCGAGCCGCTGGACGCGGACGAACTGGCTGACCTGGTCGAGGACCTGCCGACCGCGATGCTGCCGGAGCTGATGGCGAGCCTGGACACGCAGCAGCGCGAGCAGGTGCAGTCGGCGCTGTCCTACGAGGATGACCAGGTCGGCGCGCTGATGGACTTCGAGATGGTCACCATCCGCGAGGACGTCAGCCTGGAAGTGGTGCTGCGCTACCTGCGCCGCTGGGACGAGTTGCCGGCGCAGACCGACAAGCTGTTCGTGATCAACCACGACAACCTGCTCACCGGCGTGCTGCCGCTGCACTGGCTGCTGGTGAACCCGCCGGAGAAGATGGTCAGCGCGGTGATGGCGCCGGACGTCAACACCTTCCATCCCACCGACGACGCGTACGACGTGGCGCAGGCCTTCGAGCGCTACGACCTGGTGACCGCGCCGGTGGTCGACGAGCGCGGCCACCTGATCGGTCGCATCACCATCGACGCGATGGTCGACGTGATCCGCGAGGAAGGCGAGAGCGAAGCGCTCAGCCGCGGCGGCCTGCGCGAGGAAGAAGACATCTTCGCCTCGGTGTGGGCCTCGCTGAAGAACCGCTGGTCGTGGCTGGCGATCAACCTGGTCACCGCTTTCATCGCCTCGCGCGTGATCGGCCTGTTCGAGGGCTCGATCGAGCGGCTGGTGGCGCTGGCCGCGCTGATGCCGATCGTGGCTGGCATCGGCGGCAACTCCGGCAACCAGACCATCACCATGATCGTGCGCGCGCTGGCGCTGAACCAGATCACCGCCGAAAGCGCGAAACGGTTGTGGCGCAAGGAACTGACCGTGTCGCTGCTGAACGGGCTGATCTGGGGCGGGGTGATCGGCGTCGTGGCGTGGGTGCTGTACGACAGCGTGTCGCTGGGCCTGGTGATGACCGCGGCGATGACGCTCAACCTGCTGCTGGCGGCGTTCGCCGGTGTCGGCATCCCGGTGCTGATGACGAAGTTCGGCCGTGACCCGGCGCTGGGCTCCAGCGTGCTGATCACCGCGATGACCGACAGTGGTGGCTTTTTCATCTTCCTTGGCCTGGCCACGATTTTCCTGATGTGAACCACCCGATCCGCACGCGCTGGATCATCCCTTGTCGTTGAGCATGCCATGTCCGAACTTCCGTACGCCTTCGGCGAACCGCCACTGACCGCCCGCCTGCGCGTGGCCCCCGAAGACTTCCAGGTCGAGGAGATCCTCGGCTACGATGCCGATGGCGCGGGCGAGCATGCCCTGCTGTGGGTGGAGAAGCGCGGGGCGAATACCGACTGGGTCGCGCGCGAGCTGGCGAAATTTGCCGGTGTATCGCAGGTCGCGGTCGGCTACGCAGGCATGAAGGATCGTCATGCCGTGACCCGGCAGACGTTTTCGGTGCAACTGGCCGGCAAGCCCGATCCGGACTGGTCGACGTTTCCGCATGCGGAAGTGAAAGTGCTGGCGTCGACACGGCATTCGCGCAAGCTCAAACGCGGCGCGCTTCGCGGCAACCGTTTCGTGCTGGTGCTGCGCGATGTGCAAGGTGATCGCGCGGCGGCCGAGCAGGTGCTGTCGCAGATCGCCGCACGTGGCGTACCCAATTATTACGGCGAGCAGCGTTTCGGCCGCGAGGGCGGCAACGTGGCGCAGGCACGGGCGATGTTCGGCGGGCGCCGGGTGGATCGCGACAAGCGTTCGTTCCTGCTGTCGGCGGCGCGTTCGCACATCTTCAACAGCGTGCTGGCGGCACGGGTCGAGCGTGGCGTCTGGGACAGCCCGCTGGAAGGCGAGATCTGGTCGCTGGCCGGCTCGCGTTCCTGGTTCGGTCCGGAACCGTTCACCGACCTGCTGGCCGAGCGGCTGGCGCGCGCCGACATCCATCCGTCCGGCCCGTTGTGGGGACAGGGCGAGCCACCCACGCAGGGCGAGGCGGGCGCGCTGGAGCGCGAGATCGGTGCCGCCAACGATGACCTGGCCGCCGGTCTGGCGGCCGCGCGGATGGACCAGGAACGCCGCCCGCTGCGGCTGCTGCCGAACGACCTGCGCTGGCGCTGGCTGGGCGACGACGCGCTGGAACTGTCGTTCGAGCTGCCGGCCGGCGCGTACGCCACGGTGGTCGTGCGCGAGCTGGCCTCATCGACTGCCGCTTGAACCGGCGACCGGTGCGATGCGCTGCATGACCTTGCCGTCGCTGTCCAGGAAAGTCAGGCTCGGCGCGCCTGTGTCGGGCACCTCCAGCAACAGTCGTTTGTGCCCGGCGCCGTCCATCAGGGCGAGCCTGGCGACACCGTCGTCGTCGCGTCCAACCCAGATGCGCCGATGTCCTTGTCCGTTCTCCTGGCTGTCCGATACAGCTAGGCCGGCCATGCGATCTTCGTGGTCGTCCACCCCGAGCAACTGGACGACCTGGTTGGCGTTGTAGCGGTCGAACGACAGGCTGCCGCCGGAATCCACCACCTGGCCTTTGGCATTGCGATGCCCGCCGAAGATCAGGCCGCCGGTCTCCGAGCCTTCGTCGTTGTAGAACAGCATGCCCGCCTGCGGGCGGTCGAAGGCTTGTTCGTGACCTTTCACGATGATGCCCGGCAGACGGGCGTGGTTGGCGATCACCATGCGCAGCGTGCCGTCGGGCTCGACGATGTTGATGCGTTGCACGTCAAGCGTGCCGAACTTCGTCCGCGAGACGGCGGCGCCCAGGACCGTGACGGCGAAGACGGCGGTAAGCACGCCGGAATAGATCATCAGGAAACGTTGGCCGAGCGGGCGCATGGGAGATCCTCATGGGTGGCGCGATGGTCCGGGTGTGTCGGGAAAGTCAGCTTGAACGCAGCAGCACGATCACCGCGCCGGTGCCGCCCAGCGCGGGCCGCGCCGAAGCGAACGCAACCACGTCGTCGCGCCGGCGCAGCAGGCGGTCGGTGAGGCCTTTCAGCACCGGTCCGGCGGCCTTCGAGCGCAGGCCCTTGCCGTGCACGATGCGCACGCAGCGCAGGCCGTGCTGCTTCGCCTCGGCCAGGAAGGCCACGATGCTGGCCTGTGCGGCGGCGGCGTTCATCTGGTGCAGGTCGAGGTCGTCCTGCACGCTGAACTGGCCACGCTTGAGCTGGCGCAGCAGCTTCGGCGGGTAGCCGTCGCGCAGGTAGCCCAGTTCCTCGCCTACTTCAAGCAGGGCCGGGTCGAACGCCATGTCCAGCAATTCGCCAGGCACCGCGGCCTCGTCCGCTTCCAGCATGTGCGGGTGCGGTGCGGGTTTCGCAGCCGCTGGGGGCGCCGGCACCGGCGCCAGCGGCCGCACATCGCCGATCGCCTCGCGGAACAGGCGGCTGTCGTCGTCATCGACCGGTGCGGAGGGGCGGCGCTTCATGCCTGCATGCTAAGTCAAAGCGCGTGCATGACGGGAAGGCGAAGATCGCGGCGCAGTGAAACCAGCGCCACGCTCCGGTAAACTCGGCGGGTGTGGCGCGCGCCGTGAGGTCATGGACAAGCGTGTCCGCAATCCGTTTTCGATGGAGCATCATGCGAGTTCTGGTAAGTAACGACGATGGCGTGGATGCACCTGGCATCCGCGTGCTTGCCGAACGTCTCGGCGAAGTGGCGCAGGTGACGGTGGTGGCGCCCGACCGCGATCGCTCCGGTGCCAGCAATTCGCTCACGCTCGATGCGCCGCTGCGCGTCCTGCCGATGGGCGATGGTTACTATCGCGTCGCCGGTACGCCGACCGATTGCGTGCACCTGGCGCTGGCCGGGTTGCTGGACGAAGAGCCCGACATGGTCGTGTCCGGCATCAACAATTCGGCGAACCTGGGCGACGACGTGATCTATTCCGGCACGGTGTCGGCGGCGATGGAAGGGCGTTTCCTGGGGTTGCCGGCGATCGCGGTGTCGCTGGTCAGCCGTGACCACAAGGGCGAGCATTACGACTCGGCGGCGAAGGCGGTGCTGCTGCTGATGCAGCGCCTGCTGGTCGATCCGCTGCCGGCCGACACCATCCTCAATGTCAACGTGCCGGATCGGCCGTGGGCGGAGATCGAAGGCTTCGAGGTGACCCGGCTCGGCCGCCGCCATCGTGCCGCGCCATGCATCGCGCAGACCGACCCGCGCGGGCGGCCGATCTGGTGGATCGGTCCGGCCGGCGAGGTGGACGATGCCGGTCCCGGCACCGATTTCAATGCGGTGCGGCGCGGTTTTGTTTCCGTTACGCCGATCCATGTCGACCTGACCCGCTTCCAGGCGCTGGAGAAGGTCAGCAGCTGGATGCAGCCGTTGAGCGACGCGATGGCGGTGAGCCGCACCAGCAACGACGAGGCGGCCTGAGCCATGACCACGTATCCATTGCCTGCCGCGGACTTGAAAGGCGAGGGGATGACCTCGCAACGCGCGCGCGACCGCCTCGCGGCGACCCTGAAGGAGGGCGGCATCCGCGACGCGCGGGTGATCGAGGTGATCCGCGACCTGCCGCGCCATCACTTCATCGACCAGGCGCTGCATTCGCGCGCCTATGAAAACGACGCACTGCCGATCGGCCACGGCCAGACCATCTCGCAACCGTGGGTGGTGGCGCGCATGACCGAGGCGCTGCTGGAGTTCGGCATGCCACAGAAGGTGCTGGAGATCGGCACCGGTTCCGGCTACCAGGCCGCGGTGCTGGCCGCGCTGGTGCCGCAGGTGTTCACGGTGGAGCGGATCGAGGCCCTGCTGCGCCAGGCGCGCCGGCGCTTCCGCCAGCTCGGCCTGACCAACCTGCGTTCGCGCTACGACGACGGCAAGCTTGGCTGGGCGGACGAGGCGCCGTTCGACGCGATCATCCTCACCGCCGCCGGCGACACCATTCCCACCCGCATCCTCGACCAGCTCAGCCCCACCGGCGTGCTGGTGGCGCCGGTCGGCTCGCCGAGCCGGCAGACGCTGATCCGCATGCGCGGCGATGGCCACGGCGATTTCATCCAGGAGGAACTGGGCGCGGTCAGTTTCGTGCCGTTGCTGGGCGGGATCGGCTGATGCGTCTGTTCGGGGCACTTTATGCGCGTGCGCTGAGCTGGGCACGCGAGCCAAGGGCGCTGTATTACCTGTCCGGGCTGAGTTTCGTCGAGTCGTTCATCTTCCCGATTCCACCGGAAGTGATGCTGGCGCCGATGATGCTGGGCAAGCGGCACAAGGCGTTCTTCTTCGCCAACATCAGCCTGCTGTTCTCGCTGCTGGGCGCGCTGGTGGGCTACGTGCTGGGCCACTGGGCGTTCCATGCCCTGCGGCCGGTACTCGACGCGTTGCACCTGCTGGCGCCGATCGAGCAGGGCGTGGCGACCTTGAGCCGGCAGATGGTCGAGCACCACTGGGGCATGTACGGCGTGCTGATCCTGGCCGCGCTGCAGCCGGTGGTGCCGATGAAGTTCATCACCTGGGCCTGCGGCATCATCGGCGTACCGATCCTGCCGTTCCTGGCCTGCATCGGGCTCGGTCGCGGCAAGCGCGTGTGGTTGCTGGCGCTGTTGATCCGCCTGTTCGGCGAACGTGCCGAGCGGATCCTGCACAAGTACGTCGAATGGATCGGCTGGGCCGCGCTGGCCATACTGGCCCTGCTGCTGGTGTGGTGGTTCTGGCTGCGTTGAGCGGCGTTGCCCCGCGGAGTGGCGTCGCATGAAAAAGACCGCCCGCCTCGGTATGCTGGTGCGCATGGATAGATATCTCCAGTGCCTGGCAACCCTGGCCGTGACCGTGCTGCTTGCCGCCTGCGGCACCATGCGCAGCTCGGTCGTGGTGGAACCGGCGGCCGGCAGCTACGACGACCACCGCCCTGTCACCGCCACGACGGCGCCGGCCCGCACGCCGATTCCCGGCGGCAGCTATGACGTGGTGCAGGGCGATACGCTGTACTCGATCGCGTTCCGCAAGGGCGTGGACTTCCGCGACCTGGCGCAGTGGAACGGCATCGCCGCGCCATACACGATCTGGCCGGGACAGCGACTGACGCTTTCCCCACCGGCGAAAACTGCCGTCGCGCCGGTGACTGCCACGCCTGGCCATGTCGGCGGTGCGTCGGCACCCGCGGCATCATCGGCACCGGTATTCGAGCCGGTTGCTGCACCGGCCACGCCGCCGCCGGCACATCCATCGGCGGCCACGTCCGCGAGCGTGCCGGCCACATCTCCGGCGAGCGTGCCGCTACCGGCAAAGCCGGCTGCGCCCGCCGTCGCTGCGACAACGACGTCCGTGGTACCGGTGGCGGGCATGCCGGCCGCCGTGCCGGCAACCATGCCGGCACCGTCGCCGCCGCCTGCGGGAGTCTCGCGTGTGGTCAGCAGCGTGCAATGGCGCTGGCCGGCCGATGGCAGCCTGGTGGGGCGTTTCCAGGGTGGCGACGCGATTCCCGGCATCGAGATTGCGGGCAAGTCCGGCGACCCGGTACGCGCTGCCGCCGATGGCGTGGTGGTGTACAGCGGCAACGGCCTGGTCGGCTATGGCGAGCTGGTGATCATCAAGCACAACGACAGCTTCCTGTCCGCCTACGGCCACAATCGCAAGCGCCTGGTCAAGGAAGGTCAGCGGGTCAGCATGGGCCAGCAGATCGCCGAGATGGGTTCGACCGGCACCGCCCGCAATGAACTGGAATTCCAGATCCGCAAGGACGGCAACCCGGTCGATCCGTTGGGCTATCTGCCGCCGCGTTGATCGCGGCGTCGGCCATCAGGCCAGCGGCAGGATGAACCCGGCCACCACCCGCCGCCCTTCGCCGGCCAGCAGGTTGTAGGTGCGCGCGGCAGCGGCGTTATCCATCACTTCGATGCCGATGCCCTTGCGCAGGAAGCCGGCCATGAACGCGGCAGCCGGGAATGCCTGGCGCTCGCCGGTGCCCAGTATCACCAGTTCGGGTTGCAGCGCCAGCAGGGTTTCGACATGACTGGCGTCCAGCGTGCCGGCGGCGGTGACCGGCCAGTTCTCGATCGCCCGATCGGGTGCGAGCAGGAAACTGCTGGTGAGCTCGCGGTCGATCAGCGTGACCCCACGCGCGCCGACGCGGCGTACGTAGAGATAACCCTCGGGACGTTCGAGCGACAGGTCCATCAGCGTGGCAGGGCGATCTTCGGCTCGTCGGCGTTGCGGCGGAACAGCACGACGACATGGCCGATCTGGTGGATCTTTTCGGCCCCGGTGCCTCCGGTCAGCACGTCGATCTGGGCCTGCCGCTCGTCCTTGTCGCCGCCGGACAGCTTCACCTTGACCAGCTCGTGGATGTCCAGCGCCTGGCCCAGTTCCTTCACCACGGCTTCGCTGGCGCCCTTGTTGCCGAGCAGGACGACCGGGCTCAGGTCATGGGCAAGGCTGCGCAGGTAGCGGATCTGCGAGGAGGAAAGGGCCATGCGCGGGTGCTCGATTCGCGGTAAATGAACGGCAAAGGGTATCATGCGCCATCCCGTTCCCCAATCGGCGACTGTGACGACATGGCCCGCAGCAAGAGCAGCGCAGTCTGGCTGCGCGAACACTTCAATGACGAATATGTGAAGAAAGCCCAGGCCGAGGGCTTGCGTTCGCGTGCGGTGTACAAGCTGGAGGAACTGCTCGAGCGCGACCGCCTGCTGAAGCCGGGCATCAACGTGGTCGACCTTGGCGCGGCGCCGGGCAGCTGGTCGCAGCTGGTGCGCAACCGGATGGGCGACAGCGGCAAGGTGTTCGCGCTGGACATCCTGCCGATGCAGAGCATCGCCGGGGTGGATTTCCTGCAGGGCGACTTCCGTGAAGAGTCCGTGCTGCACGAGCTGGAATCGCGCCTGGAAGGGCTCAAGGTGGATCTTGTACTGTGCGACATGGCCCCCAATATGAGTGGTGTGGCGCTGGCCGACCAGATCCGGGCGATGGCTCTGGCCGAACTGGCGCTGGATTTCAGTCGGCAGTGGCTCAAACCGGGCGGCTCGTTCCTGATCAAGTTGTTTCAGGGAGTCGGCTTTGACGATTACTTGCGCAGCTTGCGCGCGGACTTCACCCGCGTAACCATGCGTAAACCTAAGGCCTCCCGCGCGCGTTCGCGTGAGGTGTACGCACTGGCGGTGGGCCGCAAGCCTGCCACGGTGTCACCGGGCGAGAACCGTGCATGAACGAAACAGCTAAAAATGTGTTGCTCTGGGTGATCATCGCGGTGGTCCTGTTCACCGTGTTCCAGAGCTTCAATCCGCATGGCGCGGCCTCGTCCGACCTGCCTTACAGCTCGTTCGTGCAGAGTGTCGACAACGGCAACGTCGCCAACGCCACGATCAGTGCCGACCAGCCGGCCACCATCAGCGGCAAGCTGAAGGACGGCAGCGCGTTCCGCACGGTCGCGCCGATGCTCGGCTTCTCCACCAATGCGGTGGTCAAGCAGATGCAGGACAAGGGCGTCGAGGTTCGCCAGGATCCGTCCGAGGGCTTCTCGCTGATCGGCCTGCTGATCAGCTGGCTGCCGGTGCTGCTGATCGTGGGCGTGTTCATCTGGTTCATGCGCCAGATGCAGTCCGGCGGCGGTGGCCGTGGCGCGATGAGCTTCGGCCGCTCGCGCGCCAAGCTGCAGGGCGAGGACCAGATCAAGGTCAATTTCAGCGACGTTGCCGGTTGCGACGAGGCGAAGGAGGAGGTCGGCGAGCTGGTCGAGTTCCTGCGCGATCCGGGCCGCTTCCAGAAGCTCGGCGGCAAGATTCCACGCGGCGTGCTGATGGTCGGCCCGCCCGGCACCGGCAAGACCCTGCTGGCGAAAGCCATCGCGGGCGAGGCCAAGGTGCCGTTCTTCGCGATCTCCGGTTCCGACTTCGTCGAGATGTTCGTCGGCGTCGGCGCCAGCCGCGTGCGCGACATGTTCGAGCAGGCCAAGAAACACGCGCCGTGCATCATCTTCATCGACGAGATCGACGCGGTCGGCCGCCATCGCGGCGCCGGCCTGGGCGGTGGTCATGACGAGCGCGAGCAGACGCTGAACCAGCTGCTGGTCGAGATGGACGGCTTCGAGGGCACCGAAGGCATCATCGTGATCGCCGCGACCAACCGTCCCGACGTGCTGGACCCGGCGCTGCTGCGCCCGGGCCGCTTCGACCGCCAGGTGGTGGTGGGTCTGCCCGACGTGCGTGGTCGCGAGCAGATCCTCAAGGTGCACATGCGCAAGGTGCCGATCGCCAGCGACGTCGACGCGATGACCATTGCGCGCGGCACGCCCGGTTTTTCCGGTGCCGACCTGGCCAACCTGGTCAACGAGGCGGCGCTGTTCGCCGCGCGCGAGAACGCGCGCGAAGTGCGCATGAGCCACCTGGACAAGGCGCGCGACAAGATCCTGATGGGTGCCGAACGCCGCTCGATGGCGATGAGCGAGGACGAGAAGAAGCTCACCGCCTACCACGAGGCCGGCCATGCCATCGTCGGCCGGCTGGTGCCCGAGCACGATCCGGTCTACAAGGTCACCATCATCCCGCGTGGGCGTGCGCTGGGCGTCACCATGTACCTGCCGGAGGGCGACAAGTACAGCATCAACCGCGTGGCGATCCAGTCGCAGCTGTGCTCGCTGTACGGCGGGCGCGTGGCCGAGGAACTGATTTTCGGCAACGACAAGGTCACCACCGGTGCTTCCAACGACATTGAGCGGGCCACCAAGATGGCGCGCAACATGGCGACCAAGTGGGGCCTCTCCGACGAGTTGGGTCCGATCACCTACGGCGAGGACGAGGACGAGGTGTTCCTGGGCCGCTCGGTGACCCAGCACAAGAGCATCTCCAACGAGACCGCCAGCAAGATCGACGAGGTGGTGCGCGGCATCCTGGATCGTGCCTATGCGCGCAGCAAGGAATTGCTGACCGCGAACCTCGACAAGCTGCATGCCATGGCCGAGGCCTTGCTGCAGTACGAGACGATTGACGCACGGCAGATCGACGACATCATGGCTGGGCGTGTGCCTGGGCCTCCGGCTGACTGGACGAAAAACGCCTCGGCCGGGGCCACGCCGCCGCCTCCGCCGCCGAAGGGTGGCGCCGACTCGACTGTCGGCAAGGTTGGCGATCCGGCACCGCAGAATCGGACCAGTCTCGACGGCTGACGCCGTTTGGACGGCCATTCGATGCAGTGTAAAGAGGGCGGCCGCTGGCCGCCCTCTTCGTGCAAGGGCGGATTTCCTGTGGTGCCCCGCTGCGGGCGGCGCGTGAGGGAATGACGTTCGGCAGGCCGCCATCCGCAGGGCATGAGAAATTCGGTGAAGAAATTTCACGAAAAGGGTTGACGCAAGCGGGCGGAGCCTGAATAATTCCGCTCCTTGCTTCAACAGCTTCGATGTGCAGACATCCTGCTTGCGAAGCAAAGATTTTTCAGTGCGCCCGTAGCTCAGTTGGATAGAGTACCTGGCTACGAACTAGGTGGTCGGGAGTTCGAATCTCTCCGGGCGCACCATTTTTATTCTGTGAGACGGGGTGCCTGCACCCCGTTTTGTTTTCAACGGGAGACCTGTATGGCTCCCCGCGAAAACGGTGATGAAGAAACACAAGGTGTGCTTCGATACGGATTGACTGAGCGAGGCAGCACCCGTAACATTTCAAGGCTCCGGTGATGGCATGGCCGGTGGTTCGAAAGCGGGGTATAGCTCAGTCTGGTAGAGCGTTGCGTTTGGGACGCAAAAGTCGGGGGTTCGAATCCCTCTACCCCGACCAGCGAGACGTTCTGCCTGCAGCGACTGCGCCTGTAGCTCAACCGGATAGAGCATCGGCCTTCTAAGCCGACGGTTGCAGGTTCGAGTCCTGTCTGGCGCACCAGTATCAGGTCGATGGTGGATGTAGCTCAGCTGGTTAGAGTCCCGGATTGTGATTCCGGTTGTCGTGGGTTCGAATCCCATCATCCACCCCAGTTTCAACCCAGGTTTCCTGGGCCGTTAGCTCAGTTGGTAGAGCAGTTGACTCTTAATCAATTGGTCGAAGGTTCGAATCCTTCACGGCCCACCAATCGACAGAACGCCGATCGCTTGCGATCGGCGTTCTGCTTTGCGCCGGCGGAACGAAGCTGCGGCATGCCGGCGCTGGCGCGGTTCGGCACTACTGTCAGCGCTTGTGCTGCATGGTCGTGCAACCGTAAAATGATCCGCTTTCGTATAAGGGAATCATCGACTTAGGCGGGCGTGGCTGCGGGGGGCGAGGCGAGTCGCAGGCGGAGTTGCTCCGGCAGGCGACAATCGTTTTCAGAATCCAGTGGTTACGCGCGTCTGGCGAGTGTGGCAAGGCGAGAGTGGCGGAATTGGTAGACGCACCAGATTTAGGTTCTGGCGGTTAACCCCGTGGGGGTTCGAGTCCCCCCTTTCGCACCATGCCCCGCTGGTTTCTTTGTTTTCAGGCGGCACGGCCGCCATGGCGCCGGTGACAGGCCCACAACATCAGGTAGTACCAGGAGACGTCATGCAGGTTTCGGTTGAGAACATCGGCACGCTCGAGCGCAAGCTCACGGTGAAATTTCCCGCAGAGCGGTTCGAGACACAGGTGAGCGCACGCATTGCGGAAATGGGCCGTACGGTTCGCCTGAAGGGTTTTCGCCCGGGCAAGGTGCCAACGACGGTAATCAAGCAGCGTTTCGGCGACCAGGTGCGTGGCGAGGTGTTGTCCGACCTGATCGGCAGCACGCTGCGCGAGGCGGTGGCGCAGGAGAAGCTGCAGCCGATTGCGAACCCCGCCATCGACACCACCGGCCGGCCGGAAAACGGTGAAATTGCCTATACCGCAACGTTCGAGATCATGCCGGAGTTCCCGGTGGTCGACGTGAACGCGCTCGAGATCAGCCGCCCGGTGGCGGTGGTGACCGACGCCGACATCGACAAGATGCTGGAAACCCTGCGCCAGCAGCGCCGCAGCTTCGACGAGGTGGATCGTGCCTCGGCCGAGGGCGACTTCGTCATGTTCGAGTACTCGGCCGAAGCCGGCGACTACCGCTTCCCGGTCGAAGGCCTGGAGCGTGCCGGCAGCGTGCTGGGCTCGGGCACCCTGTTCAAGGCGCTGGACGATGCGCTGGCCGGTCGCAAGGCCGGCGATGCCTTTGAAACCGAGATCGCCTTCCCGGAAGATTTCCGCAACGAGCAGCTGGCCGGCAAGAGCGCCCGGGTCAGCTTCAGCATCCTCAAGGTGCAGGAACCGAAGCTGCCCGAGATCGACGCCGAGTTTGCGAAATTGTTCGGCATTGTGGACGGCGATCTGGAGACGTTCCGCAAGGAAGTGCGTGCGAACCTGGAGCGTGAGTTGAAGGCGGCGCTGATGGCGCGCCTGAAGTCCGAGGTGGCGGAAAAGCTGTCCATCGCGCACGCCGGGCTGGACGTGCCGAAGCTGATGGTGCAGTCCGAGGCGCGCAACATGGCCGCCGGCAGCGTGCCGCAGGGCCAGCAGCCGCCGCCGCAGCTGATCGAGGCGGCCATGCCGATCGCGCGCCAGCGCGTGATCGCCGGCCTGCTGATGGGCGAGATTGCCCGCAAGCAGGAGATCAAGATCGACCGCAAGCGCGTGGCCGAACAGCTGGCGGCGATCGCCTCGACCTACGAGGAACCGGAAAAGGTCATTGAACTCTACAACGGCGACCCCCAACTGATGTCCGGGCTGCAGAATCGCGTGATGGAAGATCAGGTGGCCGAGTGGGTGGCGGAACACGCCAGCACCACCCAGCTGGACTTGAGCTTCGACGACGTGATGCGCCCAGCCAACGCCTGAGCAATCGGGCCCATCGAGCGGAGAGCTGCAAACATGGCCATGGATCCGATCCAGAACCTCAATTTGGTACCGATGGTCGTCGAGCAGACCGCTCGCGGCGAGCGCTCCTACGACATCTATTCGCGCCTGCTGAAGGAGCGGGTGATCTTCCTGGTGGGTGAGGTCAACGACCAGGTCGCCAACCTGATCGTCGCGCAGATGCTGTTCCTGGAGTCGGAGAATCCGGACAAGGACATCAACTTCTATATCAACAGCCCGGGCGGTGCGGTCACCGCCGGCCTGGCGATCTACGACACCATGCAGTTCATCAAGCCGAACGTCAGCACGATGTGCATCGGCCAAGCCTGCAGCATGGGTTCGTTCCTGTTGATGGCTGGCGCCAAGGGCAAGCGTTTCGCCCTGCCGAACTCGCGCGTCATGATCCACCAGCCTTCCGGCGGCGCGCAGGGCCAGGCCACCGACATCGAGATCCAGGCACGTGAAATCCTTTACGTCCGCGAGCGGCTGAACAAGCTGTATGTCCAGCACACCGGCCAGCCGCTGGAGAAGATCGAGGCGGACATGGAGCGCGACCGCTTCATGAGTGCGGCTGACGCCAAGGCCTATGGCCTGATCGACGAGGTGCTCGACAAGCGCGCCGGCGAGACGGTGAAATCGGCCTGATTTCGAGGTTTTACCCCAGGGTCGCGGGATGGGCTCTGCGTCTGCAGGCAGACGCGGAGCCCTGTGCTATTCTCGCGGCGCATCCAGATTTACCAGCGGGATCGAGAGTATGAGCGACGACCGTCAGGGGCGTTCCAGCGACAGCGGCAAGATTCTCTATTGCTCTTTCTGCGGCAAGAGCCAGCATGAAGTGCGCAAGCTGATCGCGGGTCCGTCCGTGTTCATCTGCGACGAATGCGTGGAGCTGTGCAACGACATCATCCGCGAGGAACTGGAAGAAAAGGCTGCTTCCGGCCGCACCCAGCTGCCCAAGCCCAAGGAGATCCGCGAGTCGCTGGATCAGTACGTGGTGGGCCAGACCCGCGCCAAGAAGGCGCTGGCGGTGGCGGTGTACAACCACTACAAGCGGATCGAGTCGCGCCAGAAGAGCGACGACATCGAGCTGGGCAAGTCCAACATCCTGCTGATCGGCCCGACCGGCTCGGGCAAGACGCTGCTGGCCGAGACGCTGGCGCGCCTGCTCAACGTGCCGTTCACGATCGCCGACGCCACCACGCTGACCGAAGCCGGTTACGTGGGCGAGGATGTCGAGAACATCATCCAGAAACTGCTGCAGAAGTGCGACTACGACGTCGAGAAGGCGCAGTCGGGCATCGTCTACATCGACGAGATCGACAAGATCTCGCGCAAGAGCGAGAACCCGTCGATCACCCGCGATGTGTCCGGCGAAGGCGTGCAGCAGGCGTTGCTCAAGCTGATCGAGGGCACGCTGGCCTCGGTACCGCCGCAGGGCGGGCGCAAGCATCCGCAGCAGGAGTTCCTGCAGGTCGATACCAAGAACATCCTGTTCATCTGCGGCGGGGCGTTCGCGGGCCTGGAAAAGGTCATCCAGCAGCGCTCCGAGAACACCAGCATCGGCTTCTCGGCCGAAGTGCGCAGCAAGGAGCGCACCGAGAACCTGGGCAAGGTGCTGGCCGACGTGGAGCCGGCCGACCTGGTGCGCTTCGGCCTGATCCCCGAATTCGTCGGGCGCCTGCCGGTGGTGGCCACGCTGGACGAGCTGGACGAAGCGGCGCTGGTAAAAATCCTCACCGAGCCGAAGAATGCCGTCACCAAGCAGTTCAAGCGCTTGTTCGAGATGGAGGAGGTGGAGCTGGAGTTCCGCCCCGAGGCGCTGCAGGCGATCGCTCGCAAGGCGCTCAAGCGCAAGACTGGCGCCCGCGGCTTGCGCACCATCCTGGAGCAGGTGCTGCTGGACACGATGTACGAACTGCCGTCGCTGGAGCATGTCAGCAAGGTGGTGGTGGATGACGCCGTCATCGAAGGCCAGGCCGAGCCCTATCTCATCTATCGCGGCAACCTGCAGCAACGGGTCGCAAGTGACGGCAACGACGCTGCCTGATCCTGGTGCGGCAATGATGATGACGGCTCCGGCGATTTCGCCGGGGCCGTTCTGTTTTTGGCGGCCCGCCTGCCTTGTGCAGGCCGCCGGCCGCCTCCACTTGACGAGTTGACAGGCCCGGCGCAGTGTCGGGACGAAACCAGATCCGAATTCGAGGGACCCCTCTTTCATGGCCAAGAACGCCCCCCTTCCTGTTGCGCTGGACGCTCTGCCGGTGTTGCCGTTGCGCGACGTGGTGGTCTATCCGCACATGGTCATTCCGTTGTTTGTCGGCCGCGACAAGTCCATGCGCGCGCTGGAGCGCGCGATGGAGGGCGAGCGGCAGATTCTGCTGGTGGCGCAGAAGAGTCCGGATATCGACGATCCGGAGATCACTGACCTGCACCAGGTCGGCACGCTGGCCGGCGTGCTGCAATTGCTGAAATTGCCCGATGGCACGGTCAAGGTGCTGGTCGAGGGCCAGTCGCGCGTGGCGGTCGAGGATTTCAAGGAAGCAGACGGCATGCTGACCGCGCGTTCGCGTGTGATCGAGCCGGTCTACAACGCCAAGGAGCGCGAGCTCGACGTGGTCTCGCGCACGCTGATTTCGCTGTTCGAGCAACTGGTCAAACAGAGTCGCAAGCTGCCACCGGAAGTGCTGGCCAGCCTGTCCGGCATCGACGACCCCTCGCGCGTGGCCGATTCCATTGCCGCGCACCTGTCCGTGCGCATGGCCGACAAGCAAAAAGTGCTGGAGACCGCTGACGTCGGCCAGCGGCTGGAGTTGCTGATCGGCCTGGTCGACGGCGAGATGGACCTGCAGCAGGTGGAGAAGCGCATCCGCGGTCGGGTCAAGTCGCAGATGGAGAAGAGCCAGCGCGAGTACTACCTCAACGAACAGATGAAGGCGATCCAGAAGGAGCTCGGCGACAGCGAGGATGGTCCGAACGAGGTCGAGGAGCTGCAGAAGAAGATCGAAGGCGCCGGCATGCCCAAGGCCGTGCTGGCCAAGGCGCGGCAGGAATTCGGCAAGCTCAAGCAGATGTCGCCGATGTCTGCCGAGGCCACCGTGGTGCGCAACTACCTCGACTGGCTGGTCGGCGTGCCGTGGAAGAAGCGCAGCAAGGTGCGCAAGGACCTGCAGATGGCGCAGGAGGTGCTCGACGCCGATCACTTTGGCCTGGAGAAGGTCAAGGATCGCATCCTCGAATACCTTGCCGTGCAGCAGCGCGTATCGGTGATGAAGGGGCCGATCCTGTGCCTGGTTGGCCCGCCCGGCGTGGGCAAGACCTCGCTGGGACAGTCGATCGCCAAGGCAACCAACCGGAAATTCGTGCGCATGAGTCTCGGCGGTGTGCGCGACGAGGCCGAGATCCGCGGTCATCGGCGCACCTACATCGGCTCGATGCCAGGCCGCATCGTGCAGAACATCAACAAGGTAGGCACCAAGAATCCGCTGTTCGTGCTGGACGAGATCGACAAGATGTCGATGGACTTCCGTGGCGATCCGTCGTCGGCGCTGCTGGAGGTGCTCGATCCGGAGCAGAACCACGCGTTCAATGATCACTACCTCGAGGTCGACCTGGACCTGTCCGAGGTAATGTGGATCGCCACCGCCAATTCGCTGAACATCCCCGGTCCGCTGCTCGACCGCATGGAAGTCATCCGCATCCCTGGCTATACCGAGGACGAGAAGCTCGGCATCGCGCAGAAGTACCTGCTGTCCAAGCAGCTCAAGGCGAATGGCCTGAAGCCGGAGGAACTCAGCGTCAGCGAAGACGCCTTGCGTGACATTGTGCGCTATTACACGCGCGAGTCGGGCGTGCGCAACCTGGAGCGCGAAATCTCCAAGATCTGCCGCAAGGTGGTCAAGGAGCTGACCCTGGGACAGGTGAAGAAGGCCAAGGCGAAGGCGGCGCCCGCGAAGGCAGCCAAGGGCAGGGCGAAGGCCAGTCCCGGCAAGGTCAGGGTGGATTCGTCCAACCTCGATCAATACCTGGGCGTGCGCCGGTTCGACTTCGGTCGCAAGGAACTGCAGAACGAGGTGGGCCTGGTCACCGGGCTGGCCTGGACCCAGGTTGGCGGCGAACTGCTCAGCATCGAAGCCTCGGTGGTGGCGGGCAAGGGCCGGCTGGTGCACACCGGCCAGCTCGGTGACGTGATGAAGGAGTCGATCCAGGCGGCGCTGTCGGTAGTGCGCGCGCGCGCCGACCGGCTGGGTATCGATCCGGAGTTCCATCAGAAGTTCGACATCCACGTGCACGTGCCCGAGGGAGCCACGCCTAAGGACGGCCCCAGCGCCGGCATCGGCATGTGCACCGCGCTGGTGTCCGCGTTGACCAAGGTGCCGGTGCGCTCCGAGGTGGCGATGACCGGCGAGATCACGCTGCGCGGCCGCGTGCTGCCGATCGGCGGCCTCAAGGAGAAACTGCTGGCGGCACATCGCGGCGGAATCACCACAGTGATCATCCCGGAGGACAACAAGAAGGATCTTGCGGACATGCCGGCCAACATCACCTCGTCGCTGGAGATCCATCCGGTGCGCTGGATCGACGAGGTGCTGGATATCGCCCTGGAACGCCCGCTGCAGCCGATCCCGGCCAAGGAAGTGGCTCCCGCGGCGGTTGCCGGCGAGCCGACGGAAGGGCACTCACTGACGCACTGACCCGCCGGCTGGCTCTCGTCCAGCCGTGCTCCATCCGAAGTGCCCTGCCGTGCAGGGCACTTTTTTTGTTTTTCGCCGTTGGTCGGCGAAGTTTCCCCCTGGCCCTCTGGCGCAGGTTCTGCAAGCGGTTGCGCAACTCGCGAATCTTCCGGAAACGTTGCTGTGGCTTGTGTTGCGGAGTCCAGCAAGGCACTGGTATAAAGGCGACACCGTAGTCCCGGCGTTGAATGTCAGCGCAGCGATGCGGGGTTGCGTTACGGCCCAGACAAGAGCCAACCATCCATGCCGGTGCTGTCCGTCTCCAGACCGACCGTGCCGACGAAATCCGAACAAGGAGTTTTTCAATGAATAAAACCGATCTGATCAATGCCATCGCCGAAAAGGCCGAGCTGACCAAGGCCGACGCTGGTCGTGCCCTCGAAGCCTTCTTCGAGACCGTGCAGAAGTCGTTGAAGAAAGGCGAGGACGTCTCGGTGGTGGGCTTCGGTACGTTCACTGTGCGCAAGCGCGCTGCCCGTACCGGCCGTAACCCGCGCACCAACGAAGCGATCAAGATCAAGGCCTCGAAGGTGCCTGCCTTCAAGGCTGGCAAGACCCTCAAGGATGCCCTAAACTAAGCGGCTAACGCTTGGTTTCGGGTGCTTAGCTCAGCGGTAGAGCGTCGCCCTTACAAGGCGGTGGTCGTAGGTTCGATCCCTACAGCACCCACCAGAAAAATGCGGAGTGGTAGTTCAGTCGGTTAGAATGCTGGCCTGTCACGCCGGAGGTCGCGGGTTCGAGTCCCGTCCACTCCGCCACAGTTCGCAAGGGCGCCCGTGTGGCGCCCTTGTCATTTGGGTGGCGCGTCCGTGCTTCTGTTGAACGCACGCACGGCGGCACGGCGGTCTGTACCATTCGCGCGCCACGCGCTTTCACTACCTTGCGGGAAGATTTCAATGCTGCAGGCAATGCGTAACAAGATGCACGGATGGCCGTCCATCATTGTGCTTGGCCTCGCCGTCCTGGCGATGTCGCTGTTCGGCATGGAGAGCTACTTCATGTCGAACGACGATGCCTTCGTGGCAAAGGTCGGCAAGCACGAGATCGACCAGCGCGCATTCCAGGACCGCGTGAACCAGTTGCGGCAGCAGGCCGTCGAACAGCAGGGCGAGCAGTTCGACGCCAGCACCTTCGAGAAGAACGAGACGAAGCTGCGCATCCTCGACGGGATGATCGACGAGCAATTGCTGCTGCAGGCCAATACGGACTGGGGCCTGCGGGTTTCGGACCTGGCCATGCGCGACTACATCGCCTCGATCCCGGCGTTCCAGGTCAACGGAAAGTTCGACGGCACCAGTTACCGCGCGTGGCTCACCAGCCAGTACAAGACGCCGGAAATGTTCGAGAACGAAATCCGTTCGTCGCTGGCCATCCAGTTGCTGCCGACGGCGATCAACGCCAGCACCGGCGTCAGCGACGTCCAGCTCGACCACTTCCTGAAGCTGCTGAGCCAACGCCGCGATTTGCGCTACTTCCAGCTGCCGCGTCCCGCGCTGGACAACAGCACGGTCAGCGATGCCGAGATGGAAGCCTGGTACAAGGCGCACCAGGCCGACTACATGAACCCCGAGCAGGTCTCGGTGAAGTACGTCGAGGTCGTCGGTGCCGACCTGCCGCTGGCTGCCGAGCCGAGCGACGACGACCTGAGGAAGCGCTATGCGAGCGAGAAGCAGCGTTTCGCGCAGCCGGAACAGCGGCTCGTTTCGCACATCCTGATCAACGTGGCGGCCAATGCCACGCCGGAACAGCAGAAGGCCGCCCTGGCCAGGGCCGAGAAGATTGCGGCGGAGGCCAACCCGGGCGACTTCGCCAAGCTGGCCGAACAGGATTCGCAGGACCTGGGTTCCCGTCGTCTGGGCGGCGACCTCGGCTGGCTGGAAAAAGGCGTGACCAACGAGGCCTTCGATTCGGCCTTGTTCGCGATGCAGAAAGGCCAGATTTCCAAACCGGTGCTGTCGTCTGATGGCTACCACATCATCTGGCTGCGCGACATCCGCAGCGGGGAATCCAAGCCGTTCGAGGAAGTGCGCGAGCAGCTGGTCAAGGAAGCGACCACGGCCGATCGAGACCGCACGTACAACGAAGTTGCGGGCAAGATGTCCGACAACACCTACCAGAATCCGACTTCGCTGGAGCCGGCCTCGGTCGCGCTGAAGCTGCCGATCAAGACTACGGCGCTGTTCACGCGCAAGGGTGGCGTGGGCGTGGCCGCCAACCCGAAGGTGGTCGCGGCGGCGTTCAGTGATGACGTGCTGGTCCAGGGCAACAATTCCAGCCTGATCGATCTGGGCAACAACCACTCGGTGGTGATCCATGTCGACCAGCACGTGCCCGCGGCAGCCAAGCCGCTGGCGGAAGTGCGGACCGATGTACGGCAGAAGATCCTCGACGCGCGTGCCGCCGCCGTCGAGAAGAAGCAGGCCGACGAGGCACTGGCGCGCCTGCGCAAGGGCGAGTCGATGGACGACGTGGCGAAGTCGCTGGGCGCCAGCATCACCACAGCGAACGAGGTGGTCCGGCGCGCACAGATGCCGGCGCCGTTGCTGACGCAGGCGTTCCTGCTGCCGCATCCGGTGGCGGGCAAGCCGCAGTTCGCCGCCGTTGACATGCTGGACGGCAGCTATGTGCTGCTGGCCGTGGACAAGGTGCAGGACGGCGACCTGTCCAAGGTGCCGCCGGAGCAGCGCGAGTCGCTGCGTCAGCAGATGGCCCAGGCCTATGGCTACGAGGCGACGCACGAACTGATCGACCAGCTCAAGGCGAAGACCAAGATCAAGATCAACCAGCAGCGACTGTAAGCGCTGGCGGCCCGCTGCGGCCACCGTCATGCAGGAGGGGCGGCCATCCATCGGCCGCCCCTTTTTCGTTTGTGAAAGATGAACCGCCAGATGATGCGGTGAGGGCCAGCGATATGGATGGATCAGTCGCCGCGTCTAGGTGGTCCTCGATTTTGCTGCGGTGTCAGTTCGGGGCGCTTACCGTCAGCTTCTGGCCGGGTTTCAGCGTGTGGTCGCTCAGGTGGTTCCAGCGCTGCAGTTGGCCGATGTTGACCGAATAGTCGCGGGCGATCTGCCACAGGTTGTCGCCGCGCTTCACGGTGTGGGTCTTCCGCGTCGTGTTCGCGTCAGGCGTCGGCACGGTCGTGGTCCTGGCGTCCAGGTCAGCCAGCAGGTCACCGCCGGCACTGCTGGCCTGCTCCAGCAGGGCATCGCTGAACTGGCGGGCGTGCCTGGCAGGCAGGATCAGGTACGGGGCAGTGCCGGCATCGATCATGTCGTTGCGAAACGCCGGGTTGAGGTGCTTCAGCGCCGCCACCGACATGCCGGCACGGTCGGCTGCCCGCGCGATCGGCATCGAGTGGGAAATCCCGGTCTGCACCAGATGCTGCTCGTCCGGCAGCGTGGGCAGGCTGACATTGAAGCGCCCCGGTTCGCGCACCACGCAAGCCATGCCGAGCAGCTTGGTCAGGTGCTCGCGTGTCACCTTGCGCACCGGCCAGGGGGGGATCGCCGGCTGCTGCGCCGGCATGCCGTGCGTGCGGATCATCTTGCGTATCGTGAACTCGCCGGCGTTGTAGGCGTAGTCGGCCACCCGCCAGTCGTGGAACTGTTCGTGATACTGCTCGAGCAGTTTCATCACGGCGTTGGCGGCGGCGGGTACGTCGAGTCGGCCGTCGTAGTGGCCGTCGACGCGCAGCCCCATCGCACCGGCCGTCACCGGCATGATCTGCCACATGCCGGCCGGTCGGCGCTTGCGGGCAGGCACCGGCTGGAAGTGGCTTTCCACCCAGGGCAACAGCACGAATTCGCCGGCGACGTCGTAGCGATCGGCCACTTGTTGGACATAGACCAGGCGCGGTAGAACGGCCTGCAGCTGGCTTTCGAACTGCTGCGGGTGGCGCGTGTAGCGCCTGGCCCAGGCCAACACCGCCGGATCGGCATCGCAGCCGGGCATGGCAAAGCTGCTACGCAGTCGATCCCATACGTCGGTTGCGGGTGGCGGCGCAGGTTGTTCGTCGGACGGTGGTGTGATTTCGGGGGAAGCGGTCGTTGCCGGCAAGGTCCCGCCGGCTGGTGGTTGCCGGGTGTGCGATGGCACGCCGGCGCAGGCAGCGAGCAGGAGCGGCAGGAGCAGCGGCAGGAATCGAAGGTGTTGTCTCATGCGCGAAATCCGTCCTTGGCGCCGCGCACGGCGGCAAAGCGGGCGACCCGGTCGTCGCCGGCGTCCTGCTGCCGGCACCATGCGATGACGGCAGCGCTGTCGATACGCAGGAAGGGATTGGTCGCCAGTTCGCGGGCGAGCGGTACCGGCAACGTGGGCTGGAGGCGTTCGCGCAGTGCGGCGACTTCCTGCAGCCGTTGCAGCAAGTCGAGGTTGGCCGGTTCGATGGTGCGTGCAAAACGCCCGTTTGCTTCGGTGTACTCATGCCCGCCGCAAACCATGGTGGCTCCCGGCAGTTGCGACAGGCGGTCCAGCGAGGCGAGCATCTGCGCCGGCGTGCCTTCGAACAGGCGGCCGCAGCCGAGGCTGAACAAGGTATCGCCGCACAGCAGCAGGCCGGCGCCCACGTAGGCCACATGGCTGAGCGTGTGGCCGGGAATCGCGATCACCTCGAAGCACGCGGAAGGCGCAGTCAGTTCGAGCCGGTCACCATCGCGCACCCGTTCGGTGGCCTCGACGATGCGTGCATCGACGGGAGCATGCACCGGCACATCGTGGCGCGCACGCAGGGCCGACACGCCGCCAATGTGATCGTGGTGATGATGAGTCAGCAGGATCGCGCGCAACTGCAGGCGGTGTGCAGCCAGCGCCTGCTCGACGACCACGGCGTCACCCGGGTCAACCACGATGGCGTTGCCGTCGTCGTCGTGCAGCAGCCAGATGTAGTTGTCGGCCAGCGCCGGTAACGAGATGAGATGCAAGGCGGGCTCCGCTGCGTTTGAGGAACATCCGGCAGGCCGGGTGTTTTCCCTGTGGAACGACAGACGCAGCCGTCCGGGGCGCGCATGAGGCGGTCGAATATAAAGGGGTGTCGGTGTCAACTCGTTAGCAGAACGTTAACCAAGCGGGCGACTGTTCAGCAGCGTGCGGCAGTTCCATCCCGTTTGCGACCTGCTGCCCGATGCCGTCAGCCGCTACACTCTCGGACAGATGAAAGACCGGGTTGGCGGCATGCAGCAACGTGACGACGACATCTATGCCAGCGCGCCGCTGCGCCGCCTGCTGGATGCGCAGACGTGCGCGCTGAAGCCGGCGCTGCAGCGTTGCTTCGGCACTCACGCACTGTTGTTGGGCGCTCCTTGCGACGATGTGCCGCCGGCGTTGCCGATGTTTGGCTGCTGGACCAGCTTGCACCTGGTGAGCGGCGGTTACCGGGGCGATCTGCGGGCGGCCGCGGATGAGCCGTTGCCTTTCGTCGACGACGCGTTCGAACTGGTGCTGTTGCGGCATGCGCTGGAAGTGGCGCCGCTGCCCGCAAGCCTGCTCGATGAAGCCATTCGCGTGCTGGCGCCGGGCGGCGTGCTGGCATTGACTGGCGTGCATCCGCTCAGCGGCTGGTCGCCGTGGTTCTACTGGCATGTGCGCGGCAAGCTGCCGGCATTACGGATGCCTTGGCGGCTTCGGCATCAACTCGAGCAGGCCGGACTGGCGATCGAGCAGGCACAGCGGGTCGGCAGCGCAGCACCGGGACTGAAGACGATGTGGCGGGCACTTGCCGGTGTTTTCGGTGGCGGCTACGTGCTGGTGGCGCGCAAGCGTCGACGCCTGGCCACGCCGCTGCGGCTCAAGCCGGCGCCGGTGCGCGTACCGGCGAATGGTCGGCTGTCGCCGGGTACCCGGCGCAGCTCGGCGCTGTGACTATCAATGGAATACGTGAGCAACGATGAGCGAAGTGGAAGCATTCACCGACGGGGCCTGCCTGGGCAACCCGGGTCCTGGCGGTTGGGCCGCGCTGTTGCGCGCGAAGGGCAGCGAACGCATGGTGGCGGGTGGTGAGCCGGCCACCACCAACAACCGGATGGAGCTGATGGCCGCGATCGGCGCGCTGGAAGCGTTGAAGCGGCCGTGCCAGGTCACCCTCACCACCGACTCGCGCTACGTGATGCAGGGTATCGAGCAGTGGATGCCGAAGTGGCGTGCGAACGGCTGGCGCACTGCCGACAAGAAGCCGGTCAAGAACCAGGACCTGTGGCAGCGACTGTCCGACGCGGTCGGCGCCCATCAGGTGCGCTGGAAGTGGGTGAAGGGCCACAACGGCCACATCGAAAACGAGCGGGTCGACCAGGCCGCGCGTGAACAGGCCGAGCGGATGAAGGGCAGGGCATGAGGCAGATCGTTCTCGATACCGAAACCACCGGCCTCGAAGTACGCCAGGGCCATCGATTGGTGGAGATCGCCTGTGTCGAAATGGTCGAGCGCCGGCTGACCGGCCGGCACTACCAGACCTATCTGAACCCGGATCGGGCGATCGACGAAGGTGCCCGGCAAGTCACTGGCATCGAAGACGAGTTCCTGCTCGACAAGCCGCGCTTTGCCGAAGTGGTGGAGGAGTTCCTGGCCTTCATTGACGGCGCGGAACTGATCATCCACAACGCCAGTTTCGACATCGGCTTCCTCGATGCCGAGCTGGCGCGTCTGGGCAACGGCGCGGGCCGGATCGGCGATCGCTGCAGCGTGCTCGATACTCTGGCGATGGCGCGCGAGCGCTACCCTGGCCAGCGCAACAGCCTCGACGCCTTGTGCAAGCGGCTGGGCGTGGACAACTCGCGACGCGACCTGCACGGCGGACTGATCGACGCGCAGCTGCTGGCCGACGTGTACCTGGCGATGACTTCGGGGCAGGTAGCGTTCGACCTCGGCTTCGAGGGGACCGGCGAGCAGCACGATGTAGTGGTGACGGCACCGGTGGTGCTGCATGCGCGGCCGCGGGTGCTGCATGCCTCGGCAGGGGAGGTGTCGGCACACGAGCAGCGTCTGGATGCGCTGGACAAGGGCAGTGTGGATGGGCAGAGCGTGTGGCGGCGGTTGGGGTGAAGTGGTGTGGTGCCAGGGCTTGGTGACGACTGTCGTGGTCAGAAGGGCAAGAGGGCGGATGCCGTGGGATTGCTGGCGGGATTGTTCGGCCCATCCTTGGGCCGAACCCCTCCTCACTGCGCGCTGCGGGGCCAGCCTGCGGCTGTCCAAATTCGTTCCAGACGAATTTGTCGACTGCGGGGGCAGGATGCCGGAGCGAACGTCGGTGAAGCCGACGGCCCGAAGGGTGAGGCGCAGGATGCGCCGAATAACCCGGTGGGTTCTCGTCCCCGCCGTCACCGCCAGAAAAGCAAAACGCCCCACATGGGGGCGTTTTGCTTTTCTGGCGGAGAGGGTGGGATTCGAACCCACGGTACGCTTACACGTACGCCTGATTTCGAGTCAGGTACATTCGACCACTCTGCCACCTCTCCGGTGCGGTGCATGGTGGCGCATGCGAGCCGGGAATCATACGCGAGCGAACTTGCCGTGACAACAACCGGGTCTTGCGGCATGCTGCGAAGGCTCGCACTTACTGAAAGCCCATGATCGAATTCGGACACGGAACGCATGTCGGCTTGCGCCGCACGCGCAATGAGGACACTTATTACGCCGATGCTTCGCTCGGCCTGTTCCTGGTGGCTGATGGCATGGGCGGGCACCAGCATGGCGAGGTGGCGTCGGCGCTGGTGCGCGACGCTGTGGTCGAGCTGGTCGGCAAGGGGCAAGGCCTGATCGAAGCCGTGCATGGCGCCGCCGAACGGCTGCTGGCGCATGCCCGGCCCAGCTTCGACGTGCTGCCAATGGGCACCACCATCGCCGCGTTGCGGATCAGCGGTGAGGGTTACGAGGTCGCCTGGGTCGGCGACAGCCGGATCTACCTGTGGAAGAAGGCACTGCGGCAGATCAGCCACGACCATTCGCTGGTACAGGCATTGGTCGAGGCCGGCCAGCTCGATCCGGCACAGGCCGCCCGGCATCCGCAGCGCAACGTATTGACCCAGGCCCTGGGCGTGACTGCCATCGAGCAACTGCATATCGGCATGGCACGGGGGCAGCTGGAGCCAGGCATGGTTTTCCTGCTGTGCAGCGACGGCCTGACCGAGGGCGTCGGCGATGCCTCGATCGCGTGCGTGGTGGCACGCACCGATCTGGCCGCCCAGGAGTGTGTGGATCAGTTGCTGCTGAGTGCCCTCGACAGTGGTGGCGACGACAACGTCACGGTGTTGATCGTGCGTTCCAGCTGAATCCAGCCCAGAACAGTCCATCACGGAAAGGGCCGGATGATTCCGGCCCTTTCGTCGTTTGCGGCTTGAAGGTGCGTAACCGGTAGTGGCTCAGCCGGCCTTCTTTTTCGCCAGCCGCAGCCAGGTGTCGACCACCGTGTCCGGGTTGAGCGATACCGACTCGATGCCCTGTTCCATCAGCCATTCGGCCAGGTCTGGATGGTCGCTGGGGCCCTGGCCGCAGATGCCGATGTACTTGCCCTTGGCCCGCGCGGTCTTGATCGCCATGGCCAGAAGCTTCTTCACCGCCGGGTCGCGTTCGTCGAACAGGCCGGCGACGATGCTGGAGTCGCGGTCGAGACCCAGGGTGAGCTGGGTGAGGTCGTTGGAGCCGATCGAGAAGCCGTCGAAGATGTCGAGGAACTCGTCGGCGAGCAGGGCATTGGACGGCACTTCGCACATCATGATCACTTTCAGATCGTGCTCGCCCTGCCTGAGGCCGTTCTTTGCCAGCACGTCGATGACCTTGCGGCCTTCGCCGAGCGTGCGCACGAACGGGATCATCACCCACACGTTGGTCAGTCCCATCACCTCACGCACGCGTTTGACTGCCTGGCACTCCAGTGCGAACGCCTCGGCGAAGCTGGGGTCGACGTAGCGGCTGGCGCCGCGGAAGCCGATCATCGGGTTCTCTTCGTGCGGTTCGTAGCGCGAGCCACCGAGCAGGCCGGCGTACTCGTTCGACTTGAAGTCGGACAGGCGCACGATCACCGGCTTCGGGTAGACCGAGGCGGCGATGGTGGCGATGCCTTCGGCGAGGCGGTCCACGTAGAACTCGACCGGGCCGGCATAGCCGGCGATGCGCTCGTCGATCTTCGCCTTCGTCTCGGCGTCCTGCTTGGCGTATTCCAGCAGCGCCTTCGGATGCACGCCGATGTGGCTGGCGATGATCATCTCCAGGCGGGCCAGGCCGATGCCGGCGTTCGGCAACTGGCCGAAGTCGAACGCACGCTCGGGGTTGGCCACGTTCATCATGATCTTCAGCGGCGCCTCGGGCATGTCACCCAGGTCGGCGGTGATCCGCTCGAACTTCAGGATGCCCGCGTAGATCGTGCCGGTGTCGCCTTCGGCGCAGGACACGGTGACGTCGGCGCCATCGGGGATCAGCTCCAGCGCGTTGCCGGTGCCGACCACGGCCGGCACGCCCAGTTCGCGTGCGATGATCGCCGCGTGGCAGGTGCGGCCGCCGCGGTTGGTGACGATCGCCGAGGCGCGCTTCATCACCGGCTCCCAGTCGGGATCGGTCATGTCGGCGATCAGCACGTCGCCGACCTGCACCTTGTTCATGTCGGCCAGCGAGCGGATCACGCGCGCCTTGCCGGCGCCGATCTTCTGGCCGATCGAGCGGCCCTCGGCCAGCACCTTGCCTTTCTCGCTGAGGTGGAAGCGCTCGAGCTGGGTGGCGTGCGAGCGGGACTTCACCGTCTCCGGGCGCGCCTGCACGATGTACAGCTTGCCGGTGTGGCCGTCCTTCGCCCACTCGATGTCCATCGGGCGCTCGTAATGCTTTTCGATGATTAGCGCCTGGCGGGCGAGTTCCTGCACGTCGTCGTCGCTGATGCAGAACTTGTGACGCAGTTCGGCCGGGGTGTCTTCGGTCTTCACGCGCTCGCCCGGCGCACTGGAATAGACCATGCGCAACTGCTTGGCGCCCAGGTTGCGGCGAAGCACGGCCGGCTTGCCCGCGCGCAGGGTCGGCTTGAACACGTAGAACTCGTCGGGATTGACAGCGCCCTGCACGACCATCTCGCCAAGGCCATAGGAACCGGTGACGAACACCACGTCGCGGAAGCCTGACTCGGTGTCCAGCGTGAACAGCACGCCGGACGCGCCCACGTCCGAACGCACCATCAGCTGCACGCCGGCGGAGAGGAACACGTCCTCGTGCTTGAAGCCCTGGTGCACGCGGTAGGCGATGGCGCGGTCGTTGTACAGCGAGGCGAAGACTTCCTTCACCTTGTGCAGCACGTCGTCGATGCCGACCACGTTGAGGAAGGTTTCCTGCTGGCCGGCGAACGAAGCGTCGGGCAGGTCTTCGGCCGTCGCCGAGGAGCGCACCGCCACTGCGATGTCCTGCGCGCCGGCATCCTTGCACAACTTGATATAGGCCTCGCGGATCGCCTGCTCGAGCTCGGCGGGAAGGGCGGTGTCGACGATCCATCCGCGAATTTCCCTGCCCGCCGCGACCAGGGTGTCGACGTCGTCGACGTCGAGCGACGCCAGTCGATCCTGGATGCGCCTGGCCAGGCCGCTCTTTTCCAGGTACTGCTGGAACGCGTCGGCGGTGGTGGCGAAACCACCCGGCACGGAGACACCCAGTTTGGCGAGGTTGCCGATCATCTCGCCGAGCGAGGCGTTCTTGCCGCCGACCTTGCCCAGGTCGGTCATGCGCAGTTGGTCGAGCCAAAGCACCAGGTCGTTCAAGGGTGTCTCCTCAAGGAAAGCACTGCAGATAAGTGGAATGGGCGCGGCACGAAGGCCCGGAGCGGGTTGCAAAGAACTGGTATTGTCCGCTGTGGATGGTGCGCAGCACAAGAAGACCAATGCCGGCAGATGTCATTCCACCGGCATACCAGTCAGCTGGCGGTGGATTTCGTGCTTGCGCTAAGGTGCCGGCAAACGCTTCCCCGCGATCAGGACCCTGTATGCAGCGAACGGTTTTTTTCATCTCCGACTCCACCGGCATCACCGCGGAGACGATTGGCAACAGCATCCTGGCGCAGTTCGAGGGCGTGCAGTTCGACAAGCACCGGCTGCCTTTCACCGACAACGCGCACAAGGCGGAAACCGCTGCGCTGCGGATCAAGACCAAGTACGCGCAGAGCGGGCAACGACCGATCGTGGTCAACACCATGGCAGATCGCGCACTGTGCGAAATCGTGGCCGCCAGCGGCGCGCTGATGCTGGACGTGTTCGCGCCGTTCATCGGCCCGCTGGAGGAAGAACTGGGGACCAAGCGTACCGGCCTGGTGAACCGCTCGCACGGCATGGTCGACTTCGGCAAGTACGAGGCGCGCATCAATGCGACCAACTATGCGCTCTCGCATGACGACGGCATCGACGTGAACTATGCCGAAGCCGACCTGATCCTGGTCGGCGTGTCGCGTTCCGGCAAGACGCCGACCTGCCTCTACATGGCCTTGCATTACGGCGTGCGTGCCGCCAACTATCCGCTGACCGACGAGGATCTTGAGAAGCTTGAACTGCCGGCGCGCCTGCGCCCCTACCGGGACCGGCTGTACGGACTGACCATCGATCCGCTGCGGCTGGCGCAGATCCGCGAACAGCGCCGGGCCGGCAGCCGCTACGCCACCTTGCAGCAGTGTCGCTGGGAGCTGGAGCAGGCTGACCGGCTGATGCGCCAGGCCGGCATTCCCAGCCTCAACACCACGCACGTGTCGATCGAGGAGATCGCCAGCAAGATCTTCGACCGCTTCGGTATCGAGCGGACCATGTTCTGACTGGAGCCTGCGCCCCGCCATGAGCGCCGTACTGGACAATCGCCACAGCCTGCTGCCCGGACGTTTCGAGTTCCTGATGGGGCTGTATGCGGAAAACTATCACCGGCTGACGCGGCTGTTCGCGCCACAGCAGCTGGCGCCTGGCCGGTATGTCTCCGCCGTGGGCGACGAGCTGGACGTGCACCTGCACGTGCAGGAGTGCCATCCGTACACGCTGGAGCTGGAGCTCACCTACGATTTCGTGGATGCCCATACCGGGCAGCGCGCGCCATCGGCGCAGTTGCGCATGTATACCGATGCGCACGTGGCCGAGGCCTTGCACTGCCATCCCGGGCGGCACCTGTGGCAGGTGCTGGGGCCGTTTTCGCCGGCACATACCGTGTTCCAGCATCGGCTGCGCATGAACGGCTTCCTGTCACGCTGGCTGGAGTACCTGGCGGAGCAGGGGCATTCCATCGGCACGCTGGAGCCGCAACGCGGATGGCTGGAAGACGGTGGCTCTGATTGAGCGTGCAGCCGGGGATGGCCGCCTTCTCACTTTCGCATTCGGGGACGAATGCACTGGTGTCACCACAGCAAAAAGCCCGCGCAAGGCGGGCTTTTTGCTTGAATAGTGGCGGAGTGGACGGGACTCGAACCCGCGACCTCCGGCGTGACAGGCCAGCATTCTAACCGACTGAACTACCACTCCGCATTTGCAACAGTTTCCAGCTTTCGCGAGCCAACTTGGCGTCCCCACGGGGATTCGAACCCCGGTCGCCACCGTGAAAGGGTGATGTCCTAGGCCTCTAGACGATGGGGACGGATTAAGTTGGTGGAGCCAGGCGGGATCGAACCGCCGACCTCCTGCATGCCATGCAGGCGCTCTCCCAGCTGAGCTATGGCCCCGCCGCTGGAAGCCGAGAAGAATAGGTGCGCTCCGGATATCCGTCAAGTTTTTTTTCACGTTTTCGATCGGGAAGTTGCTTCGTGCCCAATGAGGTGTCCAGCAAGCGGGCGAGTGTTGTCGGTCCTTCGTTTAAGCTGGAGCGACAGGCATCATTCCAGAAGAGTTGTTGAATGCACGAAATCGGCTTCATTCGTGATCTCGCTGTCGTGATGATTGTGGCGGGTGCCACCACCATCGTGTTCCAGCGGATGCGGCAGCCGGTGCTGCTGGGCTATATCCTGGCCGGCGTGCTGATCGGGCCGCACACGCCGGGTGTGCTGGTTGGCGATCCGCGCGCGATCGACGATATCTCCAATCTCGGCGTGGTGCTGCTGATGTTCACGCTGGGCCTGGAATTCAGCGTGCGCAAGCTGCGCGAAGTAGGCATCGGCGTGCTTGCGGTGGCGGTGGCCGAAGTGGGGCTGATGCTGTGGGTCGGCTACGGTATCGGTGGTCTGTTCGGCTGGTCCGGCAGGGACGCGCTCTTTCTTGGCGCGATCATCTCGCTCTCGTCCACGATGGTCGCCACCCGCACCCTGGCCGAGTCGGGCCAGCGCCAGCAGAAATTCGCGTACCTGGTGACGGGGCTGCTGGTGGCCGAGGACATGCTGGCCATCGTGATGCTCACCTTGCTCACGGCGGTGGCGATCGGGGGCTCCGTGCAGGCAGAGACGGCATTGACCCTGGTCGGCCACCTGGGCCTGTTCGTGATCGTCGGGATGATCCTGGGGCTGCTGCTGTTGCCGCGCCTGGTGGATTACGTGGCGAGCTTCGAGCGCGACGAAACACTGTTGGTCAGCGTGCTCGGCATCTGTTTCGGCGCCAGCCTGTTCGCGGCCTGGATGGGTTTCAGCGTCGCACTGGGCGCCTTCCTGGCAGGTGCGGTGGTGGCCGAGTCGCGCAGCGTGGGGCGCGTGCTGCAACTGGTGGAGCCGCTGCGCGACATGTTCGCCGCGCTGTTTTTCGTGGCGATCGGCCTGAAGATCGATCCGGCGATGTTGCTGCAGTACGCACTGCCGGCGCTGCTCATCGCGGTGGTCGTCATCGTCGGCAAGACGCTGGCGTGCAGCCTGGGTATCTTCGTGGTCGGGCACGATGCGCGTACGGCGCTGCGCTCCGGGCTGGGCATGGCGCAGATCGGCGAGTTCTCCTTCGTCATCGCCACGCTCGGGCTTTCGCTTGGCGTGATCAGTGACTTCATCTATCCGATTGCGGTGGCGGTCTCGATACTGTGCATGGCCGCGTCCCCGCACCTCAATCGTTCGGCCGACGGATTGGCGAATGGCCTGCGCCGGGTGGCGCCGCGCTCATTGCGGTTGCTGGCGACCAGTTACAGCGGCTGGCTGGAAAATCTCAAGCCGGTCAACGAAAACGCGGCGATCGCCGCCATGTTCCGCCGCCTGCTGTGGCATATCGGGATCAACGTGCTGTTGGTGGTAGCCCTGTTCGTCATCGGTGCTTACATCAATGCGCACAACTGGAGTTGGTTCTCGATGCTCGGCATCGACCGCGATCTGCGTCACACGCTGATCTGGGCCGGTGCGCTGTTCCTGTCGCTGCCCATGCTGATCGCGGTCTATCGCAAGGCCGAGGCGCTGGGCATGCTGCTGGCGGAGATCGGCATCCGCGAGCGGTTTGCCGGCGCCTATACCCAGGCCATCCGCAACGTGCTGGCCAGGGTCATCCCGCTGGCGACGCTGCTTGCGCTGGCGTTGCTGGTGAGCGCGCTCAGTTCGGCCATCCTGCCGCCTCGCGGCATCGCGCTGTCCCTGGTCGTGCTGGGCGTGGTGGTGGCCGTGGTGTTGTGGCGCAGCCTGGTAAGGATGCATGCGCGCCTGCAGGCGGCGCTGAAGGAGACCCTCGAAAAGCCCGGCCCCTCCGCGGGCGGTGCAGGCTGATGGGCGGGCCAGGCCCGGACAGGTGGAACCTTTATACCGACTGACGGTCTGAGCCCTGAATCGTTGCCAAGACCGGACAAGCACCGCACAATGCGGAGCCTGCCCCCATCGGGGGGGCCCGGCCGGCAATACCGGCATATCCATACATGAGGGAGTTACGAATGAAGCACTTTCTGCGTCCCACGCTGACGGCGGTCGCGATGGCCGTTGCGCTGGGCATGACGGCCGGCGTCGCCGCCCAGACGGCTGGCGCTGCCGGTACCGTCGACAAGGCGAAGGCCAGCTATGTTGTGGGTTGGGAGATTGCTTCCCAGGTTCCGCCGATCATGCGCGACGAACTGGATCCGAATGCGGTGGCGAATGCGGTGAAGGCGGCGCTGTCCGGCCAGAAGCCGACCATGAGCGATGCCGAAGCCAAGCAGGTGCACGAGGCCTTCATGGCCAAGATCCAGGCCAAGTACCAGGCCGAGATGACCAAGCTGGCGGCCAAGAACAAGGCCGAGGGCGATGCCTTCCTGGCCAAGAACAAGACCGCGCCGGGCGTGAAGACGACCGCGTCGGGCCTGCAGTACCAGGTGCTCAGCCAGGGCACGGGTGCCCGTCCGGGTCCGAACGATACCGTCGAGATCAACTACACCGGAACCTTTGTCGACGGCCAGGTGTTCGATGCCTCCGCCAAGCACAATCCGCCGGGTGCGGCCAAGATTCCGCTGGCCGGCGTGATCCCGGGCTTCCGCGAAGGCCTGCAGCTGATGCAGGTGGGCGGTCATTACAAGCTGTTCATCCCGGCCGCGCTGGCCTATGGCGCCGAGCCGCAGCCGCCGATGCCGCCAAACGCCACGCTGATCTTCGACGTGACGCTGGTCAAGACGGGCCCGACGCCGGCCGCCGCCCCGGGCGACAAGTAAGCGGGTTCGCTGCAAAAATCGGTAACCGGAAGGGCGCGAAGCGATTCGCGCCCTTCTGCTTTTGTGCCGGTGGCAGGCGCCGCGCGCCCCAGCGGTTAGAATAGGCGGCTCACGTTCAAGGGATTGCTGCAACGATGATGAAGGTCACTATTTTCGGTACCGGCTATGTCGGCCTGGTCACCGGTGCCTGCCTGGCCGAGATGGGCAACCACGTGGTCTGCGTCGACATCGACGCGGGCAAGGTCGAGCGGTTGAAGCAGGGCGAGATCCCGATCTACGAGCCGGGTCTGGAGTCGATCGTGCAGAGCAACCACGCCAGTGGCCGGCTCGGCTTCACCACCGAGGCGGCGCCGGCGATCGCGCATGCCGAATTGATCTTCATCGCCGTCGGCACGCCGCCGGACGAGGATGGCAGCGCCGACCTGCAGTACGTGCAGGCCGTGGCCCGCACCATCGGCCGCCACCTGGACCACTACGCAGTGGTGGTGAACAAGTCGACCGTGCCGGTGGGCACTGCCGACCGTGTGCGCACAGCCGTCGCGGCCGAGCTGGCGGCACGCCATGCCGCGGTGGAGTTCGACGTGGTGTCGAATCCGGAGTTCCTGAAGGAAGGCGCCGCGGTGGAAGACTGCCTGCGCCCCGACCGCATTGTGGTGGGTGCTTCCAGCGCGCGTGCAGTGGCGTTGCTGCGCAAGCTGTATGCACCGTTCAACCGCAACCACGATCGCATGGTGGTGATGGACGAGCGCTCGGCCGAACTGACCAAGTACGCCGCCAACGCGATGCTGGCGACCAAGATCAGCTTCATGAACGAGATCGCGAATATCGCCGAACGGGTGGGTGCCGACGTCGAGCTGGTGCGCCAGGGCATCGGCTCGGACCCGCGCATCGGCTACAGCTTCATCTATCCGGGCGCCGGGTACGGCGGCTCGTGCTTCCCCAAGGACGTGCAGGCGCTGGAGCGCACCGCGCACGCCCATGGCTACGAGGCGCACCTGCTCGGCGCAGTCGAGGCGGTCAACCGGCAGCAGAAGGGCAAGTTGTTCGAGCTGATTTCACGGCATTTCGACGGCCAGCTGGCCGGCCGGACAGTTGCCCTGTGGGGCCTGGCGTTCAAGCCGAATACCGACGACATGCGCGAGGCTTCCAGCCGGCGCCTGATGGAACAGCTGTGGGAAGCCGGCGCAAAAGTCCGCGCGTTCGATCCGGAGGCGCGCGAGGAAACGCAGCGGCTGTACGGCAACCGCGCCGACCTGGTGCTGTGCGAGCACGCCATGGATGCCCTGCAGGGTGCCGACGTGCTGGCGGTGGTCACCGAGTGGAAGGCGTTCCGCAGCCCCGATTTCGCGGCGATCCGTGCTGCACTGGCCGTGCCGGCGATCTTCGACGGGCGCAACCTGTACGACCCGGCCGTGGTGGAGGAGGCGGGCCTGGCCTATTACGGCATCGGCCGTGGCCGCAGCCTGCAAGTGCCGCGATGAACGACCCGAACGGTACGCTCGCCCGGCGACTCGACGAGATGGAGGTCAAACTGACCTTCATCGACGAGGCGGTGCAGGCGCTGACCACGGCGGACGCTGACCAGTCGCAGCGGATTGCCGCGCTGGAGCGCGCCCTGCGCGACCTGCGCGGCGAGATGGCGTCGATGCGGATTGCCCAGGGCGATGATCCGCACAACGAACCGCCACCGCCGCATTACTGACCCGAACCCATCCCGCCTACCGATCACGGAACACCCGCATGGCCGATTCCCTGCGCGATCAGCTGCTCAAGAGCGGCATCGTCAAACAGGTCCAGCAGGACCGGGCGCGCGAGCCGAAGCGTCCGCCGCCACCGTCGTCCGGCAAGCCCGCACGCAAGGGCGGCAAGCCCGCACGCAAGGGCGGCAAGCCACCCGCCGCACGGCCAGCGGGGCAGAGCCAGCAGGACATCGACCTGGCCAAGGCGTATGCGTTGCGTGCACAAACCGAAGCCCGCGAACGCCAGCGGATCGAGCGGGAGGCCGCCGAGCTGGCCAGGTTGCGGCGTGAGCGCAAGCAGAAGATCCAGCAACTGCTCGAAGGCAAGGCGCTGAACAAGGCCGACGCCGACCAGCCGCGCAATTTCGAATACGGCGGCAAGATCCGCCGCGTGCACGTGGATGCCGCGCAACTGGCGGCGCTCAATGCCGGCGAACTGGGCGTGGTGCAGCAGGGTGGCCGCTACCTGCTGGTCAGCCGCGACATCGCCGTGCAGGTGCGCGACATCGACCCGCACCAGTTGGCACTGCTGGTGGACCCGAATGCCGCTGGTGTGGGCGACGACGGCGTGCCCGACGACCTGATGTGGTGATGCCGATCTGTGTCAACGAAAACGCCCGGTCATGCCGGTCGTTTTCGTGTCGGTAATCGCGAATCGGTCAGTTCACGGACGCGGCCGGCAACTCGAAACCACGCTGTGCCAGCACCGGAAGATCCCAGCCGTTCTTCGGCTTGAACCGGTCGCCGTAGCGCTGTGCCAGCTGTTCGAGCCTGGCCTTGAGCTTGTCGGCGCCTTCGCTGCGTGCGTACTGGATCGGGCCGCCGCGGAACGGCGCGAAGCCGGTGCCGAAGATCACCCCGGCGTCGAGCAGGTCGGCGTCGTCGACCACGCCGTCGGCAAGGCAGGCGATCGCCTCGTTGACCATCGGCAGGATCATCCGCTCCTGCACGTCCGGTGGCGTCACGTACTCCTTGTCGACCTCGGGCTTCTGCGGCCTGCCATCCTGCCACACGTACAGACCCTGGCCGTCCTTCTTGCCACGCTTGCCGGCCTCGAGTTTTTCGTCGAGTCCTGGCGGCAGTTCCAGTCCCAGGAACGGCGCCAGTTCCCTGCCGACCGAGGCGCAGACGTCCAGGCCCACCGTGTCGGCCAGCTCGATCGGGCCCATCGGCATGCCGAACTTCTTCGCCTCGCGATCGAGCACTGGGCCGGGCACGCCTTCGCTATATAGCCGCATGGCCTCCAGCAGGTAGGGCATCAGGATGCGGTTGACCAGGAAGCCCGGGGTGCCCTTGACCGCCACCGGCAGCTTGCCGATGGCCTTGCAGAACGCCAGCGCGCGTTTCTCGATGGCCGGGTCGAGCTGGTCGTGGCGCACCACCTCGACCAGCGGCATCTGCGCCACCGGGTTGAAGAAGTGCAGGCCGAGGAAGCGCTGCGGCGCCTTCAGATCCTTGCGCAACTCGTCCAGCGGGATGCTGGAGGTATTGCTGGCGAGGATCTCGTCAGCCTGGAACTGCGGTTCGATGCCGGCGTACAGGGCTTCCTTCGCCCGCGCGTTCTCGTAGATCGCCTCGATCGCCAGGTCGGCCGTAGCCACGCCGGCGCCCTCGATGTCCGCACGCAGACGGCGCATGGCCGCCTCGACCTTTTCGGGTGTCTTCAGCTTCTTCTCGTACAGCGCCCGGGCGCGGTCCAGTGCCGGCTGGACGAATTTCATTTCGCGGTCCTGCAGGCTCACCTCGAAGCCCTTGAACGCCGCCCACGCGGCGATGTCGCGGCCCATCACGCCGGCGCCGACCACGTGCACGTGCTTGATGCCATGCTCGATGCCGCCGCCCTGGCCCTTCAGCCGTTCCTGCAGGAAGAAGATGCGGATCAGGTTCTGCGCGGTCGGCGTCTGCGCCAGCTTCGCCACCGAGCGCGCCTCGACCTTCAGCCGCTGCTGGATGGCCGAGCCGCCGCGCTTCCATACGTCGATCATCGCAAACGGCGCGGGGTAGTGTTCCTTGCGCACCTTGGCGGCGGTCTGCTTGTACACCATCGGTGCCAGGATCTGCCGGGCCAGCCAGGTGTTGCTGGCCCAGGCCATGGCGCGTCGGGTGAACGGGCGCGCTGCAGGGTGGCGCAACAGCAGTTTCGCTTCGGCCAGCAACTCGTCGGGACGGGCCAGCCGGTCGACCACGCCCAACGCCAGCGCGCGCCTTGCCGACAGCGATTTTCCGGTCAGCATCAGCGGCAGCGCCTCGGTGGCGCCGATCAGGCGCGGCAGCCGCGCGGTGCCGCCCCAGCCGGGATGGATGCCCAGCATCACCTCGGGCAGGGCGATCCGGGTCCTGTCGTCATCGGCGGCGATGCGTTGGCGGCAGGCCAGGGCCAGCTCGGTGCCGCCGCCCATGCAGGTGCCGTGCACGGCGGCCACCGTGGGACAGGGCAGCCGCGCCAGCGCCTCGTAGACGCGCTGGCCGTGCTCGATGTTCTCCAGCACGGTGTCCTGCTTCGCGTACTCGATGAATTCCTTGACGTCGGCGCCGACGGCAAACCCCGAGGGCTTGGCCGAATGAATGATGACGCCGGCCGGCTTCTCGATGGCCAGCCGCTCGACGATCTGCTCGAGTTCGTCCAGCACCGCGCGGGAGATTGCGTTGACGCTGCTGTTGGCGCGGTCCAGGGTCAGCGTGACGACGCCGTCGTCGGCTTCGCTGGTCTTCCAGTGGTTGAAGCGCAGTCCTTCGAACATGGGCGTACAGGCGTGGTGGTCGAGGCCTGAACCATACCGTTCCGCCGCCATGATTGCGAGATGTGACGTGCTTGCTTGACCCTGTGCCGGCGCCGGTGTGAAATCGGGCCTGTTCCGGGAAAACGGCCCGTCGTGGCTGGCCGGGCGGGCAGCGGGTCGGTCATCGGTGGCACGGCCCGGGGTTGCAGGACAATGGAACGATCCACCGTGGTTCAATGGGCCTCGCAACGGCCGGGTATCGCCCGGCCAGCCCTCCGGCCAGTCGCCGGCAGGCCGATTTCACCAGTGCACTATCGCCGACACGGCAGGACGGTGACGCAATGACTCCAGCACTGGCCTCTGTTCCACCGCAAGCCGGCGCCGAGATTTTCGAGCGGATCCTGGCGGCTGCGAGTGGCCTCGTGGTGCTGGACTGCAAGGACGTCCCGACCCTGATCGAGCAGTTCCGCGCGATCGCCCGGCATACCGGGCAGGCGGTGTACCTGTGGCAGCCCGATACCGGCCTGGGCAGTTTGCGCGATGCGCAGGTACGGGTGCCGGACTGCCAGCGACTGGGCAATGCGTTGCGCTACATGCAGCAGAGCATGCATTTCGGCGTGTACTTCCTGTTCGGGCTGGAGCTGCCCCTGTCGGCGATGGACGCCACCTTGCTGCGTCAGCTTGCCCGCGCGCCCAAGGGCCATTTGCGCCGTGTCGTGCTGATCGACGCGCCGGTGGCGCTGGTCGAGCACCTGGGCGAACTGGCAGTGCGCGTAGGCAGCGAAGACAGCCTGCCGCGTCGCCTGCGCCTGCGCGACGGCCGCTGGCTGGTTTAGGCAGGCATGCAGATGAATTCCGGCATTCTGGTAGTCGCCGCACAGCGCGAATTGCGCCGCAGCCTGTTCGATGCGCTCGATCAGGCGGGTTATCCGCAGATCCATAGTGCCCGCGACATATCGCACGCGGCGATCCTGCTGGAGGGGCGTGCGTCGCTGCCACCGCTGCAGCTGATCGTGGCGGTACTGGCCGGCGACGAGCAGCAGGCGCGCAACAGTTGCGAGCAATTGCGCCGCCTGCCGGGCGGTGCGGACACGCCGCTGATCGTGGTGCTGGGCGAGGACGCCACGCTGAATCCCGCCGAGCTGCCGGCCGGCATCGTCGACTGGCTTTCGACCGCGCAGATCAGCAGCGAGCTGGTACCACGCTGGCGACGCTCGCAGGCCGGCAACGCCCAGCGTCCGCGCCAGCTGGCCGCTGCACCGGACGACGGTGCGCATGAGGATTACCGCTACGTATTCGAGGAAGGCGACAGTGAGTGGCTGATCGCCGACGCACAGACCGCTCGTCTGCTTGAGGTCAGTCCCACGGTGGCACGGCACAGCCGCATGCATGCCAGCCAGTGGGAGGGCTTGCCGCTGGCCGAGGTGCTGCGCTTCGAGGGCATCGCGATCGAGCAGGTGCTGGCCGAGGCCAACCGCGGCTGGTATCCCTGCCAGCGCAAGTCGGCAGTGGGTGTCGACACCGGCCAGGCCAGCGTGCGGCGCATCCAGCACGCCGGACGCGAGGCGCTGGCCCTGATGTTCCGCAGTGATCGCGCCGACCTGCGGGCAGAGGCCGCGCTGTCGCTGCTGTCGCGCATCTTCGCCTCGACCAGCGGGGTTGACGCGCAGACCGCCGCCGGCCGCCTGCTGTTCGACGAGCTGGGCCTGGATTACCTGGCTGTCTGGTCGGCGCGCCAGGATGGCGCCGACGCGCCGGTGCAGATGCTGCAACTGTGGAATGGCGACGCCCTGCAGTGGCCGTCGGCGCAACTGCAGAGTTCGCTGCAACTGGTGCTGGGCGGCAAGCCGCTCCTGCACCGCACCGACGCGAAACGGCTGGCGTCGATGGACCCGCTGCTGCAGCAACTTGAGCTGTCCGGGTTTGCCGGCCTGCCGCTGTACGACGAACGCCATACCGTGCTCGGCGCGATGCTGGCCGGCAGCCGGCGCGGCTTCGGCGAGATGGGCATCATCGAGCCGGTGCTGCGCTGTGCCGCGGCGCGCTTCGCGCAGATGCTGGAACTGGGCCGCACCCGTGAACAGGGCCGCGCCGAGGGCCTGGTCGACGCCCTGACCGGCTTGCCGAACCGGCTGCTGTTCAACGACCGGCTGGACACGATCATCCGCGAGGCAACCCGCAACGGCGAGTGTTTCGCCGTGCTGTTCGTCGACCTGGACCGTTTCAAGGCGATCAACGACACCTACGGTCATGCCGCCGGCGACCAGGTGCTGCGCACGGTCACCCAGCGCCTGTGCGGCAGCATTCGCGCTTCCGACACGGTGGCGCGTTATGCCGGCGACGAGTTCACCGTCGTGCTGCGCCACATCGTGAAGAACGACGACGTGCTGCGCGTGGCCGAGAAGATCGTGCAGGTGATGGAGACGCCGCTGTACCTCGAGGACGGCACCGAGCTGCAGGTGACCGCGTCGATGGGCCTGAGCTTCTTCCCCGACGACGCCGGCGACGCGCAGACCCTGCTCAAGCATGCCGACGAGGCGATGTACGCGGCCAAGCACCAGGGTCGCAACACGTTCCAGATCTACGAGGTCAGCCCGGAGTACGCCCAGCAGCACGGCATGGCGCTGAAGACGCGCTTGCGCCATGCCGAGGGCAACGGCGAGCTGCGCGTGGTCTACCAGCCACAGGTCAACACCGAGACCGAAGACATCATGGGGATGGAGGCGCTGGTGCGCTGGGAGCATCCCGAACTGGGCATGATCAGCCCGGCGGTGTTCATCCCGCTGGCCGAGGAGACTGGCCTGATCGTCTCGATCGGCGAGTGGGTGATGCGCACGGCCTGTCACCAGGCGAAGGAGTGGGAGCAGCACTACGGCCTGCGCCTGCGCCTGGGCGTGAACCTGTCCGCGGTGCAGCTGATGGAGCCGCAACTGCTCGACACCGTGGCCACCGTGCTGCGCGAAACCGGGCTCGATCCCACCCTGCTGGAAATGGAGGTCACCGAGAGCATCAGCATCAAGGAAGCGCCGAACCTGGTCGAGAACCTGCACGCGCTGCACCGGCTGGGCTGCCACATCGCGATCGACGATTTCGGCACCGGCGCCGCCTCGCTGGACTACCTGCGCCGGCTGCCGGCCGACCGCATCAAGATCGACCAGAGCTTCGTGCGCAACATCGGGGTGGACCCCGACGACGAGGCGATCGTGCGCGCCACCATCGAGATGGCGCACCGGCTGAAACGGGCCGTGGTGGCGGAAGGCGTGGAGATCGAGCAGCACCTGCAGTTCCTGCGCCAGCACGGTTGCGACGAGTTGCAGGGCTACCTGTTCTGCCGCCCGCTGCCGCCGGCCAGTTTCGACAAGCTGCTGGCCGAGCGCCAGCGCCTGCTGGAGGCGCGGGTGGCCGAGCCGGCTTGAGCCGGCGGCGGACGTCCCCATAACTGATCCGGCCCGTCACGGGTCCGGGGTGCCTGGCCAGGCATGACAACCTGCCAACAGGCTGTGCGTTATGGTGAAGACGATACCCAGGTGCATGCTGAACTCGGGCAACAGACTGTGGTCTGAGCGCCGCGTTCAGTTCAAAACAAGCTCCCGCAGCGGAAGACGGCATTGACGACGGATACGGCCCGTACGGGCGAAAACGAACTGGATCGCGCGCTGGTCGAGCGGGTCCAGCAGGGAGACAAGCGGGCCTTCGACCTGCTGGTGCGCAAATACCAGCACAAGGTGATCGGGCTGGTCTCGCGCTACGTGAGGAGCCACGCCGAGTGCGAGGACATCGCGCAGGAGTCGTTCATCCGGGCGTGGCGGGCGATCGGCTCGTTCCGCGGCGACAGCGCGTTCTACACCTGGCTGTACAAGATCGCGGTGAACACCGCCAAGAACCACCTGGTGGCGATGGGGCGGCGCCCGCCATCCGGCGACATTGATGCCGACGACGCCGAGTTCATGGCCGGCGCCGAGCGCATGCACGACAGCGCCACGCCCGAGCGCGAGCTGATGCGCCAGGAAATTGAACAATCCGTGTTTTCCACTGTCCAAGCCCTGCCCGAAGAGCTGCGGACCGCCATTACGCTGCGCGAAGTGGATGGCCTCAGCTACGATGAAATCGCCGAAGCGATGGGCTGCCCGATCGGTACGGTGCGTTCGCGCATCTTCCGGGCGCGCGAGGCGATCGACGAGAAGCTGCGGCCCCTGTTGTCGGACCGCGAGGATCAGACATGAATCAGGCAGGCATGAATCAGGACACCCGGGAAAGTCTTTCCGCGGGCATCGATGGCGAGTTGTCGAAGGAGCAGCTGCGTTTCCTGCTGCGCCGGCTCGATCACGATGCCTCGCTGCAGCAGGCCTGGGGCCGCTACCACATCGCCCGTGACAGCCTGCGCCAGCAGTTGCCGCCGCTGGCCGGAGCCGGTTTTTCCGCGCGGGTGATGCTGGCGATCGAGCAGGAGTCGAAGCCCGTCGCGGCATCGGCCCGGCGCAACCACTGGCTGCGCTGGTCCACCGGTGGCGCGATCGCTGCCAGCGTGGCTGCCGCTGCCCTGATGATCGGCCAACCGACCGGCGATGCCGAGCGCCTGACTGCATCGACCACCCGGCAGGCCAGTGCGGTCGCCGCTGCCACCGCACCGGCTAACAAGCCGGCCGCTCCCGCCACGGTGCCGCCATGGCTCAGCGGCAATTCCGCCGGACTGCTCAGCCAGCAGGCCTCGGCCACCTTCGGTGCGCCGTTCGGCCAGGGCCAGTCGGCCTATGCCCAGCGCCTGTCTGCTTACCCGTCGATGCCCCGTTACCGGACGCTCGACAACAACGACGGCAGCTACCTGCTGCTGCTCGACCCGGAGCAGCAGGTTGCGCCGGCTACCTCGCGCCGGGCTTCCGCCGTCGCGCAATAAGCACGGCCGCGCGTGATTGCCCGCGGCTTGTCCTCACCAGTTTTCGCCTCCATCGACCCGTCGCACGGGTCGATCGGTGGCATGTGTCCCGAGCGGGCACGGCGCCACCCGTGTCATCCATCCACTTGAAGCCTGTTGGCTGAAATCAACCAAGGAGGAGCCATGAACCATTCCATCTTGCGCAACCTGGCGTGCTGCGCACTGCTGGGCATCGCCGGTACCGGCACGCTGCAGGCGCAGGTGCCGACTGTGGCGGCGCTGCCGGACTTCACCGGGATCGTGCAGAAGAACGCACCGGCCGTAGTGCATGTCGAAGCCCGCTACAACGGCGAGCGGCAGGGCGACAGTCGCAGTGCGGGCGGACAGATGATGCCCGGCCAGGGCATGCCGGATGATCCGCAGGCGGAGATCCTGCGACGCTTCTTCGGCATGCCGATGATGCCGTCGCCGCAGGAACAGAAACACACCTCGCTGGGCTCGGGCTTCATCATTTCCAGTGACGGCTACATCCTCACCAACAATCACGTGGTCGACCACGCCGACAAAGTGACCGTGCGCCTGCAGGACCGGCGCACGCTGACTGCCCGGGTAATCGGCACCGACCCGACCTACGACATCGCCCTGCTCAAGGTGGATGCCGGCGGCGCGCTGCCGGCGGTGACCCTCGGCGATTCGCGCAGCCTGAAGCCCGGCCAGTGGGTGCTGGCGATCGGTTCGCCGTTCGGCTTCGACTACACCGTCACCCAGGGCATCGTCAGCGCGGTGGGCCGCAACCTGGGCCAGCGCGACCAGCCATACACCTCGTTCATCCAGACCGACGTGCCGATCAACCGCGGCAATTCCGGTGGCCCGCTGTTCGACCTGCAGGGCCGCGTGGTCGGCATCAATTCGCAGATCTATTCCAACACCGGCGACTACCTCGGCGTGTCGTTCTCGATCCCGATCGACGTGGCGATGAATGCCGTGCAGCAGCTCAAGAGCAAGGGTTACGTCTCGCGCGGCATGCTTGGCGTGACCATGCAGCCGGTCGACGACGACATCGTCAAGGCCTTCCACCTGGAGAATGGCGCGGGCGCCGCCGTGGTCGACGTCAGCCCCGGCAGTGGTGCGGCGAAGGCCGGCATCCAGCCCGGCGACATCATCCTGGCCTACAACGGTCAGCCGCTGCAGCAGGCGGCGGACCTGCCGCCGCTGGTGGGCATGACCAAGCCGGGCAGCAAGGTGCCGGTGGAAATTCTGCGCAACGGCAAGAAGCAGACGCTGGATGTCACCATCAGCGAAGCCTCGCGCGACAAGACTGCGGTGAACAACCAGGGCGCCATGCCCTCGTCGAGCCGCAGCGGTTCGGCCGCGCTGGGCCTGACCGTGCAGTCGATCGACAACGACACCCGCACGCAACTGGGACTGAAGCCGGGGCAGGGTGTGGTGATCGGCGACATCACGGGGCCGGTGGCGGCGCAGGCTGGCCTGCGCGCCGGTGACGTTATCCTGATGGTCAACCAGCAGAAGATCGGCAGCGTGGCCGAGTTCGAGGCGGCGACCAAGGGCGTGAAGGCCGGCAGCACGGTGCTGTTGCTGGTGCGCCGCGGCGAGCAGAGCAACTTCGTCGGCCTGACGGTACCGGAGGACAAGTGAGCGGGCGGCAGTGCGCGGCCGGGCAGGCGGTACCTTGGCCGCGCGAGTTCGTGCGTGGTGGCGGCGGGTTCCATGCGATAATGCCGGGTTAGCGTCGCTTTATGGTGATGCGCCGCCACGCATGGTGCGTGGCGGCAGGACCCAAGCCCGACGACAGGCCGCCAGCGCTCCATGGAATTGATCCGCAACTTCTCCATCATCGCCCACATCGACCACGGCAAGTCGACCCTGGCCGACCGCATCATCCAGCTTTGCGGCGGCCTGGCCGACCGTGAGATGGAGGCGCAGGTGCTGGACAACAATCCGATCGAGCGCGAGCGCGGCATCACCATCAAGGCGCAGTCGGTGTCGCTGCCGTACAAGGCGCGCGACGGCAAGACCTACCAGCTAAATTTCATCGACACGCCCGGCCACGTCGACTTCTCCTACGAAGTCAGCCGCTCGCTGGCCGCCTGCGAGGGCGCGCTGCTGGTGGTGGACGCTGCCCAGGGCGTGGAGGCGCAGTCCGTCGCCAACTGCTACACCGCGGTGGAGATGGGCCTGGAAGTGGTGCCGGTGTTGAACAAGATCGACCTGCCCACCGCCGACATCGAGAAGGTGAAGGGCGAGATCGAGGCGGTGATCGGCATCGACGCCACCGATGCGGTGGCGAT
The DNA here is from genome assembly GCF_030291135.1 of Rhodanobacter thiooxydans. Lineage (NCBI taxonomy): Bacteria > Pseudomonadati > Pseudomonadota > Gammaproteobacteria > Lysobacterales > Rhodanobacteraceae > Rhodanobacter > Rhodanobacter thiooxydans. The sequence continues at coordinate 1,977,342 of NZ_CP127409.1, read as the reverse complement.
CAGCGCCAAGACCGGGCTCAACGTGATCGAGGTGCTGGAGGCGATCGTCGCGCGCATCCCGCCGCCGAAGCCGCGTGACACCGACCGGCTGCAGGCGCTGATCATCGACTCGTGGTTCGACAACTACCTGGGCGTGGTGTCGCTGGTGCGCGTGATGCAGGGCGAGATCAAGCCCGGCGACAAGCTGCTGGTGATGTCCACCGGGCGCACCCACGAAGTGGACGACGTCGGCGTGTTCACGCCCAAGCGCAAGAAGCTGGACAAGCTCGGCGCCGGCGAAGTGGGCTGGATCAACGCCTCGATCAAGGACGTGCACGGCGCGCCGGTCGGTGACACGCTGACCCTGGCCGCGAAGCCGGCCGAGAAGGCGTTGCCCGGCTTCCAGACCATGCAGCCGCGCGTGTTCGCCGGCCTGTTCCCGGTGTCCTCGGACGACTTCCCGGCGATGCGCGAGGCGCTGGACAAGCTGCGCCTCAACGACGCCGCGCTGTTCTTCGAGCCGGAATCCTCCGAGGCGATGGGTTTCGGCTTCCGCTGCGGCTTCCTCGGCATGCTGCACATGGAAATCGTGCAGGAGCGGCTGGAGCGCGAATACGATCTGAACCTGATCACCACCGCGCCGACCGTGGTGTATGAGGTGCTCAAGACCGACGGTTCGATCCTGATGCTGGACAACCCGGCCAAGTTGCCGACGAATTCCAGCCTGGTGCAGGAAATCCGCGAGCCGATCATCGTCGCCAACATCCTCACGCCGCCGGACTACATCGGCAACGTGATCACCCTGTGCGAGGAGAAGCGCGGCGTGCAGCGCTCGATCCAGTACCTGGCGACCCAGGTGCAGATCAGCTACGAGATCCCGCTGGCCGAGGTGGTGCTGGATTTCTTCGACCGGTTGAAATCGGTCTCGCGCGGCTACGCTTCGATGGACTACCACTTCGACCGCTTCGAGGCAGGCCCGTTCGTGCGCGTGGACGTGCTGATCAACGGCGAGCGCGTGGATGCGCTGTCGCTGATCGTGCACCGCAGCCATGCCGACCGCCGCGGGCGCGATCTGGTCGAGCGGATGAAGGACCTGATCCCGCGCCAGCAGTTCGACGTGGCGATCCAGGCCGCGATCGGCGCGCAGGTCATCGCGCGCTCCACGGTGAAAGCCTTGCGCAAGAATGTTCTGGCCAAGTGCTACGGCGGCGATGTCAGCCGCAAGAAGAAGCTTCTGGAAAAGCAGAAGGAAGGCAAGAAGCGCATGAAGCAGGTCGGTCGCGTGGAGATTCCGCAGGAAGCGTTCCTGGCTGTACTGAAGGTCGACAAATAACAAGTGCGATCAGCGATGATCCGTCAGGCAACCTGGAGTTAAGGCATGGAATTCGATTTTTCGGCGATTCTGCTTGGCCTCACCGTGCTGTTCGGCGTGGTGTGGGGCCTGGATCGGCTGTTCCTGTACAAGAAGCGCAAGGCACGGCTCGAGGCGGCCGGCGAGGAATACCGCGACCCGATGCCGGTGGACTGGTCGCGCTCGCTGTTCCCGGTGGTGCTGGTGGTACTGCTGTTGCGCTCGTTCGTGGCCGAGCCTTTCCGCATCCCGTCCGGTTCGATGATGCCGACGCTGGATGTGGGCGACTTCATCCTGGTCAACAAGTTCGCCTACGGCTTGCGCATGCCGGCGTTCAACAACAAGCTGGTCGACCTCGGTGAGCCGCAGCGCGGCGACGTGGTGGTATTCCGCTTCCCCGGTTACCTGTGCCAGGACGGCGGCAAGCTGGTGCGCAGCGGCGACATGAGCTGCAACGACCCGCAGGCGCCGGTGCCGGCGCAGAACTGGATCAAGCGGGTGATCGGCCTGCCGGGCGACAGCATCGAGGTGCACGGCGCCGAGCTGTGGGTCAACGGCCAGCGCGTGACCGCCGACGAGATCGGCCCCTACGTGGGCAACCCGCAGCGCAGCGTGGACCAGATCATGCTGAACATGGGTGCGACGGTATGGACCGAGCACCTGGGCAAGGTCAACCACATGATCGCGCGGATGCCGGCCTACACCACGCCCAATTCGATACCGAACGACCGGGTGCCCTCGAAGGTGCCGCCGGGCTGCTACCTAGTGATGGGCGACAACCGCTACGACAGCCTGGACAGCCGCTGGTGGGGCTGCATGCCGGAGCAGAACCTGGCCGGCAAGGCCTTCCTGATCTGGATGAGCTGGAAGGGCTGGGGTACCGGTGGCGTGGATTTCTCGCGGATCGGCACGGTCATTCACTGAGGCCTGCCGCGGCAGGCCCGGCGGGCGAAAGCGTGACGCGGTCGAAGCGTTGCGCACACGCGGCCGCCAACAGTGCGAGAATCCGCAGGCATAATCGGCATACCGGCACGTGCGGCGACGTCAGCCATGCCCGGATCACCATCCACAGACAGGCACGCCGAACAGGCGGCATAGCGAGGGGACTATGAAATCGAAGCAGTCGGGTGTCACTCTGATCGGGTTCCTGATCATCATGGCCATCGTGGGCTTCCTGGCCTACATGGGCATGAAGCTGCTGCCGTCGTATTCGGAGTACATGGGCGTGGTCAAGGCGATGAACCAGGTCGCCACCGAGGGCACCAATGGCAGGTCGCTGGACGATATCCGTCGTGGCCTGATGTTCAAGATGGGCTTCCAGTACGTCGACGACGCCACCATCCAGCCGAAGGACATCACCATCGTGCGAGACAGCGGTGGTGCCAACAAGCTGCGCGTGGCCTACGACAAGCAGATTCCGTTCATGTACAACATCGACTTCCTGCTGCACTTCGACAAGAGCGTGCAGTTGCAGGGCAATGTGGGCCAGTAACTTTTGGAACTGAACTATCGTTTTCGCGATGCGGCACTGGCGCAGCTGGCGCTGACCCACCGCAGCATCGGCAAGCCAAACAACGAGCGACTGGAGTTCCTCGGTGATGCACTGCTCGGTGCGATCGTCGCCGAGATGCTGTACGAAGCCCACCCCAAGGCCAGCGAAGGCGAGCTGTCGCGGCTGCGCGCGCAACTGGTCAACGGCCAGGCACTGGCCGTGGTGGCGCGCGAGCTGGACCTGGGCGACGGGCTGAAGCTCGGCCCCGGCGAGTTGAAGAGTGGCGGCTTCCGGCGTGATTCGATCCTGGCCGACGCGTTCGAGGCGATGGTCGCCGCGGTGTACCTGGATGGTGGTTTCGATGCCTGCCGCGAGACCGTTCGCGGGCTGTTCGCCGAGCGCATCAGCGCCTTGCGCCGCTCCTCCAAGGACGCCAAGACGCGCTTGCAGGAATGGCTGCAGGCCAAGGGCCTGCCGTTGCCGCAGTACGAGCTGGTCGCCAGCCACGGCGAGGACCATGCCAAGACCTTCGACGTCAGCTGCACGGTCAGCGAGCCGATGGCGTTCACCGTCGAAGCGCATGCCGGCAACCGCCGCGCCGCCGAACAGGACGCGGCCGAAATCGTGCTGAACCAGCTGCTGGAGCAGCAGCGCACTCCCTGATTCCCCCGTTTCCGCCGAGGCTGCCGCCGGTCTGGCGGCGCCGCCGCGTGGCCCACCGGCCTGCCTTTCCGGCGAAGCACTACACTTGCCATCCGACTCGTCGAGCACACCACGTCATGAACCACGAACTGGACCCCGCCGGCGGCAAGCTGCCGCATGAGAATTTCCGCTGCGGCACGGTCGCGCTGGCCGGACGCCCGAACGTGGGCAAGTCGACCCTGCTCAATGCGCTGATCGGTTTCCGCCTGTCGATCATCAGCCCGCGGCCGCAGACCACCCGCCACCGCATCCTCGGCATCAACACCAGCGAGGCCGGGCAGATCATGTACGTCGACACGCCGGGCCTGCACCGCGGCGCCAAGCGCGCGATGAACCGCAGCCTGAACCGTGCCGCGCGCTCGGCGATCAGCGACGTCGACCTGGTGGTGCAGGTGATCGAGGCCGGCCGCTTCACCGACGAGGACGAGGCGCTGTACGCCGCCCTGGTCGAACAGTCGTCGCCGCGCCTGCTGGTGATCAACAAGGTCGACCTCAACAAGGACAAGACGGTGATGCTGCCGTTCGTGGCCGAGCTGGTGGCGAAGCACAGCTACGACGAGATCCATTACGTCAGCGCGCTCAAGGGGCAGGGCCTGAAGGAACTGGAGCAGGCGATCCTCAAGCGCCTGCCGGTGCAGCCGCCGGTGTTCGGCGAGGACGAGGTCACCGACCGCAGCGAACGCTTCCTCGCCGCCGAGATGGTGCGCGAGCAGCTGATGCTGCGGCTCGACCAGGAGCTGCCGTACGCAACCACGGTGGAGGTCGAGCAGTTCAACGACCGTCCCGACGGCATCGCCGAGATCCACGCGATCATCTGGGTCGAGCGTGCCGGCCAGAAAGCCATCGTGATCGGCAACGGCGGCGCCCAGCTCAAGGCGATCGGCACGAGTGCGCGGCGTCACATGGAGCGCATGTTCGAGCGCAAGGTGTTCCTGAAGCTGTGGGTGAAGGTGCGCGAAGGCTGGGTCGACGACGAGAACATGCTGAAGAAGTTCGGCTATACGGATTGACGCGGGAATCGGGAATGGGGAATAGGGAATCGTTGGAGCGGGTCCCGGCTTTTCCGATTTCCGACTCCCCATTCCCGATTCCCTGCCAATGCGCATCGAACAGCAACCCGCCTACGTCCTGCACGCGCGTGCGTATCGCGAGACGTCGCTGCTGCTCGAATGCCTGACCCGCGAACACGGCCGGCTCGGTGTGGTGGCGCGCGGCGTGCGCGGCGAGCGGGCGCGTTTGCGGCGGGCCCAGCTGGAGCCGTTCCAGCCGTTGACGATGGACCTGCTGCTGCGCGGCGAGATGGCCACGCTGACCGCGGTTGAAGCGGTGGGCACGCCGGCGCGGCTGCCCGGCGATGCCGGCCTGGCCGGGCTGTATCTCAACGAACTGGTGGTGCGCCTGACCGGCCGGCAGGATCCCTACCCGCGACTGTTCGATGCCTACGCCCGGACCCTGGCGCGGCTGGGCGCCGACGAGCCGCTGGCGTGGAGCCTGCGCCGCTTCGAGCGCGACCTGCTGGAGGCGCTCGGCTACGGCCTGCAACTGCAGCACGAGGCGGACTCCGGCGAACCGCTGGAGGCGCAGGCGTCCTACCGCTACCTGGTCGAGCAGGGTGCCGTGCGCTGCGCCGCCAGCAGCCCGCACGCGCTGCGCGGCAGCGACCTGCTGGCGCTGGGGCAGGACCGGACGCCCGACACCAGCGGCCTGAAGTCCCTGCGCGACATGATGCGCGAGGTGATCCGCTTCCATCTGGGTGGCGGCGAGCTGCGCGCCTGGCGGGTACTGGCGATGGCGGTTTCGGGCCGCCGCGGGATACCCGACTAACTGTCCAGCGCCTGCAGCGTCGCCAGCAGGGCCTTGTGGAAGCGCGCCAGTGCGATCGGCGTGGCGCCACGCAGCAGCAGTTGCCGCTGCAACAGCACGGTCTGGGTGGACAGCGCGGCCGCGCCGCAGAAGCCACAGGATGAGCGCAGCCGGTGCAGGCGCTCGCTGAAACCGGCACGGTCGCGGCTCAGCGCATCCAGTTCCTGATGCAGCAGGGCCAGCTCCTCGCGCAGCAGCAGCCGCAGGGCGCGCATGGTGGTGGCGTCACCGGTGGCGGTCAGCGCAGCCCGGTCGTCCAGCACGCGGACGTCGCGGCGATCCGGCTGCACCAGTGCCAGCACGTCCTGCAGCTTGGCCAGGCCGCAGGGCTTCAACAGGATCTCGCTGAAGCCGGCGTCGAGTAGCGATTGCCGGGTACCCGGTTCCAGTTCGGCCGTGGTGGCCACTGCGATGCTTTCCGCCGAGCACGCCTGTTCGTCTTCGCGCAGTGCGGTCAGGATCTGCAGCGCTCCGGCGCCGGGCATGCGGCAATCCAGCAGCAGCAGGTCGAACGGCTCGGTGCGTGCCCGTTGCAGGGCCGTCATGCCGTCCATGCAGGCTTCCGCCCGGGCGCCCATGGAGTCCAGCCCGTCGCACAGGAAACGGCAGCTGCCGGGGTCGTCGTCGGCCACCAGCACCCGGATACGGGTGGCGCTGGCAGGGTCGGAATCGGTGTTGGCGAGGAGGCTGCTCATGACGAAATCCATATCGTTCATCCTGATTTGGCAGAATGGCCCGACATGCGCCCGACTTCAAGCCATTTCCTGCTGTGCTGCTGCCTGTTGCTGGGGGTCGGCTGGGCGCTGCCTGTACGGGCGCAGGTGCTGCTGACGGCGAAGTCGATCAGCGTTCCCGGCGTCCGTCTGCAGGCAGTGACCCTGCGCCTCGATGAGGAGGCCGGCGGCGGACTGCGGCTGCAGTTGAGCGCCGGGCAGGCTGACGTGCCAGCGATGGGCTGGCGACGGCTGGGCCTGACCCTCGACGGCAACCTGCAACGGGACGCCCGCCTGAGCTGGATCCTCGACGGCAACGTGCGCCTTTCGGGTGCGCCGGGTGGCGCGCTCAGCGATGCCCACGTGAACATCCTGCTCAGCGAGGCGGCCAACACCGTGCAGGTCGATATCCTGCAGGGCAAGGCGCATGCCAACGCCGCGCTGCCGCTGGACCAGCCCACCCACGCGCAGATCAGCCTGGACAACCTCCCCGCCGGCTGGCTGCAGGGCCTGCTCGGCACGGTCTGGTCGGGGCGCCCCACCGGCGGCCGGCTGGATGCCGAACTGGCGCTGGACCTGCGCAATCAGGGCCTGCAGTCGTCCGGGCAGTTCACCCTGGCCGGCCTGGGCTTCGACACCCCCAGCGGTACCCTGGCCGGGCAGGGGCTGGGCGGCAGCGGGCGTTTCAACCTTGACACCACGACCGGCCCGGCCCGGATCGAGCTGGATGCCAGCCTGCATGGCGGCGAGCTGTTGCTGGGGCCGATCTATGCCAGGTTGCCGGATCATCCGGTGCAGCTGGGGCTGCATGCGATTGCACAGAACGGCGCGTTCGAATTGAGTCGCCTGCGCGTGAACGATGCCGATGCACTGCAACTCGACGGCACGCTGGCCTTCGATGCAAAAGGCGCGCTGAAGAGCCTGCGGCTGGACCACATGCACGCGAATTTCCCCGCCGCCTATCAGCGCTACGGCGAGGCCTGGCTGAGCACGCTGGGCCTGCGCAACATGCGCATCGCCGGCCAGCTCAGCGGCAGCCTGGACCTGCGCGCGGACGGCCCGCACGGCTTCGCGTTCAACACCGACGGGCTGAGCCTGGCCGACGCGGATGGCCGGCTGGCGGTCGATGGCCTGCAGGGCGGGCTGGACTGGGCAAGCGATGGCGAGCGGCAGGCCACGACACTGGGCTGGCGCAGCCTGCAGTTCTACCGCATAGCGAACGGCGCCGCGCAATCGCAGTGGCAGAGTCGCGCCGGCACACTCAGCCTGCAGCAGCCGCTGCAGGTGCCGATCCTGCAGGGCCAGTTGCGTATCGGCCAGCTGGACTGGCGTCCGGCAGCGGCCAGGGGGCAACGGCTGGCGGCTTCGCTGGCGCTGACCGGCGTCGACATGGCTGCGTTCAGCCGGGCGATGGGCTGGCCGGCATTTCCCGGCACGCTGGGCGGGGCGATCCCGTCGCTGCGCTGGGTCGACGATCGTTTCGAGCTGGATGGTGGCCTGTCGGCCAGCGTGTTCGGCGGTTTCGTCGACATCACCGATCTCTCGCTGCAACAGCCGTTCGGCGCCACGCCGGTGCTGAATGGCGATATCACGCTGAAGCAACTGGACCTGGCCGCGATCACCAGCGTGTTCGACTTCGGCAGCATTACCGGCCCGCTGGACGGCTCGATCCAGAACCTGCGCCTGGTCAACTGGAACCCGGTCGCGTTCAAGGCCAGCCTGCTGGCGGGCGCGGGCGGCCGGATCAGCCAGCGCGCGGTGAACAACCTCACCGCTGTCGGTGGCGGCGGCATTGCCGCGGGCCTGCAGGGCGCCGTGCTGAAATTGTTCAAGACCTTCGGCTACAAGCGCATCGGGCTCAACTGCACGCTGCAGGGCACGCTGTGCCGGATGAGCGGCCTGGAGACCACCGACGACGGCTACACTATCGTCGAAGGCAGTGGCTTGCCGCGGCTGCAGGTGGTTGGTCACCAGACCCAGGTCGACTGGCCGACCCTGGTGCGGCGCCTGCAGGAAGCGATCCATGGAGCGGCACCGCAAATCCGCTGAACCGGGCACGGGCGTTGGCTCTTTCACTCTTTTCAACTGCTGGAGTTCGTCATGCGCAAGCTCGTCTACGTCATCCTGACCTCGCTGGCCGTGGCGCTGGTCGGCTGCGTCACCATCAACGTGTATTTCCCCGAGGCCGCCGCGCAGAAGGCCGCCGACCAGTTCATCGGCAACGTGCTGGACCAGGCGGCGCCCGCCACGCCGGCACCGAAGGCGCAGCAGCCGTCGGCGAAGAATGGCGGCCAGCGGCCGTCGGCGATGCTGCTCGACCTGCTGGTGCCGGCCGCGCATGCCGCCGACACGCCGGACATCCGCATCCGGACCGCCGCCACCGATGCGATCAGCGACCGCATGCAGGGCCGCTTCCAGGGCGCACTGGGCGACCTGCTCGACAGCGGCGCGGTGGGCTTCACCCGTGACGGCATGGTGGCCATGCGCGATGCCACCAAGGTGCCACTGAGCCAGCGCGCGCAGGCGAACGCCACGGTGGCCGACGAGAACCGCGACCGCACCGCGCTGTACCGCGAGATCGCCAACGCCAACAACCACCCGGAATGGGAAGCGCAGATCCGCGCCACCTTCGCCAAGAGCTGGATCGAGAAGGCGCACGCGGGCTGGTATTACCAGAACGCATCGGGCGCCTGGCAGAAGAAGTAGGTCGCAGGCGCCATCCGGGCCGATCTGGGATAATCGGGGGCCAGCCAGCATGGCCCCATCGTTTGCGCCCCATGTCCCGATCCAACTCCGTTCCGTCGACGCCTTTCGAAGCCCACATCACCGACCTCGGCCATGACGGCCGCGGCGTGGCACGGGTCGACGGCAAGACCGTGTTCGTCAGCGGCGCCTTGCTCGGCGAGCAGGTGACGGCGAAGCTGCGCAAGCGCCACCGCCACTTCGACGAGGCGGAAGTGGTCGAGGTGATCGTGGCCTCGCCGCACCGCGTGGAGCCGCGCTGCCGCCACTTCGCCGAGTGCAGCGGCTGCTCGCTGCAGCACCTGGACGCGGCCACGCAGATCGGGACCAAGCAGCGCGTGCTGGCGGAGAATTTCGAGCGCATCGGCAAGGTCGCGCCACAGGCCTGGCTGCCGCCGCTCACCGCCGAGCCGTGGGGCTACCGGCGCAAGGGCCGGCTGTCGGTGCGCAACGTGGCGAAGAAGGGCCGCGTGCTGGTGGGTTTCCGCGAGGAACAGAACCCGCGCTTCGTCACCGAGATCCAGCAGTGCGAGGTGATGCACCCGGCGCTTGGCCCCAAGGTCGGTCTGCTCGCCGACCTGCTCGGCACGATGGATGCGGTCAACGACATCCCGCAGATCGAGTTCGCCGCCGGCGACGAGCTGATGGCGCTGGTGTTCCGCCACATGCAGCCGCTCTCCGAACGCGACCTGGCCGCGCTGACCGCGTTCGGCCAGCAGCACGGTTTCGCCATCTACCTGCAGCCGGGCGGCACCAGCAGCGTGCACCCGCTGTGGCCGGAGAACCCGCGGCTGGCCTTCCGCATCGCCAGCGGCGACGCGCGCTTCGCCGACGTCGAGCTGGAGTTCCAGCCGCTCGACTTCGTGCAGGTCAACGCCGGCATGAACCAGCTGATGATGGCGCGCGCCATGGAGCTGCTCGATCCGCAGCCGACCGACCGCGTGCTGGACCTGTTCTGCGGCCTCGGCAACTTCACCCTGCCGATCGCCCGCCGCGTGGCCGAAGTGGCGGGCGTGGAAGGCGAGCACGGACTGGTCGAGCGGGCGGCGCAGAACGCCGCGCGCAACGGTATCGCCAACGCACGCTTCCACGTCGCGAACCTGTTCGAAGACCAGCGCGCCACCGACTGGGCGAAGCAGCCGTGGGACAAGCTGCTGCTCGACCCGCCACGCGCCGGCGCCGACAAGGTGCTGGAGTACCTGCCACACAAGCAGACGCAGCGTATCGTCTACGTATCCTGCCATCCCGCCTCGCTGGCGCGCGACGCCGGCATCCTGGTCAACCAGCACGGCTTCAGGCTGGCCTCGGCCGGCGTGATGGACATGTTCCCGCATACCTCGCACGTCGAGTCGATAGCTTTATTCGAGCGCCATCCATGAGCGCGAGAATCAAAAAGCGGCCATCCATGGCCGCACTCTTCAATAAAACCCGGTTCCATCCGGGTTTTGTCGCAGGCTGAGAGCAGCTATCCGTGCCCATCGAGATCGAACGCAAATTTCTGCTAGCCAACGACGGCTGGCGCGCGAGCGTCGAACGTAGCGAACCGATCGCGCAGGGCTATCTGGTGGGTGCGCAGGCGCTGCGGGCTGGGCAAGCGCGCGCTTCGGTGCGCGCCCGCCTCGCCGGCGACGTGGCGTGGCTCAACATCAAGGCGGCCAGCTCAGCCATCGCCCGTACCGAATTCGACTATCCGATACCGGTGGCCGACGCGCGGATACTGTTGGGCGAGTTGTGCGACGGCGTGCTGGAGAAGACCCGCCATTACGTGCGGGTCGACGGCGTGCTGTTCGAGGTCGACGAATTCGCTGGCGACAATGCGGGGTTGGTCGTGGCCGAAGTCGAGCTGCCAGCGGTCGATGCGCCGTTCCCGCGGCCGTCGTGGCTGGGCCGCGAGGTGAGCGCGCTGACGCGCTACTACAACGTGAACCTGATCGCGCATCCGTACCGGCAATGGTCACCGGCGGAGCGCGCCGCCGAGGATGCCGCATGTTGATGATCGGCGTGGCCACGCTGGAACTGGCCGAGCACGAGAAGCGCTGGCTCACCGCGCCGGGCGTCGCCGGCGTGCTGCTGTTCGCGCGCAATTATCAGTCGCGCGAGCAGCTGATCGCGCTGTGCGAGGCGATCCGCGAGGCCGGTGGCGACGACCTGCTGATCGCGGTCGACCAGGAGGGCGGCCCGGTGCAGCGCTTCCGCGACGGCTTCACCCGCCTGCCGCCGCTGGCCGCGATCGGCGCGGTCTACGACCGCGATCCGGCCGAGGCGGTTCGTCTGGCCGAGGAACACGCCTGGGTGATGGCCAGCGAGCTGCGCGCCAGCGGCGTCGATTTCAGCTTCGCGCCGGTGGTGGATCTGGCCCGTGGCAACGCGGCGATCGGCCTGCGCGCGTTCCACGCCAACCCGGCGGTGACCGCCGAACTGGCCCAGGCCTACGTGCGCGGCATGCACCTGGGCGGTATGGCGGCGGTACTCAAGCACTTCCCGGGGCATGGCTCGGTCGCCGCCGACACGCACAAGGCGCAGGCGATCGACCCACGCAGCCTGGAGCAGATCCGCCGCGACGACCTGCTGCCGTTCGCCGAGTGCATCGAGGCGCGGGTCGAGGCGGTGATGATGGCGCACGTCACCTATCCGGCGGTGGACAGCCGCCCGGCGGGCTACTCGAAGGTGTGGATCGAGCAGATCCTGCGCGGCGAGCTGGGTTTTGCCGGCGCGGTGATCAGCGACGACATCAGCATGGCCGCCGCCGGTGCGGCTGGCAGCGTGGGCGAGCGGGTGCGCGCGCACCTGGACGCCGGCTGTGACCTGGTGCTGGCCTGCTTCCCCGAGGTGGTGGACGAGGCGATCGCGGCGATGCCTGAAGACGCTTCGCCGATGCCGCCGCAACTGGCCGCCATGCGCGGGTCGCTGGGCTCAAGCTGGGACGGCCTCACCAACAACCCGCAGCGCGAGCGTTTCGTCGCGCGCATCACGGCGCTGAACGCCGACCAAGGAACCGCATGAATACTCCGATCCCGCCCCTGGCCGATGCGCTGGCGCAGGCCGAGCTGCTGCATGACCGCGCCACCCTGGAAAGCGTGATCGCCGACATCGGCCGGCGCATCGACGCCGCGCTGGACGGTGAGCGCGCCGTGTTCCTCACCGTGATGAACGGCGCACTGATCTTCGCCGGGCAGCTCGCGCTGGCGATCCGCACCGACCTGGAATTCGACTACGTGCACGCCACCCGCTACCGCGGCGCCACCTCCGGCAGCGACCTGCACTGGTTGCGCGAGCCGGTGGTGTCGCTGGCCGGTCGCACGGTGCTGCTGGTCGACGACATCCTCGACGAGGGCCACACGCTGAAGGCGGTGCGCGAGGACTGCTACCGGCGCGGCGCCAAACGCGTGTTGATCGCCAGCCTGTGCACCAAGCGGCACGACCGCCTGGTCGAAGGCATCGCCTCCGATTTCAACGGTGTCGAACTGCCGGACCGTTACGTGTTCGGCTACGGCATGGATTATTACGAACAAGGCCGCAACCTGCCGGCGATCTATGCGCTGAAAGGTGAGGCCGGAGAGTAAGGCGTATTTGCTCCTCCCCCTGCTTGCAGGGGGAGGTCGGGAGGGGGTAAAGCTCTTGACTGGCCTTTGACCTCCTGACGAAGAGCCACCCCTCCCCAACCCTCCCCTGCAAGCAGGGGAGGGAGTAAATGTGCCCTTCAACTCCAGACTGCAACGGATCACCACGATGCCTCACCCCAACCACGCCACCATCGACCTCGCCGTCATCGGCGGCAGCGGCCTGTACAACTTTCCGGGCCTCGAAAACGCCACGCGGCAGACGGTGGATACGCCCTACGGTGAGGCTTCGGGCGACGTGGTGCTCGGTGACTTCGCCGGCAAGCGCATCGCCTTCCTGGCCCGCCACGGCGAGGGCCACACGTTGCCGCCGCACCGGGTGAACTACCGCGCCAACCTGTGGGCGCTGCACAGCCTGGGCGCGCGCCGGGTGATTGGCGTGAACGCGGTGGGCGGCATCCGCGGCGACATGGGGCCGCGGGTGATCGTGGTGCCCGACCAGCTGATTGACTATACCCACGGCCGCACCACCAGCTACTGCGACGTCGAGGGCGCCGAGGTGAAGCACATCGACTTCAGCGAGCCATACACCGAAGCGCTACGCCTGCAGCTACTGGCGGCGGCGCGCGCGGTGAACGTGGAGGTGATCGGCGGCGGCTGCTACGGCGCGACGCAGGGACCGCGGCTGGAAACCCGTGCCGAGATCGCGCGGATGAAGCGCGACGGCTGCGACCTGGTCGGCATGACCGGCATGCCCGAAGCGGCGCTGGCACGCGAACTGCAACTGGAATACGCCTGCCTGGCGCTGGTGGCTAACTTTGCCGCCGGCTGCGGCGACGAGGCGGAGATCAGCATCGAGGAAATTTTCGCCCACCTGGCGGCAGCCACCGCCGAGGTGCCACGCATCCTGGCGGCGATGCTGAAAAGTTGAGCACCGCGGCGAATTCGTGGACCGGCGGAACATATTCGTATTGCGTTCGGCCTTCACATATTGATACTTTCCTCCCGCCGGGGCGGCGAACCTAGGGGGCTAGTGGTTCAGCGCAGTTCCTGGCGCACCCATTCCATGGATCCAGAGGTTCGCTCAGATGAGTTTCGGTACGGTCAAATGGTTCAACGATGCCAAGGGTTTCGGCTTCATCGCACCCGAGGACGGCAGTGCGGACGTATTCGTCCATTTTTCGGCGATCACCAGCAAGGGCTTCCGTAGCCTGCAGGAAGGCCAGCGCGTCAAGTTCGAAGTGACCCAGGGTCCGAAGGGCGCCCAGGCATCGGCGGTCGAAGCTGCCTGATCAGCCAGACAAACGTTGCAAGGCAAAAGCGAAACCCCGCATCCTGTGCGGGGTTTTTTGTTTGCAGACACGGAGAAGGCCATGACTGACCGCAGGCGTTTCCTCAAGGCATCCCTGCTCGGCGCCTCGGCGCCGATGCTGGCATGGGCAGGCGGGCTGGTCGCCGGGCCGGCGGCGCGTGGGGCGAAGGCGTCGACCGTACGGGTCGTCTCGACCTGGGATTTCGGCGTTGCCGCGAACCGGGCGGCCTGGGCGATCCTGGGCCAGGGCGGCCACGCGCTGGATGCAGTCGAGACCGGCGTGCAGGTGCCCGAGTCGGACCTGAAGAACCACAGCGTCGGCAAGGGCGGCTATCCGGATCGCGACGGCCACGTCACCCTCGACGCCAGCATCATGGATGCCGACGGCAACTGCGGCGCGGTGGCCGCGCTCGAACACATCGAGCATCCGATCTCGGTGGCGCGGCGCGTGATGGAGCGCACGCCGCACGTGCTGCTGGTCGGCGAGGGCGCCTTGCAGTTCGCGCTGGAGCAGGGCTTCCGTAAGCAAAATCTGCTCACGCCGGAAGCCGAAAAAGCCTGGCACGAGTGGCAGAAGACGGCGCACTACCAGCCGTCGATCAACAGCGAAGTGCACGACTACGGCCGTACCGGCATGCCCGGCGGCAAGGACAACCACGACACCATCGGCATGCTGGCGATCGACGCGCAGGGCCGCCTGGCCGGCGCCTGCACCACCAGCGGCATGGCATGGAAGATGCGCGGCCGCGTCGGCGACAGCCCGATCATCGGCGCCGGCCTGTACGTTGACGGCGAGGTCGGCGGCGCCACCTCCACCGGCGTCGGCGAGGAAGTGATCCGTAACGCCGGCAGCTTCCTCGTCGTCGAGCTGATGCGCCAGGGCCGCTCGCCGCACGAGGCCTGCAAGGAAGCGGTGATGCGCATCGTCAACAAGCGCCGCGAGGCATCGAAGACCCTGCAGGTCGGTTTCCTCGCGATGAACCGCGCGGGCGAAGTCGGCGCCTACGCGATCCAGCACGGCTTCTCCTACGCCGTCTGCGATGCGCAGAAGCAGGACGCCCTGATCCCGTCGCAAAGCGTCTACACCACGAGCTATTCGTGATACTGGAGATCGCCGCCAACTCGGTCGCCTCCGCGCTGGCCGCCCAGGAAGGCGGCGCGGGGCGGGTCGAACTGTGCACGGCGCTGGAGCTGGGCGGGCTGACACCGTCGCACGCGCAGATCGCGCTGGCACGCGAGCGCCTGCGCATTCCGCTGTACGTGCTGATCCGCCCGCGCGCCGGCGACTTCCTCTACAGCGAGCTGGAAGGCGAGGCGATGCAGCGCGACATCGAGACCTGTGTGGCGCTCGGCTGCGATGGCGTGGTGCTCGGCATGCTCGATGCCGAAGGCCACGTGGACATGTCGCGCTGCCGCGCGCTGATCGCTGCGGCGGGGACACTGGGCGTGACCTTCCACCGCGCCTTCGACCTGAGCCGCGACCCGGCACGCGCGCTGGAAGACATCGTCGCGCTGGGTTGCGAGCGCGTGCTGACCTCGGGCGCGCAGGCCAGCGCGGTGGAGGGCACTGCGCTGATCCGCGACCTGGTGGCGCAGGCCGCAGGACGTCTGGCGGTGATGCCCGGCGCCGGCGTCACCGCGCAGAACATCGCGGCGCTGGCCGCCGCCACCGGCGCACGCGAGTTCCATGCCTCCGCCAAACGCCAGCTTCCCTCGGCCATACGCCATCGACCCTCGCTGCTGGCCGACATGCAAGCCGGCGAACTGCGCAGCGATGCCGGGCAGGTGCGTGCGCTGGCCGCCGTGCTGGAGACGCTGGCGCGCCAGCCGACCGGAAGCTGAGCGCGTTTCAGTCGGAGACGGCCTCCACGACGCATCTCGAAAAACCTCCCCCTGTCGTCATTCCCTCCCTCTATCGTCATTCCAGCGAAGGCTGGAATCGCTCTTCACCGACGCAGCCGGCCATCCCTCGGCCTTCCGCAACAGCCACATGCGATCCCGGCCTTCGCCGGGATGACGAATAAACCGGGTCGCCTGAGACTCCCTACGGCAGCGCATGGCCCCCGGCTTGGTTAAGATGGCGAATTGCCGAATAGCAGCAGGAGCCATCGAGTGATCATCAAGCCCAAAGTCCGCGGTTTCATCTGCGTCACCGCCCATCCGGTCGGTTGCGAACACAACGTGCTCGAGCAGATCGCGATCACCCAGGCCGCCGGCCACGACAAGAGCAAAGGCCCCAAGCGCGTGCTGGTGATCGGCGCCTCCACCGGCTACGGCCTGGCCTCGCGCATCACCGCCGCCTTCGGCTACGGCGCCGCCACGCTCGGCGTGTTCTTCGAGAAACCCAGCAGCGAGGACAAGACTGGCACCGCCGGCTGGTACAACGCCGCCGCGTTCGACAAGGCCGCCAAGCAGGCCGGCCTGTACAGCAAGTCGATCAACGGCGACGCGTTCGCCCACGAAACCCGCGCCAGGGCCATCGAGATCATCAAGAACGAGATGGGCGGCCCGATCGACCTGGTGGTCTACTCGCTGGCCTCGCCCGTGCGCAAGCTGCCGGACACCGGCGAAATGGTGCGCTCGGCGCTGAAGACCATCGGCGAGCCGTTCCACAACACCTCGGTCGACACCAACAAGGACACGGTGATCGAAGCCACCATCGAGCCGGCTACCGAGCAGGAGATCAAGGACACCGTCACCGTGATGGGCGGCGAGGACTGGGCGCTGTGGATCGACGCGCTGAGCAAGGCCGGCGTGCTCGCCGACCACGCCAAGACCATCGCCTACAGCTACATCGGCACCGAGATCACCTGGCCGATGTACTGGCACGGCACCCTCGGCCAGGCCAAACAGCACCTGGACAACACGGCCAAGCAACTGCGCAGCCGTCATCCCGGTCTCGAAGCCTACGTCGGCGTGATGAAGTCCGTGGTCACCCAGGCCAGCGCCGCCATCCCGGTGATCCCGCTGTACGTGTCCATCGCCTTCAAGATCATGAAAGAGCAGGGCATCCACGAAAACCCGATCGAGCAGGCCAACCGCCTGTTCCACGATCGCCTCTATCGCGCCGATGGCAAGCCAGCGCCAACCGACGACGAAGGCCGCATCCGCCTGGACGACTGGGAACTGCGCGACGTCGTGCAGGACGCCTGCAAGACCCTCTGGCCCACCGTCACCACCGAGAACCTGCGCGAGATCACCGACTACGCGGGATACAAGCACGAGTTCCTGAAGCTGTTCGGGTTTGATCGCGACGACGTGGACTACGAGGCAGAGGTGGAGGCGGACCGGCGGTTTGATTGTTTAGAGGTTTGAGGGCGGTTGCTCGTCGAGAACGCTCCTGGTGCTCTCGACGGTCGCCTAGAGAGTGCTTTATCTGAGGTTTTTACGGCGGCAGGCTGTCAATCGGAGGAAGGTCCGGATTAGGTTGCAGCAACGATGCCAAGTCATTGATTTTTAGGTTAAGAACTTATCCTGAAAGGTGGCCACCTAGAATAGGCTATAGGATTGCACTGTATTTTAAAATCTAGATAGCATTAGGTTTTTAAGGATAGCTACCCGTGGATAAGCGATATCAAGTGTTCGTAAGTTCAACCTTCGCAGACCTGCAGGAAGAGCGCCAGGAAGTAATGCAGGCGCTGCTTGAGCTCGACTGCATTCCATCCGGCATGGAGCTATTTCCTGCCGCAAACGAAGACCAATGGACCCTTATAAAGAAGGTGATTGACGATTGCGATTACTACATGGTCATCCTCGGTGGCCGTTACGGCAGTATTGGGCCGGACGGACTTAGCTACACCGAGATGGAGTACCGCTACGCGTTAGAGAATGGAAAGCCAATCCTAGGCTTCGTGCATAAAGATCCATCCCAGATTGTCGCCAAGAAGTCTGAGACATCTCTGGAGGGGAAGAAAAAGCTTGAATCATTTCGTGACTTCGTGCAGACACGAATGTGCCGGTTCTGGGATTCGCCCTCGGATCTTGGTAGTCAGGTTAGTCGTAGTCTCGTCAAACTAATTAAAGCCCATCCTGCGATAGGGTGGGTTCGTGGCGATCAGGTTCCCTCAGAGAGTGCCACCACAGAGATTCTGTCTCTACGCCGGACCATCGAAGAGCTTGAGAAGAAGCTGTCTTCGGTAGCTAATGAAGCACCAGAAGGTGCGGGGCTTTTGGCGCAAGGCCAAGATGAGATCTCACTCGACTACACGTTCGCCGCTTCGGAAGACCGCTGGGCACACAATGGCACGATGTACCGCGCCAGCACCTCGCTCGCTTGGGATGAAATTTTTTCATCTCTAGCTCCGCTGATGATGAACGAGTCGGACGAGCCCGCTTTGATAACCGCCCTCAACGGTCTAGTTCGATCCAAGGAGGTGCCTGGGCTTGAGAAGCAGAAGTCCTTGAAAGGGATGAACCTTCTAGAGTTCAAAGCAAGTAGAGACGACTTTCAGACGATTAAGGTCCAGCTACGTGCACTAGGTCTCATTACAAAGAGCACGAAGAACCGCAGCGTCAAGGACACTGCAACGTACTGGACACTTACACCATACGGGGATAACCAACTGACCCGCCTACGAGCAATTCGGCGTCCAGAGGCCTAACGATTCATTCAAGTCGATAGTGGCAAAATGGCAAAAATAGTGTCAGGGATAATTTCCGGAGCGTCACCCGTGGCATTGAATTGGGCGATCGTGCCGACCGAGCCAGACCAGTACCGATGACCTTCGCGGAAATATTCCCGGTCGGCGTGCTGGTGTCGCTGGTCTCGGCGGGACTGCTGCGCAACGGTCGGTTCCTACCCGCGCGGTGGGCTTGAAGCGTCTTGTGAACAAGTGGGCGCGCTGGGGCTTCAAACCATGCAGCCTTCAATCTGCGAAAGACCGCTCCCGACTCCAGGCGGAATGCCCGCCACAGCCGGAAGCCTTGGTGGCTTACCGCAAGACTTCCTCGTGATAGCGCATGGCGACGTCGCACCTTTGATAGCGCGCGCCATGCCGGGCCATGATTTCGGCATCGTGTTGGAAGCCAAGCTTCTCGTACAGGTGAATGGCGGCGGCGGGAAAAGGTGCCAGGGATAATTTCCGGAGCGTCGCCCGTGGCATTGAATTGGGCGATCGTGCCGACCGGGCCAGACCAGTACCGATGACTTTCGCGGAAATATTCCCGGTCGGCGTGCTGGTGTCGCTGGTCTCGGCGGGACTGCTGCGCAACAGCCGGTTTCTGCCCGCGCGGTGGGCTTGAAGCGTCTTGTGAACAAGTGGGCGCGCTGGGGCTTCAAACCATGCAGCCTTCAATCTGCGAAAGACCGCTCCCGACTCCAGGCGGAATGCCCGCCACAGCCGGAAGCCTTGGTGGCTTACTGCAAGACTTCCTCGTGGTAGCGCATGGCCACGTCGCACCTTTGATAGCGCGCACCATACCGGGCCATGATCTCGGCATCGTGTTGGAAGCCAAGCTTCTCGTACAGGTGAATGGCGGCGGCGCATTTGGCGTTGGTGAGCAGGTACAGGGGATCGGCTCCCAGCGATCTTGCCCGGTCGATGATCGCGGCGAGCAGGAACTCCCCGGCCTTCATGCCGCGTGCCGACTCGCGCACCCCCATCTTGGTGAGCTCATAGCTGGTGGCTCCCGTTTTCTGGAGGGCGCATGCACCAACTATCCCCAGTCCGCTTGCCTCGACAAACAGAATGACGCCACCCGCGTCGATGATCTTCGCTCGCGGGTTCTCCAGCACATCCCGATCGGTGGCTTCGAGGCGGAACATGGCGTTGATCCACTCCGCATTGATGTCGTGGAAGTGCACCGCGAGGTCATCGCGGAATTCATGGATGGTAAGGACGTTGCTCATGGCGCACCGGCTTGGCAGGGTTCTTTCGGAAGCGGGAGGTATCCTGACGGTCTGCCAGGGTGAGGTGATCGACGAGGCCGTGCTTCTGTCTCAAGGCGTCGGGGGAGAGCAGAGCATCCTGTTCCGGAAGGCGGTTTACAAGCGTTGCTTCGGGTCAGCTCCCCGGAACCCGTGCCCGGACCCTGTCGAAACGTGCTCCCGCCATTCGTCGTTACCCTGCAAAGAGGCCCGCATCGACAGGGGCGTCCCGGCTCGACAAACCATCGGCAAGACCAAGGAGGAATCATGGCTGGCTCAACGGCTGCAAAGAGAAAGCTGGTGTTGAAGATGTCCGTCTCGCTGGACGGCTTTGTCGCCGGACCAAACGGCGAGGCCGACTGGATCTTCCGCTCCTCTGGCGGGGCCGATTCCACGGCGTGGGTTCTCGATACGCTGCGCGGGGCCGGCGTGCACATCATGGGGAGCCGCAGCTATCACGACATGGCGGCGTTCTGGCCCTATTCGGAGATGCCGATCGCAGCGCCGATGAACGACATTCCCAAGATCATTTTCTCGCGGCAGGGGATCGAGCGCGGCCCGCAGGCGGACCAGACGACGGCCGCGCTCGCCGAAGCGAGGGCGCGCAATGCGGCGCGGCATGGCGCCACGCCGACCGCGGCGGCCCTCAAGTCCTGGGCCGAGCCCGCGGTGGCGCGCGGCGATCTGGTGGAGGAAGTTCTCCGGCTGAAGGAACAGCCGGGCAACTACATCCTGGCGCATGGCGGCGCCCGGTTTGCGCAAAGCCTGGTTGCCTGCGGCCTCATCGACGAATATCGACTGGCCATTCATCCGGTGGTACTGGGCCAGGGCCAGCCGCTGTTCTGCGCACTACGCAGTCCGGTCGATCTGCGCCTGATCAGCGCGATGCCCTTCGACTCGGGTGCCATGGCCGTCGTCTACCGGCCGGCATGAACCGTCGCGTGTGCCCCGGCAAAAAGGAAACCCGGCGCCACCACGGCGCCGGGTTTTCCGTGATCACTGCAAGCGGAGCGTGTCAATCGCGCGACCTGGCCACCACGCTGCCGTCGTCCGGATCGACCAGCAGGTCGACTTTGTTGCCGTGTTCGGTGCTGGCGTCAGCGCTCCACAGGCCGTCCTCGAACTCCACGTCGTGGACGTCCTGGTAGCCGGCCGCCACGAGCTTGGCCTTGACCTCGTCCTGGTTGAGTTTGGATGGTGCATCGGCAACGTACACCTTGCCGTTGACGGGGCCGACCACCAGTTTGACCCATTGCTTGTTGCCACCGCGGGCCTTGCTGCGCCACACGCCGTCCCTGAACCCAAGGCCCTTCACTTCCTTGTAGCCGGCGTTGGCGATCGCGGTCTTGATCGCGTCTTCGCTCAGCGCGCCGCTGGGCGGTTGCGTCGTCCACGTGGACACCGTGGTCGTGGTCTGCGTGGTCTTGGTCGCCGGCTGGCTGGTAGCCGGCATGGTCTGCGCGAGGGCAACACCGCAGACCGACAGTCCGATCAACAGGGGAAGCAGGCGCTTGATCATGGTGAGCTCCTTGGTGCGGTAACGAAGTGGTGTCGCCAGCTTGCGCAGGCGTGGTTCAACGCGTGCGGGTCGGCGGATGGCACGCACGCCGACCCGTACGCACAAGATGGGAGCATCGCGTTGCGGACGATGGCGTGAAAACGCGCGTGACTGTCGGGTGAAGACATGGGTGCGGTTCATGTACTTCGACGCGGCGTCACGGCTCGGTAAGATGGCGGTTCCGCCACTGCCCGACACATAGCGCCATGCGTTCAAACCCGTTTGCCTGCCTGCTTGCTGCCGCACTGTGCCTTGCTGTCCCGTTGCCATCGACAGCCGCCGAACAGGGCACCCCGACCATCGGCCAGCAACGCGAGACGGTGCTGTTCTGGCCGCAGGCGCAGCGCGAGGCGCAGTTCCGGAAGATGTACGAGCTGTTCCCGAGTGACCGCGCCGCGCATGGCACGCACGTCCATGCGTTGCCGCAGGGCAAGCCGCTGGTCGTTCCGGAGCAGAACGCCTCGGCGTGGCTGGCCGGCTACATGGACCAGCACCACCTCGCCGGCGTGATGGTGCTGCAGCATGGCCGCATCCGCCTGCAGCGCTATGCGCCGGGCTTCGGGCCGGAGCAGCGCTGGGAGTCGTTCTCGGTGGCCAAGTCGGTCACCTCCACCTTGCTGGGGATCGCCCTGCAGCAGGGTTATATCCACGGCATGGACGACACGCTGGGCACCTACATCCCGGAACTGCGCGACAGCGCCTACGCCAAGGTCACGGTGCAGCAGTTGCTGACGATGACCTCGGGTGTGCACTGGAACGAGGACTACGCCGACGCGAAATCGGACGTGGCGCAGATGTATCTGCACGCTTGCGTCGATGGCCGCGCGCACATCCTCACCTACCTGGCCAAGCAGCCGCGGCAATGGCCGGCCGGCACGCACTTCAACTACAACACCGCGGAAACCGACCTGCTCGGCATCCTGGTGCAGCGGGCCACGCACCGCTCGCTGGCCACCTACCTGTCGCAGGCGATCTGGAAACCGTATGGCATGGCCGCCGACGCGTACTGGATCAAGGACGAATGCGATGGCAGCGACACCGGCGGCAGCGGCCTGTCGGCCACGCTGGGCGATTACGCGCGGCTGGGGCAGTTCATGCTCGACGGCGGCCGCATCGCGGGCAAGCCGGTGATCGCCAAGGCCTGGCTCGATGGCGCGCTGCGCCGCCAGGAAAGCGTCGATGATCCCGACCGCGGCTACGGCTACCTGTGGTGGACCGATACCGACGGCAGCTACGCCGCGATCGGCATCTTCGGCCAGATGGTCTACGTCGATCCCGCGCGTGACCTGGTGATCGCCCAGGTCGGCGCGTGGCCGCACGCGACGTCCAGCGAACTGGTCGCCGCGCGGCGCGCGTTCGTGGCCGCGGTCAAGCGGGCGGTGGATGCGGAGTCCAGTCAACCGGTTCACTGACCCGCCGGACGTCGAGCGGCTTCTCGCTGAATTCTCACCGTTTCCTCATGACAACACGGTCGCGCCGGGTTCATAGTCAGCCCGGTGCCGCGGACAGCGCTGAATGCTGGCGGCGTGCCTTCCGATGTTGCATGGGGGTGGATGATGAGTGCCGAACCGGGTTGCCTGGACGCGAAGACATGGCAGCGATTGGCCGACGCCATGCGCGGCCCGCTGTTGCTCCCGGGCGAGGCGGACTACGAACAGCGCCGGCGCGTGTGGAACGGTGCCATCGATCGCCGGCCCGTGGCGATAGCGCGTTGCGCCGACGCCGAGGATGTCAGCGTCGCGGTCAAGTTCGCCGCCAGCGAACGCCTGCCGCTCTCGATACGTGGCGGTGGCCACAACGTGGCCGGTCTTGCCGTGCGTGATGGCGCGCTGATGTTGGACCTCGGCGCACTGAATCACGTCGAAGTCGACGTGCCGGCGGGCATCGTGCACGTCGAAGGCGGCGCGCTGTGGCGGGAGGTCGATGCGGCGACGCAAGCGCACGGGCTCGCCACCACCGGTGGTTTCGTGTCGAGCACTGGCGTCGGCGGCCTCACGCTGGGTGGCGGCGTGGGGTGGTTGATGCGGCATTGCGGCCTGGCGATCGACAACATGATCTCGGCCGACGTGGTGTTGGCCGATGGCCGCTGTGTCGTCGCCAGCGCCGACCAGCATGCCGATCTGTTCTGGGCATTGCGCGGCGGCGCTGGCGGGCTTGGCGTGGTGACGCGGTTCGCCTTCCGCGTGCATCCGGTCAACGAGGTGCTTGCCGGCGTCGTGTTCCATCCGATCGAAGCCGCGCCTGCGCTGCTGCGTGCGTTCCGCCAGTTCACGCCGCGGGCGCCGGAGCAGGCCACTTTCATGCTGGTGTTCACGACGGCGCCGCCGGCGCCGTTCCTGCCGGCGCCAGTGCACGGTCAACGCGTCGTTGCGCTGGCCTACTGCTGGAGTGGCGATCCCGCGTACGGCGAGCAGGCGCTCGCGCCGCTCACCAGCTTCGGCGTGCCGCTGGGCAAGATCGGCGGCGTGATGCCCTACGCGGCCTGGCAGCAGTCGTTCGATGCGCAGGCGCCAGCCGGTGATTACTACTACTGGACAACCTCGACCCTCGACGCGCTCGATGACGCGCTGATCGACGTGCTGGTTGGCAGTGCGGCCGCGGTGCCCGATCCCCTGTGCGAAGTGCATGTGCATCACCTTGGCGGCGCGGTAGCCTCCGCGCCGGCTGATGCTGGCGCCTTCGTGCATCGCGATGCGCCTTTTTTCATCAACGCGATCGGTCATGCCGGCGCGGCGGAGAAAATCCCGGAGATTCGCGGATGGGCCCGCGGCCTGCGCAGTTCGCTCGTGCTCTGGGCGCGCGCAGCCATGCAGGCGAACTTCGCCGGTGATGCCGGCGACTGGCAAGCGCAGACGCACGATGCCGCCACGCGCGCGCGCCTGCGGGACTTGCGCCGGCGGTACGATCCGGCGGGACTGTTTTTGCCCGTGCGCAACAACTAGGCGCTGAGCTCGGCCAGCCGTGCGCGGGTCAGCTCGACCACCTTTTCGATCCGCGTCGCGGCACCTTGTTGCTGGGCGGCCTTGAATGCCTCTCCGAGCAGGTCGCGTGCGCAGGTTTCGGCCTGGGCATGGGCGGCGTGCCATTGCGGGAACAGCGGCGCGCCGGTCAGGTCGCGTGCGCGCGCCGCTGCGGCGAGCAGCCGCGCGGCGAAGTCGGCATCGCCTTGTCCGAGCACGAGATACGCCGCACCCTCGATGCAGCCGGCAACGCTGCGCCAGTGCTGCAGACCGACGCTGAGGTCGAGCGTGCGCAGCCAGTCACGGGCCGCCCCGCGCGCATCGCCGAGATGGAACCGCTGCAGTGCCCGATTGATGAGCACGTAACCGTGCTGGAAGACGTCATGGTCGGGTGACGCCGTCAGCTCGGCGGCTTCGCTCATCCATGCCTCGGCTTCGCGATGTTGCCCACGCATCGCACAGGCGATGCCGCGGCCCAGCAGCGCGAGCGAGCGCAACCAGCCCGAACCCTGTGCTTGCGCGACCGCGAGCGCGGCTTCCACGCAGCGCTCCGAGCCGTCGAAGTCACCGTGGATCGCATGCTCGAATGCGAGCACCCCCTGGCCGGAGGCGGCGAGCGCATCGTCACCCAGCCGCGTGGCCAGCGCGATGCCTTCCTGAAGCAGCGAGGCGGCGGGGCTGGTGGTCTGTCGATGATGGTGGGCTATGCCGTTGGCGATCAGCGCGCGCGCGCGATGCAGATTCTGCGTATCGGATTGGCGCAGGGCCAGATCCATCCACTGGTTTGCCTGGCGATAGTCACCCTGGATCCGGAAGTACCAGCACAGGTTGGAGCACAGCGTGATCGCCTCATCGGCAAGATCCGCATGCGCCAGCGCAAACTCGAAGGCCGCCTGCAGGTTGGCCTTCTCGCGCAATACGCGACCGACCCATAGCTGCTGGCGCTGGCCGCGCACTTGCGCATCCACGCGGGCGGTGAAGTCGATGCAATGCCTCAGGTGCGCGCGCCGGACGCGCGCCTCGTCTCCGCTCTTGCCAAGCTGCTCCAGTGCAAACAGCCGCACGCTGTCGAGCAAGCCGTACCGCGGCGGGTCGATCGTGGTGTCGACCGCGACGAGTGACTTGTCGACGAGTCCGCCCAGCAGATCCAGCGTCTGTTCGCCGCTGAGCTCGAACACGGCGCCAATGGTCGTGGCGCCATGCAAGGTCCAGCCGCCGGCGAATACGGCCAGGGCGCACAGCAGCGCCTGTTCCCGTTCCGACAGCAGCGCGAAGCTCCATGCGATCAGGGCGCTCAGTGTCTGATGGTGAAGCGTTCGGCCCGAGGGCACATCCGCCAACCATCGGAAACGATCCTGCATGCGCAGCAGCAGTTGTTCGGGACTGAGCAGTCGCAGTCGCGCGGCAGCCAGTTCCAGGGCGAGCGGCAGGCCGTCCAAGTGTCGGCACAATTCGGCGACGGCAGCGGCATTCGCCGCCGTCAACGTGAAGCCCGAAGCCAGCGAACGCGAGCGCGTGATCAGCAGTTGCACCGCAGGCACGGTCATCAGTTGCGCGATTTCGTCGGCAGTGCTCCAGCTGCCGGACGCGGGCGTTTCCAGGGGAGGCAGGAAGCAAAGCGCTTCGCCCGGGCAATGCAGGCGCTGCTGGCTGGTGATCAGGATGCGAAGGTCTGCGCAAAGGGACAGCAGGGATTCGACAATCCGCCCCAGCGGCTCGGCTACCCGCTCGCAATTGTCGAGCACCAGCAACACCCGGCGCGGCCGCAGGACCTCGGCCAAGCGTTCCAGCGGGTTGTCCTCACCATCCGAGCTGCGGATGCCGAAGGCGTCCCCCAGTATTTGCGCCAGCCCTTCGTCCTTCGTGCAGGCCGTGAAGTCGAACCACCAGACGCCGTCGGGAAAGCCCGGCGCGCAGACCCGCGCTGTTTCCAGTGCAGCTTGCGTCTTGCCGATGCCGCCAGGGCCGGTGATGGTGACCAGCCTGGCGCTGTCGAGCAGGTTCCCCAGTTCGATGATCGCCTGCTCGCGGCCGATCAGGGCGCCGGTGCGTTCGGGCAGGCGCGCGTGTACCGGTGGTGCAAAACTCACGGCTACGGACGTGATGCCAGGCGTGCAGGTGAGCGGCGCGATGAAGCGGTAGCCCAGGCCGTGCACGGTCTGGATGCAGCGGGGCGACTTGATATCGTCACCCAGCGCTCGTCGCAACTGCACGACGAGGCGATTCAGCGTTGTCTGGGTGACATAGACGTGACCCCAGACGGCATCGAGCAGCTGATCGCGGCTGAGCAACTGGTCCGGATGGGCCAGGAATTCGAGCAGTACGGCGAACGCCTTGGGCTCGATGTCGATTTCGTTGCCGTCTCGGGTCAGGCGATGCGCGCCGACATCCACCTGCACGTCGGCAAAGCAGAAAAAACCCGCGGCTGGCGCGGATAGCTGGGGTTTGCCGGTGGCCATGGCCGCATTATCACGCCGGGTGGCACGGCGTGTTCAAGCGTTTAAGCCGCGATTTCTCATCATTTCCCTATCGCGTCCTCATGAATCCCGGATTGGCGCATAGCACGCTCCACGGTGACGTCCTCGCCGCCTCGGCGCGGCCAGTCACCGGTCCAATATCCAGCGAGGAGACCTGCCATGAATACCCGTCTGCACACCGCCATCGCCATTGCCATCCTGGGCACGGCCGCCGCCACGCTTTCCACCGGGGCGCACGCCTGCAACCTCACCGACTACCGCAGCATGAGCTCGCCCCACTGGTCGTTGCCGCACGCGCTACCCGACAGCGCGGCCGCGGCCGTCGAGGCGGCGGCAGCCCTGCAGGCTTCGCCAGCGGCCAATAGTGCCGCGGTCAGCGCCGACAACCTCCTGCAGCAACTCGATCCGATCACCGGCCTGTGGCAATTCACCTTCACCTCGAAGGGCAATGTCGGCATCCCGGACGGCGCCCAGCTGGATGCGGGTTTCGTGTCCTGGCACGCCGATGGCACCGAAATCATGAATTCCGGCCGGGCCCCGATGACCAGCAATTTCTGCCTGGGCGTTTTTCGGCACACCAGCGTCTACGGCTACAAGCTCAACCATTACGCGCTGTCATGGGACCCGACCGGGACCATCTTCATCGGGCCGACCAATATCCGCGAGCAGCTTCAGCTCGGGGCCGGCGGCGACACCTATGCGGGCAGCGTCTCGATTACCCAGTTCGCGCCGAATGGCACAACGGTGTTGGGGAGAGTCACCGGCACGGTGTCGGCGAAGCGGATTACACCCGACTCGAACTGATGGCGTGGATATCGACGCGGCAGGCTGGGGATGTCGCCTGCCGTTGAGATCGGTTCCGTGCGGGGCCTGTCGAAGTATTTCCATGCCGTGGGCACCCGCCGCCAGCGCTCCAGCAGACTCGGCACGAAGGAATGGTCGGGTTTCCTCTTTCGCTCATGCAGGCGTGGGGGTTGGAACTTCCCTTGCCCTGCGCAGCGTCTGGTCGATCGGCAGGGCCGCTCTGTCCTTGGCCGCTCTTCCGCCGGGACAGGTTTGTCGTTGCGCGACCAGCGCCGTTTTTGTCAGCTGCTTTTTCGCAGCGCTTTCACCAACAACGAGAACGCCGGCGAAGATTGCCGTCGGCTTGGGTAGTAGAGGTGGTAGCCGGGAAAGGGTGGACACCAGTCGGCGAGGAGGCGTTGCAATTTGCCGTCAGCAATGTCCGTCTCGACCATATCTTCGGGCACGCAGGCCAGGCCGAAGCCATCGAGTGTCGCTGCGAGGATGTGGCGAGTACTGTTGAAAGTCAGCCGTCCATCCACGCGCACGTTCAAGGCGTGGCCCTTCTTCTCGAACTCCCAGGCGTACAGGCCGCCGTGGGTGAGGAAGCGGATGTTGATGCAGTCGTGGCCGGTGAGGTCGCGCGGTGTTTTCACCGGCGGGCGTGAGGCCAGGTAGCCTGGTGAGCCGACCACCGCCATCCGCATTGGTGGACCGATGGGTACGGCGATCATGTCCCGGGCTACCTGCTCGCCCAGACGGATACCGGCATCGAAGCGTTCGGCCACGATGTCGGTCAGGCTGGAATCGCTGATCACCTCGACGCGGATGTCCGGGTAATCCGGCAGCAGCTTGCGCAGCACCGGCCACAGGATGGTGCTGGCGGCATGTTCGCCGGTGGTGATGCGCAGGGTGCCGCTGGGCTTGTCGCGCAGTTCGCTCAGGTTGGCGAGCGCCGCGTCGATGTCCTCGAAGTTCGGCGTCAGCTCCCTGGACAGTCGTTCGCCCGCTTCAGTGGGAGCAACGTTTCGCGTGGTGCGGGTGAGCAGGCGCAGACCAAGCCGGGCTTCCAGGGCGCGGATGGTATGACTGAGCGCCGAGGGCGACACGCCAAGCTGCGCGGCAGCCCGCGAGAAGCTGCGCTCGCGCGCCACGGCGAGGAAGGCCAGCAGATCGTTGTAGTTTTCGCGTGCCATGACCGGAGCTCATTGATGAGTGGAAATCATAAGTGCATTCTCATTGCACCGGCTAATCAAGTTAAATCGGGAGGTCCAGACTAGGCGCATCACCACTCCCTAGCGGAGCAATGCGATGCAAACGCGCACCCTTGGCCGTAGCGGCCTTGACGTCTCGGCCCTCGGCTTCGGCTGCATGGGCCTGAACTTCGGCTACGGCCCAGGCCCGGGCAAACAGGAGGCGATCGCGCTGATCCGTGATGCCTTTGCCAACGGCGTGACCTTCTTCGACACCGCCGAGGCCTATGGGCCGTTCACCAATGAGGAACTGGTCGGCGAGGCACTGGCGCCGATCCGCAACCAGGTGGTGATCGCCACCAAGTTCGGCTTCAAGGATGGCGATTCGAAGACCGGCACGGACAGTCGGCCGGAGCGCATCCGCGCCGTCGCTGACGCGTCGCTCAAGCGCTTGCGGACCGATCGCATCGATTTGTTCTACCAGCACCGCGTCGATCCCAACGTACCGATGGAAGACGTGGCCGGCACCGTCAGGGAGCTGATCACGGAAGGCAAGGTCAGGCACTTCGGCCTGTCCGAAGCGGGGGTGCAGTCGATCCGCCGTGCGCATGCGGTGCAGCCGGTCGCCGCGCTGCAAAGCGAATACTCGCTGTGGTGGCGCGAGCCCGAGCAAGACGTGCTGCCGACGTGTGAGGAACTGGGCATCGGCTTCGTGCCGTTCAGCCCGCTCGGCAAGGGTTTCCTCACCGGCAAGATCGATGCGGGCACGGCGTTCGCCAAGGACGACTTCCGCAACATCGTGCCGCGCTTCTCGCCGGAAGCACGCCAGGCCAACCAGACGCTGGTCGAGCTGCTTGGCAAGATCGCAGCCGGCAAGCAGGCGACACCGGCGCAAATTGCGCTGGCGTGGTTGCTCGCGCAGAGGCCGTGGATCGTGCCGATTCCGGGCACCACAAAGTTGCATCGCCTGAAGGAAAACATCGGCGCCGCCGCAATCACCTTGAACGCCAGTGAACTGCGCCAGATCGAGGATGCTCTCGCCCATATCCAGGTGCAGGGCGATCGCTATCCGGCCCACCTGGCTGCGCTCGTGGGCAAGTAACCAGGATCAATGAGGCAACACCATGGCAATTACCGAAGCCGCACTGCGCAATCACAAGCAACTGTTTCCCGGCCACGTCTCCACGTTGAAGGTCACCGACCCCGAGCTGATCGAGATCTTCGACAACTGGGCCTTCGACGAGGTGATTGAAGCCACCGAGATGCATATCCGCCTGCGCCTGATGGTGCAACTGGCGGCGCTGATCGCCTGCCAGGCGGTGAACGAATACTGCGTCATGCTTGGCGGCGCGCTCAACGTCGGCGTGACGCCGGTGCAGGCGAAAGAGATCCTGTATCAGGCTGTGCCTTACGTGGGCATGGCCAGGGCGTTCGACTTCCTGCACGCCACCAACGAGGTGTTCAAGGAACGTGGCATCGACCTGCCGCTGCCGGCGCAGGCGACCACCACGGCGCAGACGCGCTTCGACAAGGGGATGGAGACGCAGAGGCGGATCTTCGGCGACCGCAGCAAGACGTCGGCCGCGCAGTCACCCGCGGATCTCGAACACATCCCGCGCTTCCTCTCCGCGAACTGCTTCGGCGACTACTACACGCGCCACGGCCTGGATTTGCAGACACGTGAACTGCTGACGTTCGCCATCCTCGCCTCGCTCGGCGGCTGCGAGCCGCAGCTGACGGCTCACCTCGCGGGCAACCTGGCCATGGGCAACGACCGTCAGACGCTCATCGCAACCGTCACGCAGCTTTTGCCCTTCATCGGTTATCCACGTACGTTGAATGCCATAAAAGTGATCAACGAGGGTGCCCCGGCCTGAGCA
Source organism: Rhodanobacter thiooxydans (assembly GCF_030291135.1). Lineage (NCBI taxonomy): Bacteria > Pseudomonadati > Pseudomonadota > Gammaproteobacteria > Lysobacterales > Rhodanobacteraceae > Rhodanobacter > Rhodanobacter thiooxydans. Next base: position 1,946,911 of record NZ_CP127409.1, on the reverse strand, counting down.
AGACCGATCGATCAGGCATGAGCGGGGTCCCTCGAAGTATCGAATGGCCACGCGCTCTCATTCCGCATGTCTGGCACCTATTTCATTCATCAGAGCAACGACCATGGACATCATCCGCAACGGCTCGCAGCCCTCCGTCACCGGGCCGGCTGAGTACTTCACCGGCAAGGTGCGCATCGATTCACCATTCAAGGGTGCCGACGGCGCGAACATCTCCGGAGCCTTCGTGACCTTCGAGTCGGGTGCGCGCAGCGCCTGGCACACCCATCCGCTCGGACAGACCTTGATCGTCACCTCCGGCAAGGGCTGGACCCAGTGCGAAGGCGGCCCGATCGTCGAGATCAACGCCGGCGACATCATCAGCTGTCCACCGAACCACCGGCACTGGCACGGCGCCACGCCGACCACGGCGATGACCCATATCGCCATCCAGGAAGCGAAGGACGGCAAGGTGGTCGAATGGATGGAGAAGGTCACTGACAAGGAATACCTTGTGGGTCTGGCATCCTGACCCCATTCCTTCGTTCCCACTCCCGTTCCCCAGCCAGGAAAACCCCATGACGACCAAAGCCTACGGCGCCCACGCCGCCGACAAGCCGCTGCAGCCGATCGATATCGAGCGCCGCGCGCCTGGTCCGCAAGACGTGCAGATCGACATCGCCTATTGCGGCGTCTGCCATTCCGACCTGCATACGGTGCGCTCCGAATGGGGCGGCACGTTGTATCCCTGCGTGCCCGGCCACGAGATCGTCGGCCACGTCAGCGCCGTGGGCAGCGCGGTGACCGGCTTCAAGCTTGGCGACACGGTGGGCGTGGGCTGCCTGGTGGGCAGTTGCCAGCATTGCGCGTCCTGCGACGAAGGGCTGGAGCAGTACTGCGAGAACGGCTTCGTCGGCACCTACAACGGTCCGACTTCGGACGCACCCGGCCACACGCTGGGCGGCTACTCGCAGCGCATCGTGGTGGACCGGAAGTTCGTGCTGAAGATCCGCCATCCCGAGGAGCAGCTGGCGGCGGTCGCGCCGCTGCTGTGCGCGGGCATCACCACTTACTCGCCGTTGCGGCACTGGAACGCCGGCCCGGGCAAGAAGGTCGGCGTGGTCGGCATCGGCGGGCTGGGCCACATGGGCGTGAAGATCGCGCACGCGATGGGCGCGTACGTGGTGGCGTTCACCAGTTCGGAGAGCAAGCGCCAGGCGGCGCTGGACCTGGGTGCGGACGCGGTGGTGGTTTCGCGCAACGCCGACGAGATGAAGGCGCATGCGGGCAGTTTCGACCTGATCCTCAACACGGTGGCCGCCAGCCACTCGCTGGATGCATATACCTCGCTGCTCAAACGCGACGGCACCCTAGTGCTGGTCGGCGTGCCGGAGCATCCGCACCCGTCGCCGAGCATCGCCAACCTGATCTTCAAGCGCCGGGCCATCGCCGGCTCGCTGATCGGCGGCATCGCCGAAACCCAGGAGATGCTGGATTTCTGCGCGGACAAGGGCATCGTCGCCGACATCGAGATGATCACGGCACAGCAGATCGACGAGGCCTACGACCGCATGGTGAAGAGCGACGTGAAGTACCGTTTCGTGATCGACAACGCGACGCTGGCCGGCTGATTCCAGCCTTCTCCCTCCCCTGCGCAACAGGGGAGGGTTGGGCGACCGAAGGGAGTCCTTCAGGTGAGGGGTGCTCTTCGTCAGGCATGGGTGCAAAGTCAAAAGCTTGACCCCCTCCAACCTCCCCCTGCAGGCAGGGGGAAGCTACGGTCAGGCCACGAACTGCAGCCTTGCCAGCTCCGCGTACAGGCCGCCCTCGGCCAGCAAACTCTCGTGCGTGCCCTGCGCCACGATGCGGCCGCCGTCCATCACCACGATGCGGTCGGCGCGCTGCACGGTGGCGAGGCGGTGGGCGATCACCAGCGTGGTGCGGCCCTGTTCGAGCCGTGCCAGCGCCTGCTGGATCGCGGCTTCCGATTGCGCGTCCAGCGCCGAGGTGGCCTCGTCCAGCAACAGCAGCGGCGCGTCGCGCAGGATCGCGCGGGCGATCGCGATGCGCTGGCGCTGGCCACCGGACAGGCGCACGCCGCGTTCGCCCAGTTCGGCGTCGTAGCCGTGCTCCAGCGCGCTGATGAATTCGTGCGCCTCGGCGGCGCGGGCGGCCTCGCGCACTTCGTCGTCGCCGGCATCCTGGCGGCCGAAGCGGATGTTGTCGGCGGCGCTGCCGGCGAAGATCACGGTCTCCTGCGGCACCAGCGCGATCGCGCCACGCAGGCCAGCCAGGGTGGTTTCGCGCAGGTCGACGCCGTCGATGCGGATGCTGCCGCTCTGCGGGTCGTAGAAGCGCAACAGCAGGGCGAACACCGTGCTCTTGCCGGCGCCGGAGGGGCCGACCAAGGCCACCGTCTCGCCCGGGCGCACGGTCAAAGTGAAGTCGTGCAGCGCCGCCGTATCGGGGCGGGTGGGGTAGTGGAAGGTCACGCCGTCGAAGCGCAGCTCGCCGCGCATCGGTTGCGGCAGCGCGCGCGGCTGCGCCGGGTCGACGATGTCGGCGCGTTCGCCCAGCAGTTCGCCGATGCGCTCCATCGCGCCGGCCGCGCGCAGCACGTCGCCCCACACTTCGGACAGGCCCGCCACCGAGCCGGCGGCGAACGCCGCATACAGCACGAACTGGCCCAGCACACCGGCGCCCAGGGTGCCGGCCAGCACGTGGCGTGCGCCGGCCCACAGCACCAGCGTGATCGCGCCGAACACCAGCACGATCACCGCCATGGTCAGCAGCGCGCGCATGCCGATGCGCCGGCGCGCGGTGGCCAGCGCGCGGGCGATCGCGCTGCCGTAGCGGGTGCTCTCGATACGCTCGCGCGCATACGCCTTCACCGCGGTGGAGGCGTTGAGCGTTTCGTTGGCGATCGCGGCGGCGTCGGCGAGGCGGTCCTGGCTGGCCCGCGACAGCTTCTGCACGCGGCGGCCGAACACCAGGATCGGCAGCATCACCGCCGGGATCACCAGTGCGGTGAGGCCGGCCAGCGACGGTGCCGTCCACACCATCGCCACCGCCGCACCCACCAGCATCACCGCGCTGCGCAGCGCCACCGACACACCCGAGCCGATCAGCGCCTGCACCACCTCGGTGTCGGCACTGAGGCGCGACAGCAGCTCGCCCACGCGGCTCTTTTCGAAGAAGCCCACGTCGAGACGGATCACGTGCGCGTACAGCGTCTGCCGCAGCGAGGCGAGCGCCCGCTCGCTCAGCAGGGTGATGCAGAAGTAGCGCGCGGCGGTGGCGAAGGCCAGTACCAGCGCCACGCCGAACAGCGCGATGAAGGTCTGGTTGATGACGGTGTTGCTGGAGTGGCCGAAACCCTGGTCGATGATGTGGCGGAAGGCCAGCGGCAGCACCAGCGAGGCGCCGGAGGACAGGCCCAGGAACAGCAGCCAGCCGAGCGCGAGCGCGCGGTGCGGCTTCAGGAACGGCCAGAGTTCGCGCAGCGCGCCGATGCGGCGGGCAGGACGGGAGGTGTCGGTGGCGGCGTCGCTCATGGGCTCTCGCAGGCGGATCAAGGATGACGCGGGCCCGCGCACGGGCGATCCGTTCAAGGTGGGGCGGCTTGCCGCCGATTCAATCCGCGGCCGCGCGATGGAGGCTCAGTCCAGCCGCCGCGCCTCGCTGCGGCCACGACTGATGTCGCTGATGCGCAGGCATGCCTCGGCGACGCGGCTGTCCGGCAGGCGCAGTTGCAGTTCCACGCCGTCGGCGCCGAATGCCTCGTGCTCGACCTCGGCCTGCAGGTCTTTCAGGCGGGCCTTGAGCAGGGCCAGTTCGGCGAAGTCGCAGCGCAGGCCCAGCCGCGCCATCGCCACGATAGTCACGCGTTCGGCGCGGCGCAGGCATTCCGCCGCGGTGCCGCCATAGGCACGCGCCAGGCCGCCGGCGCCGAGCTTGATACCACCGTACCAGCGCGTTACCACGACCGCGACGCGGTCCATGCCCTGTCCCTCGATCGCCTGCAGGATCGGCCGGCCGGCGGTGCCGCCAGGTTCGCCGTCGTCGTTGAAGCGGTAGTCCTGGCCGATGCGCCAGGCCCAGCAGTTGTGCGTGGCGGAGGGGTCACCCACCTCGCGCACAAAGGCCATTGCCTGTTCGGTGGACTCGACCGGAGCGGCCAGCGCGAGGAAGCGGCTTTTCCTGATCTCTTCCTGGTGGCGGCACGGCTGGGCCAGCGTGGACAACGCCTCGCTCATGGCTGGCGCAATGTCGCCTGCAGTTCCGGCGGCAGCTTCCATTGCGGATGCGCCAGCCGGAACGCGGCCAGGCGCTGCCGTGCCTCATCGTCGTGGCCTTGCGCGAACAGTTGCCGGATCTTGTCCAGTTCCTGCGCCGGCGTGTCGCTGGTGTTCGCCGTGGTGTCGGCTGCAGCGGCGGGTGGCGCCGGCGCGGCGACCATCGTGGCCTGCATGGACGGCATACCGGCGGCGGCTTCCGCCGCCACGGGCTGGGCCGTCTTGGCGGCAATCCCGCTGTCGGCTGGTGCATTCGCCTCGGCCGTGGCACGCCGCGTCGCGCCTGCCAGTTGCTCTTTGCGAGCGGCAGGCGCGGCCTGCTTGTCGGCCACGATCTGGCGTGGCCTGGCGGCCATGCGCGCGGGAGGCGTTGCGGCAAGGGTCAGGGGGGCAGCTTGCTCCGGCGGTGCAGCTGCCGGAGCGGGTGGCGCAGGTGCGTTGGATGCCGCAGCGATGCCCTTGGCCTGCACCGGTGCAACGCTGCCGTTCGCGACCGGTGCGGATTCGATTCGGGGCGATTCGTGCATGCGCCAGGTGAGCCCGGCGGCGAGCACGAGGGCGGCTGCGCTGCTCAGGCCGACCAGCCAGCGTGGCCGGAGTTTCCTGGCCGACCCGGCTGGCGCTGCGGGAGCGAGGACGGCGGGCTGCGCGCCATTCGGTTCCAGCGCCTGCGCGGCGGCGCGCAGCACGGCCGCGTCCAGCGCCGGGCCGGGCTCGCTCTGCGGCAGCTGGCGATACAGCGCGGCCAGCTCGGCTTCGCCGGGAAGCCTCTCGTCCGGCGCGCGCGGATCCTGTGGTGGCAGTGGGGTAGTCATTCGGACAGAACTTCGCGTAGACGGGTCATGGCATAGCGCAGGCGTGACTTCACCGTTTCGCGGCCGGCGCCCGTTATCACGGCGATCTCCTCCAGGCTCAGTTCTTGTTCCAGCCGCAGCAGTACCGCGGTGCGCTGCTCGTCCGGCAACTGCTCGATTGCGCGCTGCAGGCTGCGCCGGCGCTCGAACGCGGACAGGGCGTGATCGGGCTGTTCCTGCTCCGGCATGGCGACGTTGGCCAGCGCGGCTTCGGCCTCGTCGCCGTCGGCCATCGGCCGCTGGCGGCGCATGCCGTCGATCATCAGGTTGTGCGCGATCTGCAGCAGCCAGGTGCTGAACTTCGCCTGCGGCTGGTAGCGCTCCCGCGCGCCGATCACCCGGCTCCAGGTTTCCTGGAACAGCTCGTCGGCGCGCTGCGGATCACGCATGCTGCGCAACAGGAAGCGGTAAAGCATGCCGCGATGACGTGCGTACAGCGCCTCGAACGCGGCGAGGTCGCCGCGTGCGTAAGCCAGCATCAGCATTGCATCGGGATCGACCGCAGCATCCATGGAGGGCGAGGGTAAGGCAAATTGCCGGGTGGCGGATAGGTTGTGGGGTGTTCTGCGCAAAGCCTCACCCCCTCCCGGCCTCCCCCTGCACGCAGGGGGAGGAGAAAAGCACGGCAGCACCGCGCCAGGCATAGACAGTCGGCTCCCGCGTACGGAGCGTGCCACTCCTGCTCCCTCCCCTGCGTGCAGGGGAGGGTTGGGGTGGGGTGCTTCTGCCTGCGCCGCCCGGCAAACAGCCTCAGCGCGCCGCGGTGTTGCCGGCGTCGTCATGGCCGTGCGTGGCCAGTCCGTCGGCCAGCTTCACCAGTTGCACGAAGCCGGCGCGGTAGCCGTCGACATCGCTGCCGCGCGCGCCGCCGGCGAGTTGCGCGATCTGCGCGTAGCCGTAGCCGTCCAGATACTTGCCGCCGCGCAGGGCATCGGCGAACGCGGCCACCGCGGCGGCGTAGCGCAGGCGTTCGCTGGCCTGTGCTTCGGCATGCGCGGCGATCGGCCGTTCGATCAGCTTGCTGGTCGACTGTCCCGGCAGCTTGTAGCGCAGGCGCAGGAAGGCCAGCTCATGACCGCCTTCGGTCGGCGTTGAGCGTGCGCCGTAGCGCAGTGGATCGATGCGCGCGGCAGCCGAGCCTTTCGGGGTGATCTCGTAGATCGCGGTGACGTTGGCGCCCGCGCCGATCTCGCCGGCGTCGACCTGGTCGTTGTTGAAATCCTCGCGCTTCAGCAGGCGCTTTTCGTAGCCGATCAGGCGGTATTCCTGCACCTGTGCGGGGTTGAACTCGAGCTGGATCTTCACGTCCTGCGCGATCGTCAGCAGGGTGGCGGACATCTCGTCGACCAGCACGCGGCGGCCTTCCTGCAGGTTGTCGATGTAGTGGTGGCTGCCGTTGCCCACGTCGGCCAGCATCACCGCCATCGCGTCGTTGTAGTTGCCCTCGCCGAAGCCCAGCGTGGTCAGCGCCACGCCGCTCTTGCGATGGTCCTCGATGGTGGTCTTCAGCGCTGCCTCGCTCACCGTGCCCACATTGAAATCACCGTCGGTGGCCAGGATCACCCGGTTCACGCCGCCCTTGATGAAACCCTGTTCGGCCTGCGCATAGGCCAGCTCGATGCCGGCGCCGCCATTGGTGGAACCGCCGGCGCGGAGACTGTCGATGGCGGCATCGATGGCGGCGTGCTGGTCGCCGGAGGTGGAGGGCAGGGTGACACCGGCGGCGCCGACATAGGTGACGATGGCGACCCGGTCCTGCTTGCGCAGTTCGCGCACCAGCTGTTTCAGCGAGGCCTTGAGCAGCGGCAGCTTGTCCGCTTCGTCCATCGAGCCGGAGGTGTCGATCAGGAACACCAGGTTCGAGGCGGGGATCTGCGCGGCCGGCACGCGGTAGCCCTGGATGCCCACCAGCAGCAGCTGCCGCTGCGCGTTCCACGGCGCCGGCGCCAGTTCGGTGGTGACGCTGAACGGTTGTTCGCGATCGGCGGGCGGCGTGTAGCCGTAGTCGAAGTAGTTGATGAATTCTTCGGCGCGCACTGCGTCGGCCGGCGGCAGCTGGCCTGCGTTCAACATGCGCCGCACGTTGGTGTACGAGCCGGTGTCGACGTCGATGCCGAAGGTGGACACCGGCTGCTCGCTGACCAGTTGCACCGAGTTGCTGTCGCGATGGGTGTAGTTCTCGGTGTTGATGTCGCCGGGCATCGGCAGCATCAGCATCGGGTGCGCCAGGTAGGCGTTGGCGGCCACGCCCTGGCCCGTCATCATGCGCTGCATCGCGGGGGCGGGCTGCTGCGGTGGCGCCGGCGGCAGGCTCGTCGGCATCGGCGTGGCAGCCGCATTCGCCATCTGATCGGTGGGTGCCACGGGTTTGACCGGTACCGGTTCGGCCGGTGTCGCACCGGCCGTCACCGGCATGTTCGCGACGGGTTTCTTCGAGATGCCGCAGCCGGCCAGGATCACCAGCAGGGCCAGCAGCAGGGTGCTCAACAGGGCTTTCGCGGTCATGGGGCGGTTTCTCCTCCGGTGGTGGAAGATGAAACGCGGGCGTGCAGTGAACGGGGTTAATCGCGACGGGCGTGGCGCGGTAGCATGGCGTCCTCAGTGACCCATCGGAACGACATGATCAACAACGACGTACTGCGCGCCATCCGCTACATGCTCGATCTCAGCGACGGCAAGGTGGTGGAACTCATCCACCTGGCGGATGCGGGCTATCCGGTCGCGAAGGAGGACGTGCAGGCGTTCCTGAAGAAGGACGAGGAGCCCGGCTACGTCGAATGCAGCAACAAGGTGCTGGCGCTGTTCCTCGACGGCCTGGTGTTCCATCGCCGCGGCAAGGACGACAACCGCCCGCCGCGCCCGCCGGAGAAGCGCGTCACCAACAACGTGGTGCTGAAGAAACTGCGCGTGGCGTTCGAGCTGAAGGACGTCGACATGCACCAGATCCTCGAAAGCGCCGGCTTCCCGGTCTCCAAGCCCGAACTGAGCGCGCTGTTCCGCCAGACCGACCACAAGAACTTCAAGCTGTGCGGCGACCAGCTGCTGCGCAATTTCCTGAAGGGGCTGACCATGCGCGTGCGCGGCGCCGGCTGAGCCGGTCGCGCCGCACATTGCCGCCAGGGGCCATCAGCAATCTGTGCAACGGCCCGCGCTGGCGGAGCCGCTGGCGAACCAGTGCCCGCCGGCGTCGCTCATGATTTCAATTCCTCGCTGGCATTCACCGTCGCCTTGCGCTCCTGCTTGCCCCAGCCTACCGACGGACCGCGGATGGCGGTCCAGACCGAGCGCACCACCACGTAGTACATCAGCTGGCGGTAGCCGAAGCGTTGCAGCACGAGCCACCACAGCAGGCTCCACTTCTCCTTCTTCTCCATCGCGAAGGCCAGCGCCGAGGCGCCCAGGTCGACCGCCATGAAGGCGGCGTAGAACGCCAGCATACGCAGCAGGTTTGTGTCGTCGAACTGGGCGCGGTGCTGCAGGTAGTCCATGCCGGTGCTGACGATTTGCCACACCAGCACCAGGTCGACCAGTGGCGACACCACCGAGAACAGGATCTGGAACAGCCACACCTGCGGCAGCGCCACCGTGCCGAGCGCGCCGTAGCGCGGGTTGAAGGTGGCGTCGCGGTGTTTCCACAGGCATTGCAGGGTGCCGTAGGCCCAGCGGAAGCGCTGGCGGGCGAGGCCGCGGGCGGTGTCAGGCGCTTCGGTCCAGGCGATCGCTTCGGCATCGAACAGGGTGTGGTAGCCGGCCTTCTGCACCGCGATGGTGAGGTCCTGGTCCTCCGCCAGCGTGTCGGCAGGAAAGCCACCCAGTTGTTCCAGCGCCTCGCGCCGCCACGCGCCGACGGCGCCCGGCACCACGGTGATCGCACCCAGCGCGGCCAGCGCGCGGCGTTCCAGATTCTGCGCGGTGATGTATTCCAGCGCCTGCCACAAGGTGATCAGGTTGATCCGGTTGCCGACCTTGGCGTTGCCGGCCACGGCGCCGACCTTCGGGTCGGCGAACCAGCGCACCAGCCGCGAGATGGTGTGCGGCTCGAACTGGGTGTCGGCATCCAGTGCCACCACCACCGCGCCGTTCGACTCGCGCAGCGCGGTGTTGACCGCGTGCGCCTTGCCGCCGTTGGGGATGCTGATCAGCCGCACGCGTGGCTCGCTGGCGTAGTGCTCACGCACTACTGCCGAGGTGGCATCGGTGGAGCCGTCGTCGACCACGATCACCTCGAGGTTGGTGTAACGACTCTTGAGAATGCGGCGGATCGAGCTGACGATCACCTTCTCCTCGTTGTAGGCGGGGATCAGCACCGAGACCAGCGGCGGGTCATCCGGCAGGGTCGGAATCACGCGCCGGCGTTCCTGCCAGCGGTTGAACAGGGCGAGGCCGCCGAGCAGCAGCAGCCGGGCCACGCCCAGGGTGATGGCGGTGGTCAGCAGCCAGCCGATCAGGTGGCCGAACCAGCCCAGTGCGAGGAAGACCGAGCGGTCGGCCCAGCGCGACAGCGAGCCGGGCGGCAGCGACGGCATGGTTTGCTCACGGGTGAGCCCGGCCAGCGTCGACACGGTGACGAAGTCGTAGCCCTTCGCACGCAGGCCGTCGATGATGCGCGGCAGCGCCGCCACCGTCTGCGAGCGTTCGCCGCCGGCGTCGTGCAGCAGCACCACCTGGCCGGTGCGCTCGGAATTGCTGGCGGCGACCTGGGTCAGCACGTTGTTGACGATCTGGTCCACGCCGGGGCGCTGCCAGTCTTCCGAGTCGACGTGCAGGCCGACCGAGATGTAGCCCATCTTCTGCGCGATGCCGATCGGCACCAGCTCGTCGGCGGTGGTCGGTTCGGCATCGCCGAAGTAGGGCGCGCGGAACAGCCGCATCGAGTGGCCGGTGAGCGCCTCGAACAGGCGCTGGGTGGCGTTGAGTTCCAGCGACACGATGCCGGGCGGGGTGTCGCCGAGGTTGGGGTGGGTGAAGGTGTGGTTGCCGACGTCGTGGCCTTCGGCCACCTCGCGCTGCACCAGTTTCGGCGACATCTCGGCGCTGGCACCGATGATGAAGAACGTCGCCGGCACGTGCTTGGCCTTGAGGATGTCGAGGATCTGCGGCGTCCACTGCGCGTCCGGGCCGTCGTCGAAGGTCAGCGCGATCTTGTGCGGCAGCGTGCCGGCGCGGCGGATCACGTAGGAACTGGGCAGCGCGCTGTAGCTCTCGTCGTCGATGCTGCCGTCGTCCTTGTCGACCTCGATGGTGCGTGCGCCGGGTGACGGCTGCGCGGCGATTTCCAGCACCTCGCCCTGGCCCTGGATGTCGATGTCCTCGCCCTGGCCGATGGTGCGCAGCGCATCCGGTGCGGCGGTGCCATAGGGGCGCCCCAGCACCGACCACACCGAGGGGTCTTCCGAGCCCAGTCGCCACAGCGCGTAGCCGTATGGCTGGTAGTCGTCGGCGGCGTGGATCTGGTTGTAGGCGGTGACGCCATCGAGGAACCAGACCCGGTGCGTGCTGCCGTCGTCCTCGCCGTAGGAGAAGGTCGGGTTCTGCGTATCCGGGTCGAACGCAATGGTGGCCTGCGCGTCGCTGGCGCGATCCATCGCGTCCTGGAAGGTCAGCGCCTCGGCGTTCTTGCCATGCGACCAGTCGTAGCCGTAGCTGCCGATCGCCACGATCACCTGGTTCGGGTCGAGCACCTTCATGCGCTTGTCGAGCGTGTCCTCGAACCAGCCCTGGCCGGCGATGCTGCCGGGGTCCTTGCCGGCCCAGTGCTGGTCGTAGGCCATCAGCAGCTCGAAGTTCACGATGTCGGCGTAGCCGGCGTAGTCCCAGTCGGCATCGTCGAACGGCACTGACAGCACGATGCCCCAGCCATGCGGATCGAACGCGTCCTTGAGCTCGCCGAGGAAGGCCTTCAGATCCTTCTGCGAGGCTGGGGGCACATCCTCGAAGTCGACGGTCACGCCCTGGAAGTGGTTGGCGTCGATGAAGGCGACGATCTGCGCGATGCGCTCCTGGCGTACCGCCGGGTCGGCCAGCATGCGCGCCAGGCCGGGGCCGTCCCAGGCCATGTTCACCATGTTCTGCAGCAGCGGCAGGATCGGCGTGGAGGGCTTCTGCGAGCGGATCAGCTTCAGTGCCTTGGCGTCGATCTCGGTGTGCAACGCCATGTCCGGGCCGGAAACGTACATCCACGAGGGGATGACCCAGTCCAGCGTGGGCAAGCCGCGCTTCAGCGACGGGTAGCTGCTTTCGTCCCAGTTGACGTAGAAGGCAACTGCCAGCGGCCGCCCGGCGGGCTTGTCCAGCGACAGCGGCGGCGCGTGCCCGGAAGCCTTGCCGGCATGCGTGCGCGGCGGGTGCAGCAGTTTCTGCCGGGCGCGCACCTCGGCGGCCAGCCGCGCCGCCGGCTTCAGCAGCTCCGGTTCGGCGGCCTTCACGTTGGCCAGCGCGTGCCGGGTCCGGCTGTGTTCGCCGATGTGCAGGCCGACCATGCTGGGCCACACGAACAGGCTGGCCGCGCACGCCACCACGAACAGCGTGCTGATCACCGCGGCGGCCAGCGCCAGCCGCGAGACGTGGCTGGCCCGCCGGCCGGTGGGGTCGAAGAAAATCGGTTTCTTTTGCATGCGAGGGTCGGGCCGGCGAACGCCACAGGCGTGGCTCTGCGTGGGTCCCGGAACCGCCCTGGGCTGGCGCGGGTCGGGGATGCACAGTATCGCCGATATGAGACCCTTCACGCGGCGGGCCGGCAGGGTCGGTCAGTTTGCGTTGGCTATCCGCTGGGCAGGCGCGGACTCGCTTGCGGCGAACGTGCCGATCTGCGTGCCTTGTCCCGTACGGACCCGGTCAGCCGATTACCGGCCCCGCCACCGGCTTGCTGAAATCCTGCGGCGTCAGCGTCTGGGTCAGCCGGAACACGCCTTCGTGGATCTTGCGTGGCAGCACCACATCGAGCACGGTGGTCTGGTGCGGGCCGAGCAGGGCGAACAGGTCGTCGCTGGCGGCGCTTGTAGCCAGCGCGTGATGGACCAGGCCACCGAGGTCGAGCGGCTGCACGCTGGCGCCGTAGGGGCGGTGGCTGGCCACGGCGGCGCGCAGCGTCTTGCGGCTGTTGCGCGGGTCGGCCACGCGATCGTCGCCGGCGAGCAGGCTGTGGTCGAGGAACAGCGAGATGGTGGTGCGCTGCTTCGAGTTGGCCTGGCGGTCGAGCAGGAAGCCGGCCGGCAGCAGGTCGGCGCTGGCCTGCGCGCCGGCGGTGAGCAGGAAACCGGCGCCGGTCAGCGGTTCGCCGGCCTCGTCGGTCAGGCGCACGATCAGCAGGCTGCGCGGGTCGTGGATGTGTACGCGCGGGGCGAACGGGCCGGCCGGCTCAAGTTCCACCTTGTCGGCATCGCGTGCGGCGTTCTCGCGCTCGAAGGCGTCGCACAGGCGCTCGTAGTCGTCGACGCTGCGCACCTGCAGGCAGCGCAGGATCGCCTGCACGGTGGCCGGCGCGGCGCTGGCCATGATGCCCAGCTCGTCGCCGGAGTGGGCCGCGCCGGCCACCAGCTTGAACGCGCAGCGCGGGCCGCGGCTGAGGTTCAGCATCAGCGTGTCGCTGCCGGCCTGCGGCGACAGCACGGCGTGGTGGGCATTGAGGTTGGCCGCGGCGATGCGCACCACGCCGTCGGAGCCGTCCTCGCCGGTATAGCTGTTGAGGTGGTCGTACAGCTGGCGGTCGGGGCGGTCGCCGGTCAGCACGAACGGGAACTGCCCGCGCTTCACCGGGTCGTCGCTGTGGATGTAGTCGAGGTTGAGCGACAGCGATTCGGCGCTGCCCAGCTCCAGCCAGTCGAGGATGCGCTGGCCCGGCTCCACGCCGCCGAACCAGGCCTTCAGCCGGCCGAGCAGGCCCTTGCCCAGTTGCGCCAGCGCCGAGCCAAAGTTCGCCGGCGCCAGCATCACCAGGTGGCTGAGCCGGATCGTGCTGTGCGTGGCCGGCTTGTCGCGCTGCGCGCGCAGCCACTCGCGTACCACCGGGCCGCCGGTGGAGTGGGTGATGCAGGCGAAGCTGGCATCGAGCAGGTGCAGGTCGCGCAAGGCATGGTCGAACGCGCGCACCAGGTCGGGCATGGTCACTGCGTCGTTGAAGCTCACGTATTCGGACAGCCACAGGTCGGCCAGGGTCAACGAGAGGCCAGCGGCGGACGCCTGTTGCTGCAGCTGCTGCGGCAGCTGGCCGTAGGTCGAGGTGCTGGTGACGCTCCAGCCGTGAACGAAGACGAGGGTGGTCATGGCTCAGCTCCCGTGCAGAGGTTCGGTCCGTCGAAGGCTTGTTGCTGCGGGTTCATGGTGCATCGCGATCCAGCTGTGCGGCGCATCGGCATAATGGCACCGGTATTCCGCCATCTCCACCGGCCTGGTCATGACCTTGAATGTGCTGCTTGCCCTGATTGCGCTGGCCGTCGTGCTGGCCTGCCTGAAGTGGTGCCGCTGCAGCCGCGTGCTGCTGTGGTTGGCGCTGATCGTGCTGCTGGCGGTCGGTTGCGGGCCGGTACCGCGCTGGCTGCTGGCGCGGCTGCAATCGGGCCATGCGACGACCGCAGCGATCGACTGGGGCCAGCGCAACGTGATCGTGCTGCTGGGCGCCGGCACCGTGCGCGTGGCCGGCAGCGGCGAGGTCGAGCCCAGCCTGTTCGCCTACGGCCGCATCGGCAAGACGGTGCAGCTGTACCGCGCATGTAGGCAGGCCGGGCGCGAGTGCAAGGTCGAGCTGAGCGGCGGCGACGCGCGCGGACTGGGCCGGCCAGAGGCGGCGGTCTACGCCGGCGAGCTGCAGCGGCTCGGCGTGGCGGCCGCCGACCTGCTGCTGGAATCGCGCAGCATGAACACCTGGCAGAACGCGCAGTTCAGCGGCCCGCTGCTGAAAGCGTACGGTGCCGACCGCGTGCTGCTGGTGTCGTCCGGCTTCCACCTGCGCCGCGCCATGCTGTACTTCACGCACTTCGGTATCCACGCCGTGCCGGTGCCTGCTGACCACGTCGACGGCGTGCTGTCCTGGCTGCCGCTGTCGTACAACTTCGCCATGGCCGACCTGGCCCTGCACGAGTACGCCGGCATCGTGCGCTATCACGTGTACAACGCGATGGGCTGGAACGTCACGGCCACGAAACCCGGCGCGCTGTAATCGTCAGCCTTCGCGCATCACCATCAGGCGGATCTCGCTCATGTCCTCGATCGCGTAGCGCACGCCCTCGCGGCCCAGGCCGGACAGCTTCACGCCGCCGTACGGCATGTTGTCCACGCGGAAGCTGGGGATGTCGTTGACGATCACGCCGCCCTGTTCCAGTTCGTTCCACGCACGCATCGCGTGGGCGAGGCTGTCGGTGAAGATGCCGGCCTGCAGGCCGTAGTCGGAGTCGTTGACCAGCGCGATCGCTTCGTCGAATTTCCGGAACGGGGCGAGCAGGGCGAACGGGCCGAACGCCTCCAGGCGGTTTGCCCTGGCGTCGGCGGGTACGCCTTCCATCAGAGTGGCGTCGAGCATGTTGCCCTGGCGCCTGCCGCCGCAGAGGATCCTGCCACCGGCCTTCTTCGCTTCGAGGATCCAGCCGTGCAAACGCTCGGCGGCAGCCTCGTCGATCATCGGGCCGAGGAATACGCTCTTGTCTTTCGGATCGCCGGCCTTGAGCTTCTTCGTGGCGGCGACCAGCTTGCGCTTCAGCGCGTCGTAGATGTCGGCATGGGCGTAGATGCGCTGCACGCCGATGCAGCTCTGGCCGGACTGGTAGAACGCGCCGAAGATGAGCCGTGCGACCACCTTGTCCAGCTTCGGGCCCTGGTCGGCGTCGACGATGCAGGCGGCGTTGCCACCCAGTTCCAGCGTCACCTTCTTGTGGCCGGCGCGGGCCTTCAGGTCCCAGCCGATCTGCCCGCCGGTGAACGAGAGCAGCTTGAGGCGCGGGTCCTCGACCAGCGGGCTGGCATGCGCGCCGTCCAGGGTTAGGATCGAGAACGTGCCTTTCGGCAGGTCGGTCTCGGCCAGCACTTCGCCGATGATCAGTGCGCCGATCGGCGTCTTCTCCGATGGCTTGAGCACGAACGGGCAACCGGCGGCAATCGCTGGTGCCACCTTGTGCGCGACCAGGTTCAGCGGAAAGTTGAACGGCGTGATGAACGACACTGGTCCCAGCGGCACGCGTTTGGTGTAGCCGTGATAGCCGTCCAGACGGCTGGCCAGTTCCAGGTTGATCGTCTCGCCGTTGATGCGCACGGCCTCCTCGGCGGCGATGCGGAACGTCTCGATCAGCCGGGTCACCTCGCCGGCCGCATCCTTGATCGGCTTGCCCGCCTCGATGCACAGCGCCTCGGCCAGTTCGTCGCGGCGTTCGGCGAAGCGCTGCGCGCAATGCAGCAGCACCGCCTGGCGCGCCCACGGCTTGTACTCGCGCATCGGCCGGGCCGCCTTCACCGCGGCGGCGATCGCCTTCTCGGTGGCTTTTGCGTCCGGCACGGCGACGCGGGTGGCGAGCTTGCCGCTGTACTTGTCGCGCACGTCGAGCATGTTCTTCGACGTCTGCGGCTGGTTGGCGAGGTAGTAGGGATAGGTCTTGTCCAGCATGGGGGTCTCCGGGTCAGACGGCCGCGCTCAGTCGACGGATTTCCTCGTCGAGGATGCGGTGGTTGTCGCTGTAGTCGATGGCAAGGTCGATCAGGTGCACGCCGCCTTGCGCATGGGCGCGCTGCAGGGTCGGCAGGAACTCGTCGGCGCTGGCCGGGCGGTGGCCGTGCGCGCCATGCGCTTCGGCGAACAGCACGAAATCCGGGTTGCCGAACTGCATGCCGTAGTCGGCGTAGCCCATCTCCGCCTGCTTCCAGCGGATCATGCCGTAGGCGTCGTCGCGCAGCAGCAGGATCACCAGGTCGAGCTTCAGCCGCACCGCGGTTTCCAGTTCCTGGGCGTTCATCATGAAGCCGCCGTCGCCGCAGATCGCCAGCACCTTGCGCTGCGGGTGCACCATCTTCGCCGCCATCGCCGAGGGCAGGCCGGCGCCCATGGTGGCCAGCGCGTTGTCCAGCAGCACGGTGTTCGGCTGGCGCGCACGGTAGTAGCGGGCGTACCACAGCTTGTACATGCCGTTGTCCAGACACAGTACGCCGTCGTCCGGCATGAAGCGGCGGGTGTCGGCGACGATGCGCACCGGGTGCATCGGGAAGCGTGCGTCGTCCGCGTGTTCCTTCAGCTGCGCGTGGAAGGCGTGGCGCACCGTGTCGAACCAGGCGAAGTCCCAGTGCGCTTGCGGCTCCAGCGCATCGGTGAGCCGCTCGACCGTATGCGCGATGTCGCCGACCACCTCGATCTGCGGGAAGTACACGGTGTCCACCTCGGCCGAGGCGAAGTTGATGTGGATCACCGTGCGCCGGCCTTTCTGCATGAAGAACGGCGGCTTCTCCACCACGTCGTGACCGACGTTGACGATCACGTCGGCGGCGTCGATCGCGCGGTGCACGAAGTCGCCGTCCGACAGCGCGGCGTTGCCCAGCCACAACGGGTGGTCCTCGTCGACCACGCCCTTGCCCATCTGGGTGGTGAAGAACGGCAGGCCCAGCTTGTCGATGAACGCGCGCAACGCCACTGCGGTGCGTTGCCGGTTGGCGGCGGCGCCGATCATCAGGATCGGCTTCCCTGCATTGCCGATCGCTTCGGCCGCCTGCACCAGCGCGGCATCGTCGGGCGAGGGACGGCGCGCGTATCCGGTGGGCAGCAGGATCGCGTCTTCGACGTCGTCGCGTGCGATGTCCTCCGGCAGTTCCAGGTGCACCGCGCCGGGGCGCTCCTCCTCCGCGCGGCGGAACGCCTCGCGCACCCGCGCCGGGATCGTCGGCGCGGAGACCAGCTGGCGCGTGTACTTGGTCAACGGCTGCATCATGTCGACCACGTCGACCAGCTGGAACAGGCCCTGCTTGTGCGTGCGGATCGGTTTCTGGCCGGTGATCATCAGCATCGGCATCGCGCCGAGCTGGGCATAGGCCGCCGCGGTGACCAGGTTGGTGGCGCCGGGTCCGAGCGTGGCCAGCGCCACGCCGGCCTCACCGGTCAGGCGGCCCCAGGTCGCGGCCATGAAGCCGGCGGCCTGTTCGTGGCGGGTCACGATCAACCGGATCGATGATTCGCGCAGCGCTTCCACCAGGTCGAGGTTTTCCTCGCCGGGCACGCCGAAGATGCAATGCACGCCCTCGGCCTCGAGGGCCTTCACGAACAACGCCGCCGCCTTCATGCATCGCCTCCGTGGAGAGGCGTGAAGGATGCGGGCCGCGGCGTTCAGTTTGCGTGAGCGGGGCGGTCAGTCGTCGCTGACCCGCAGCGGTAACTCGCCGTCGGCGAGGCGTGCGCGCAACCGCGTATCCACGGCGACACCCCGGGCCGAGCGCAACACCTGGCCGTCCGCCTCGAACAGGATCGCGTAGCCGCGTTCGAGCGTGGCCAGCGGGCTGACCGCGTGCAGTGCATGGCCGGCGTGGTGCAGCGTCGTCTGCCGGCGTTCGAGGATGTGCGTGATCGCGCGGTGCAGGCGCTGATCCTGTTCGGCCAGCCGGCGTGCCAGCAGCGACAGGCGCGCACGCGGATGCTGCGCCAGCAGGCGCGCGTGCAGGCGCTCCAGTCGCGTGTGGCGCCGCTGGCCTTGTTCGCGCAGCACGGCAATCAGGCGGCGTTGCAGGTGCTGCAGCCGTTCGCGGTCGCGCTGCAAGCGGGCTTGTGGCCGCTGCGCCTGCAGTCGCGCCAGCAGGTGATCGACGCGTTGCGAATGCGCCTGTAACTGGCGTTGCTGCAAGGTGGCCAGGCGCTGCTGCAGCTGGCGCAGGTGGCGATCGACTGCCACGGCATCGGGCACCAGCAATTCGGCGGCAGCCGAAGGCGTGGGCGCGCGCAGGTCGGCGACGAAGTCGGCGATGCTGAAGTCGATCTCGTGGCCGACCGCGGAGACCACCGGCACCGCGCTGGCGTGGATCGCCCGCGCCACTGCTTCCTCGTTGAACGCCCACAGGTCTTCCAGCGAACCGCCGCCGCGGGTGAGCAGCAGCACGTCGTAGCGTGCGCAGGCCGAGGCTTTCTTCAGCATGGCGACGATCGCCGGCGGCGCCTCGCGGCCCTGCACCGGCACCGGCAGCACTTCCACGTCGGCCAGCGGCCAGCGTCGCGCCAGCACGCTCAGCACGTCGCGGATTGCTGCGCCGGTGGCCGAGGTGATCACGCCGATGCGCCGCGCGTAGGCGGGCAGGGCACGCTTGCGCGCCGGGTCGAACAGGCCTTCGGCGTCGAGCCTGGCCTTGAGTTGCTCGAACTCGCGTTGCAGCGCGCCTTCGCCGGCCGGCTCCATGTATTCGGCGACCAGCTGGAACTCGCCGCGCGGCTCGTACAGGCCGACCTTGGCGCGCAGCAGCACCTGCATGCCATCGACCGGGCGGAAGCGCAGCGCGGACGCCTTCATCTTGAACATGGCGCAGCGCACCTGGGCGCCGCTGTCCTTCAGCGTGAAGTACAGGTGGCCCGAGGCTGGCTTGGCCACGTTCGACAGCTCACCCTCGATCCACACCTGCGGCAGCGCGTCGCCCAGCAGGTCGCGCACCAGCCGATTGAGCGAGCTGGGGGTCAGTACATGGCGTGGCGTGGTGTCGTCGAACGGCGCGGACATAGGGGCGCGAGCCTAACATGCGCGTTGTATCAAGTTGTGAGAAAACATCCGCTTGACACGGGAAGCGCAGGGAAAGCCTGAAGAGGACGGGCCGGCCTCACTCGTCATCCGCGTCGCGCAGTTCGCGCCAGCGACGTTTGCGCGCGCGCCAGCTGCGGATGCCCAGGTTCAGCGCGAACCAGGCAGCGAGGGCGCCGAACGGCCAGCCGATCCACGCCGGCCACGCGAACGCGACCACCGCCAGCACGATGAGCACGATCGTGCCGATCACCAGTGAGCCGCTGCCGGTGTCGTCGAGCACGCGCCGGTTGGCCAGTGCGGCGCCGACGCTGTTGGCGATACGCAGCGCGCCGGCGGCGGCGCGGCCGGAGCTGCCGCCGCCGTGGCGTACCCGCGGCGGCCGCGTTTCGCTGCTGCACACCTTTTCGCGGCTGCCGTTGCCGTGCCGGCGCCGGCGCGAGGCCAGCACGATCTCGGTGGCATTGCCCAGGTCCTGTTCGTATTGCACGGCGAGCTGGCCGGCAAAGCCGGCGTCCTCGACCGCCACGTCAAGCTCGCGGTTGCCCAACCAGCTGGCGATGTTGAGGTTGGACGAGCCGACCCGCGCCCATTGGCCGTCGGCCACCGCGGTCTTGGCGTGCAGCATCGAACCGTTCCATTCGAACACACGGATGCCGGCCTTCAGCAGCGGCCGGTAGCCCGAGCGCGACATGCCGGCCACCACCGGGATGTCGCTGCTGCCGGGTACCAGCAGGCGCACGTCCACGCCGTCGCGCGCGGCGGCGACCAGCGCCTGTACGTAGGGCGCGAGGCCCACGAAGTAGGCGTCGGTGAGCCACAGCGTCTTGCGCGCCATCGCAGCGACCAGCTGGTCGAGCCGGTACATGCCGGCGGTGGCCGGCTGGGTGGCGATCAGCCGCAACGCCACGTCGCCAGCCGGTGCGGACGGCTCCGTGGCGGCCGGCAGCTGGCGCAGCGCCGCGCCGGTCTCGCCCCAGCTCTGCGCGAACGCGGCCTCCAGCTCGGCCACCGCCGGGCCGCGCAGCGCCACGCCGGTGTCGCGCCACGGTGGCACGCCGCGTGCCGGGTCGCCCAGCCATTTCGCACTGATGCATACGCCGGACAGGAAGCCGAGCACGCCGTCGACCACCAGCAGCTTGCGATGGTCGCGGCTGATCCAGCCCAGCGGTTCGCCCAGTTGCGGCGGGTTGAACACGCGTACCTCGCCGCCGGCCGCGCGCAGCGGCGCCCAGAACGCGCCGCGCGACTGGCCGAGGCAGCCGAGCCAGTCGGCGACCACCGCGACGAACACGCCCGCCCGGGCGCGTTCGACCAGCGCATCGCGGAAGGCGCGTCCCACCGCGTCGTCGCGGATGATGTAGTTCTCCAGCAGTACGCGCTGGCGCGCACCGCAGATGGCCGCCAGCCAGGCTTCGTAATGGGCGGCGGCATCGATCAGCAGGTCCACCGCGTTGCCGCTGAGCAGCGGTGCGCCGGCGGCGCGACTCAGCGCCTGTTCGGCCAGCAGGCGGCTCCGGGTGGCAGGGATCAGTGGCGTGGGCATGGCCCGAGTGTAGGCGATGGCTTGTCGGCGCGCCGACGTCGCGGGGCTTCTGGCATGATCGCGCGCATGCCGATCGAGTACCGCTACGCCGACACCGAGGCCTGCGCACGCCATCTTGCGCATGCACTGGGTCCGCACCTGCGCATCGCCGCGCCGCTGGGCCTGGGCAAGCCGCATGGCTTGCTCAATGCGCTGTACCGGCTGGTCGCCGCCGACGCCGGGCGCTCGATGCGCCTGTATACCGCGCTGTCGCTGACCCGGCCGCAGCCAGCGCTGGGGCTGGAACAGCGTTTCCTCGGGCCGTTCGTCGAACGCCACTTCGGCGCCGACGCGATCGACCCGCAGTACGCGCTCGACCAGGCGCGCAATGCGCTGCCCGTGAACGTCGAGGTGCACGAGTTCTACCTGCAGTCCGGCGCGCTGCTGCATTCGGCCAGCGCCCAGCGCAACTACATCAGCCAGAACTACACCCACGTGGCGCGCGACCTGGCGGCGCAGGACATCAACCTGCTGGTGCAACTGGTGGCGCGGCGCGAAGGGCCGGACGGCGTGCATTACAGCCTGTCGTGCAACCCTGACCTGACCCTGGATTTCCTGCGCCAGGCGCAATCGAGCGGCCGGCGGCCGCTGTGCGTGGCGGTGGTGCATCCGGAGCTGCCGTACCTGGGCGGCGATGCCGAGGTGGCGGAAGCGTATTTCGACGTGGAGCTGCGCCCGGAACATTCATCGCAGCTGTTTGCGTTGCCGCGGTCGCCGGTGGATCTCGTCGAATACGCGCTGGGCCTGCATGCCAGCGCGCTGGTCAGGGATGGCGGCTGTCTGCAGATCGGCATCGGCGCGTTGTCCGACGCGCTGGTCAAGGCGCTGCTGTTGCGCCAGCACGACAACACCCAATGGCGGCGCGCGCTGGTGGCGCTGGACCCGGGCGGCGCCACCCACTCACTGGCCGGCCAGCTGGGCGGCCTGGCGCCGTTCGGGGCCGGCCTGTACGGCGCCAGCGAGATGGTGATGGACGGCTTCATGCACCTGCAGCGCGGCGGCATCCTGAAGCGGCGCAGCTGGGACGACCTGGCGCTGGAACGCGCCGCCGCGGACGGCCGCCTGGACCCGGCCACGCCGGGCGGACACTACCTGCGCGGCGCGTTCTTCCTCGGTTCGCGCGAGCTGTACGACTGGCTCGACGCCACCGAGGCGGCCGATCCGGACGCGATCGACATGTGCGCGGTGTCCAACGTCAACCAGCTGTACGGCGACCACCAGGCGCTGGCGATGTTGCAGCGGCGCGGCGCGCGTTTCTTCAACACCTGCATGATGGCGACCCTGCTCGGCGCGGCGGTGTCCGATACGCTGGAGGACGGCGCCGTGGTCAGCGGCGTCGGCGGCCAGTACAACTTCGTGGCGATGGCGCACGAGTTGCCGGACGGTCGTTCGGTGCTGCTGCTGCGCGCCACCCGCGAGAGTCGCGGCGGCATCGAGAGCAATATCCGCTGGAACTACGGCCAGACCACCATCCCGCGCCACCTGCGCGACATCGTCATCACCGAGTACGGTGTTGCTGACCTGCGCGGCAAGAGCGACGGCGAGTGCGTCGAGGCGATGCTGTCGATCGCCGATGCGCGCTTCCTCGACGCGCTGTGCGCGCAGGCCAAGGCGCACCGCAAGCTGGCCGCGGATTTCGTGATACCGGAAGCCTGGCGCCGCCATCGCCCGGGCCACCTGCACGAGGTGCTGGCGCCGTTCCGGCAGAAAGGCCTGCTGCCGACGTTTCCGTTCGGCAGCGATTTCACCGGGGTCGAGCAGCGCCTGCTGCCGGCACTGGAATGGCTGAAATCCTGCAGCGGCAACTGGCGCGGCAAATGGCGATTGCTGGGCGCCGTCGTGCGTCCTGGCGAGGTGGCTGCTGGCGAGGGCGAGGCGCTGGCGCGGATGGGTCTGGACGCGCCGGCAAGCGTGTCCGAACGCGTGCAGCAACGTCTGCTGCAAGCCGCCTTGCGCCGCAAGCCGTAGGAGTCTGCTGGCGGGCAGTGCCCGCCCTTACGGTGGCGTGGCGGAATCGCTTTCGGAGGTTTCCGCTGGTGGCGCCGGCTCGGGCTGGTCGTCCATCAGCGGCAGTTGCGCAGGGCTGTCCAGGTCGTCGAACTGCTGGTGGTTGACCGCCCAGAAGAACAGCCGCACGGCCACGATCAGGATGACCAGGGTTACCGGAATCAGCACCAGCAGGATGTTCATGCCGGCAACTCGCGTGCGCCGGTTGCCGGGCCGGAGCGTTCGTCCGAAGTCGCTTCCCGGCTGCCCACGCGCAGTGCGTTCAGCACCACCACCAGCGAACTGAGCGACATGCCGATGCCGGCCAGCCATGGCGGTACCAGGCCGAATGCCGCAAACGGCACCGCGCACAGGTTGTAGGCCAGCGCCCAGCGGCGGCTCTGCGCGGTGATCTGCTGCAGCTGGCAGGCGATCGCGCGTGCGTCGACCAGTCCGCTCAGCCGTCCATCCAGCAGCAACAGGTCGGCATGGGCCTGGGCCAGCTCGGTGCCGGAGGCCAGCGCCGCCGAGACATCGGCACCAGCCAGCAGCGGTGCGTCGTTGCTGCCGTCGCCGACGGCCAGCGTGGTATGTCCCTTGGCGTGCGCGGCCTGCAAGCGTTCGAGTTTGTCCGCGGGCGATTGCCGTGCATGCCAGTCGGCGATGCCGAGGCGATCAGCCACCGTCGCCACGCGACTGGCGGCATCGCCGCTGGCCATGCTGGTCGCGATGCCGTCGGCACGCAGGAAGTCGAGCATGCGGCGGGCATCGGCGCGCGGCTGTTCGTCCAGATGGAAGGCGGCGATGGCACCCTGCGTATCGGCCAGCAGCAAGGCATCGCTGATGCCGGAGGGAATCGCCTGGCCGCTCGGCGCCAGTGCAAAGTCAGCCCGCCCCAGCCACAACGGGCGGCCCGCCACTTCGCCGCAGATGCCGGCAGCGGCAGCCACCTGTACTGATTGCGCCTGCAGCGGCAGCGCCTGCTGGCGTGCCGTGTCGGCCAGCGCACGGGCCAGCGGGTGCGAGCTTTCATGCGCCAGTGCGGCGGCCAGTTGCAGCACCTGCTCGGCACTGTCGCCGCGCAAGGGCTCGACCGCGTGGCGGTCCAGTTGCGGCACCGTCAGCGTGCCGGTCTTGTCGAACATCGCGTAGTCGACCGCGGCCAGCCGGCCGAGTGCCTCGCCGTGGGTGACCAGCACGCCGCGACCGGCCAGCACGCCCAGTGCCCGGGTCAGCGTGGCCGGGCGGGTGAGCGCGAACGCACAGGGGCAGGCGACGACCAGCACCGCCACTGCCGCTTCGAAAGCACGCGCGGGATCGACCAGCGACCAGCCCAGTGCGGTGAGTACGGTCAGCCCCAGCACGCGGGCGACGAAGCGGCCGACCTCGCGATCGCTGGCGGCGCCCAGCGTACGTGCCTGCCGCGCACGCGTGGCCAGTTCACCCAGCCGCGCCACGGTGGTGGTGTTGCCGCTGTGCTCCACGATCAGTTCGGCCGGGCCGGACAACAGCACGCTGCCGGCGATCAGCTGGTCGCCGCGCATGCGTCGCACCGGTCGCGACTCGCCCGACAGCAGCGCTTCATCCACCCGGACATCCGCGCTCTGCAGCACGCCGTCGGCGGGCACCCGGGTGCCTTCGGCGATGTGCACGCGGTCGCCGGACAGCAGGGTCATTGCCGGCACCGTTTCCAGTTCGCCATCGGCACGACGGCGTTGCGCCAGCAGCGGCGCGGTGTCGATCACCGCATCGCCCATCGCACCGCTGCGGTGGCGCGAGCGCAGTTCCAGGTAGCGCCCGCCCAGCAGCAGGAACACGAACATGGTCACCGAATCGAAATAGATCTCGCCGCTGCCGCGCAGGGTGTTGATCATGCTGGCCAGGAACACCAGGGCCACCGCCAGCGCGACCGGCAGGTTGATGCCGAGCCGGCGCTCGCGCAGTTCCTGCAGCGCACCGCGGAAGAACGGCATGGCCGAGTAGAACACCACCGGTACGCTGGTCAGCAGGCCGAGCCAGCGGAACAGGTTGCGCGTGCTGAAATCGACGAAGTCGACCACGCCGATATAGATGACGAATGCATAGGTCATCACCTGCATTGCGCACATGCCGGCCACCAGCAGGCGCTTCAGCGCGTCGTGCTGTTCCTGCGCGCGGGCATCGTCGATGCTGTCGTGCTGCAGCGGTTGTGCCGGGCAACCGGCGGCGGCGAAATTCGCCAGCAGGGTCGGCAAGGGCGTACGGCCGACATCCAGCACCACCCGCACCCGGCGCGCCGGACGATCGATGGCAACGCGCTGCACGCCGGGCAGTGAGCGGATCAGTTGTTCCAGTTGCAGGACCTGGCGGGCATCGGTCAGCGCCTCGACCGAGAGTGCGATCTCGCTGCAACCGTCGCGGCGGGGGCGCAGTACCTGCGCGGCGAGTTGCGGATGGGCCCACGCCGCGTAGCTGTTCATGGCGGTGGGTCAGTCGACGGTCTGGGTGCCGGACGGGCGCTGCTGTGTGCACTGACCGGCACGCCAAACACGGTGTGCGCGGTATCCAGTGGCGTGTCGGCGTAGCGGTTGCCGACCACGATCAGCCAGATGCAGCCAGCCATCGACGCCACGAAGACGAACACGCCCAGCCACGCGATCGGTTGCCGATACCACGCCGATCCGTGCCGGGCCGAAGGTTCATTGCCTGCTTTCATCGACAGGGTGCGACAGCTGGTAGACATAGGCGGCGACCACATGGATCTGGTCGTCGTTCAGACGCGGGCTCCATGCCGGCATGTGGCCCTGGCGTCCTTCGCCGATGGTCTTCTCGATGTCGGCCACGCTACCGCCGTGCAGCCAGATCTTGTCGGTGAGGTTGGGTGCACCGAGTGCCTGATTGCCCTTGCCTTCGGCACCATGGCACGCCGCGCAGGTAGCAAACAGCGGCTGGCCGGCGGCGGCCTTGGTCGCGTCGTGCGGCGAGCCGGACAGGCTCAGCACGTACTGCGCCAGATTCTTCACGTTGTCCGCGCCCAGGCTGGCCCACGGCGGCATGACGCCGCTGCGGCCGTCGTGGATCGAGGTGGTGATGTCGCTGCCGCTGCCGCCGTAGAGCCAGTCGTTGTCGGTGAGGTTGGGCGCACCGAGCAGCATGTTGCCCTTGCCGCTGCGCTGATGGCAGGCGGCGCAGTTGTCCTCGAACAACACCTTGCCCATCGCCAGCGCTTCCGGATCGCCGGCCAGCTTTTCCACCGGGTACAGGCGGAAGCGTTCCAGCAGTGGTTCGAGCCTGGCGTTGTTGGCGGCCTGGTCACGCTGCAGCTGGCCGTGCGAGGTCCAGTTCAGCGCACCCTTGTGGTTGCCGAAACCCGGGTACAGGTAGAGGTAGGTGAAGCCGGCCACGAACATGCTGGCAGAAAACACCACCCACCACGTCGGCAACCGGCGCACGCCTTCGCGCAGCACGCCGTGCGCCCACACATGGCCGCTGGTGCCGTCGGGCAGGGTCGGTATCTTCGCGCGCGGGCCCCACAGGAACAGGAACAGCGTGATGCCCATGTTGAGCACCACCAGGAACATCACCCATAACGACCAGCCACTGCTCATGGGCGATTCTCCTTCGTGCGGCCATCGGTTTCCGGCTCATCTTCCAGTGGCAGGTGCGCCATGCGGTTGAAGGTCGGTTTGTGATATTTGCGCCAGGCCCAGATCCAGATGCCGATGAAACTG
Organism: Rhodanobacter thiooxydans; assembly: GCF_030291135.1. Lineage (NCBI taxonomy): Bacteria > Pseudomonadati > Pseudomonadota > Gammaproteobacteria > Lysobacterales > Rhodanobacteraceae > Rhodanobacter > Rhodanobacter thiooxydans. Next base: position 1,920,823 of record NZ_CP127409.1, on the reverse strand, counting down.
ATCATCATCAGCACGATGAATACGCCGGCGACATGGCCCCAGATCGGGTTGATCGGTGTCATGGCGCGCCTCCGTCACTGGCCGCGGCATTGGCGGCCGCCGTCGAGACCGGTTCATTCTTGATGCCCAGCCCCTGCAGGTAGGCGATCAGCGCGTCCAGCTCGGTCTTGCCTTCCACGGCGGCGGGGGCGCCGGCGATCTCGGCGTCGGTGTACGGGTCGCCCAGCCGGCGCAGCGTGCGCATGCGCGCCTGCACGTCGGCCGCATCGATCTTGTTGTGCGCCAGCCACGGATAGCCGGGCATGTTGGATTGCGGCACCACCTGGCGCGGGTCCATCAGATGCATGCGCTGCCAGTCGTCGGAGTACTTGCCGCCCACGCGTGCCAGGTCCGGGCCGGTGCGCTTGGAGCCCCACTGGAACGGGCGGTCGTAGACCGATTCCGCCGCGGTGGAGTAATGGCCGTAGCGTTCGGTCTCGAAGCGCAGCGCGCGGATCATCTGCGAATGGCACAGGTAGCAGCCCTCGCGCACGTAGACGTCCTTGCCGATCAGTCGCAGCGGGTCGTACGGTTGCACGCCCGGCGGCGCCTTCACCGAATGCGCCTCCATGAACAGCGGGGTGATTTCGGCCAGGCCGCCCAGCGAGACCATGATCGCGATCAGGACGCCGAGCAGGCCGACGTGTTTCTCGATTGCTTCGAAATGCTTGTAAGCCATGATGACGTGTTCCTCAGCCGACGGCCGGCAGTGGCGCGGGTACCTGGTGCGGTACCGGCTCGGGGATGGGAACCGGGATCGGCTTGATCAGCCGCGCGCGCGCGTCCGCCGCCGTGTGCCACAGGTTCCAAGCCATCACCCACATGCCCGACAGGATGCATACGCCACCCAGCCAGCGGATGAGGTACATCGGCTTGATCGCGATCAGGCTGTCCAGGAAGCCGTAGGTGAGCGCGCCGTCCGGGTTGGTGGCGCGCCACATCAGGCCTTCGGTGACGCCGGCCGTCCACATCGAGCCGATGTAGAGCAGGGTGCCGATGATGTGCAGCCAGAAGTGCAGCTCCATGCTCTTGTGCGAATACATCTCCGGCCGACCCAGCGCGCGCGGCGCCATCGCGTACAGCGAGCCGATGGTGATCATCGCGACCCAGCCGAGCGAGCCGGAATGCACGTGGGCGATCGTCCAGTCGGTGTAGTGCGACAGCGAGTTGACCGTCTTGACCGCCATCATCGAGCCTTCGAACGTGGCGGCGCCGTAGAACACCAGCGACATCACCATGAACTTGGCCGCCGGGTCGGTCTTCAGCTTGTGCCACGAACCGTTGAAGGTGAGCAGCCCGTTCGCCGCCGAACCCAGGCTCGGCATCAGCAGCACCAGCGAGAACGCCATGCCGACCGACTGCACCCAGTCCGGCAGCGCGGTGTACATCAGGTGGTGCGCGCCGGCCCACATGTAGACCGAGATCAGCGCCCAGAAATTGACGATCGAGAAGCGGTAGCTCCACAGCGGCTGCTGGGCCTGCCGCGGCACGAAGTAATACATCATGCCGAGGAAGCCGGCGGTCAGGAAGAACGCCACCGCGTTGTGGCCGTACCACCACTGCACCATCGCATCGACCACGCCCGAATAGATCGAGTACGACTTGGTCAGCGAGACCGGAATGGCGAGGTTGTTGACGATGTGCAGCAGGCCGACGGCGATGATGAAGGCGCCGTAGTACCAGTTCGCCACGTAGATGTGCTTGATGCGCCGGCGCGCCAGGCTGCCGAAGAACACCACGCCGAAACTGACCCAGACCACCGCGATCAGGATGTCGATGAACCATTCCGGTTCGGCGTATTCCTTGCTCTGGGTGAGCCCCAGCGGCATCGTGGTCATGGCCAGCACGCAGACCAGTTGCCAGCCCCAGAACGTGAACCCGGCCAGTTTGGTGAAGGCCAGCCGGGCGTGCCCGGTACGCTGCACCACGTAGTAGCAGGTGCCCATCAGCGCCGAACCGCCGAAAGCGAAGATCACGCCGAACGTATGATCGGGGCGTAGCCGGCTGAAGGTGATCCATGGCAAGTTGAAATTGAGCGCCGGCCACATCAGCTCGGCGGCGATGTACACGCCGACCGACATGCCGATGATGCCCCATACGGCGGCGGCCAACAGGAACTGGCGCACGACCCTGTCGTTGTAATACTCGGTGTTCGGCATGGGGTTTCCCGGCTGGATAACTGGCGAATTCTAAGGCAAGAATGCGACGCCACCTTGACCACGATCAAGTCGCTGCGGCAATCCGTCCACGTGCAAAAAAGACGGGAATGGGCTACCTCCGGCCCCGCAGGCACCAGCGTGCGCTGATTTGTCGCAAGAGGGCAAGCCTGATCGGTTATTCTTGTCGCCATCGCCGCGAGCTTTCGCGACCTGTATTCCGGTTGATTCCATGAGTGAGCTTGCTGCACAGAAACCGCGTCCGGCCGCGCCGGCGCTACGCCGGCCCAGCGTGGCCGTGCAGATCGGCAAGGTGATGGTGGGCGGCGGCGCGCCGGTGGTGGTGCAGTCGATGACCAACACCGACACCGAGGACCCGGCCAGCACCGCGAAACAGATTGCCGAGCTGGCCCGTGCCGGCTCCGAGCTGGTACGCATCACGGTCAACACGCCGGCTGCCGCCGCCGCGGTGCCGCGCATCGCCGAGCGGCTGGCGATGATGGGGGTGGAGGTGCCGATCGTGGGCGACTTCCACTACAACGGCCACCAGCTGCTGGAGCGCGAGCCGGCCTGCGCCGAGG